>JACCWL010000113.1 GCA_013697645.1 Tatlockia sp. | reverse complement strand
AGGAAAGCCAAACCAAGGTCAACCAGGTCAGAATCCAAGTCAAGGTAAGCCAGGTCAAGGCCAGCCTGGTCAGAATAATCCAGGTCAAGACAAGCATGGTCAAGACAATGAACAAGGCGGACAAAACCGTCCAAGATAATTGTTTTGAAAAGCTAGAAAAAAGAAAAAGTGCATTTTTATGCACTTTTTCTTTTCCCAAATCCCTTCTATCCTCGACTATAATAAAATATTTTCTCAAAAACTTACTAAAATTACGTTTTTTAACGGATAGAAACTTCATACTGGAATATATTAAACAAAAGTTTATAAATTGAACATCTGGCTTGCAATAAACTAGCACAACCTAAAAATATTTCATAGGAAAATACTGCATACTTTTTTCAAAAATGAGCAACAATTCATAGGAGAACCTTTCGGTAAATTTATGGAATGTAAGATGTTTAGGTTTGTTTTAGTATTAATAAGTTTTTTAAGGGCATCGTCAGTTATGGCTTAGAAATTGGTCTGTTGAAAATCCCATTGCAATCATGTTCTTAGATCTCCAGCTAAAAAAGTACATTTCCCTTAAGTTCAGAAGACAAAAAATTTATTAAAGCAGTTCGAACCCCCTAAATAATGAGAGAGCTCTGTAATGCAAGCTCCCACATCTATTCACTAAAATCAGTTTAATACAGCACTCTAAGAACCCCCACTAAAAGTGGAATGTTGCGCCGAGGGTGGCATTTCCTGTAAACGATAATTGATTTTTGGAAGAATTCCAGGAGGTTTTATATCCTAAATCCAAAGCCAGATTTTGATTTAAATAGATTCGTGAACCAATTGCAGCAACAAGTGAGGGGCCTCGCAGTTTGAAATCTAAATTATTTATATAATTTATGTTTCTACGAGTGAAATCGCTATATCCCAGTCCCAAACCGATATAAGGAGAAAAAATAGTTCTATTATCTAAATCCAAATACCCTAATGCATTAAAACTGTGTTTATGTGTAGAAAAATGTTGCCCATAAGAATATTGACCCTCCGCTCTAAATAAGCCAAATTTATAACCCGCTCCTAGACCATACATAGAAGGGTTAGTAAAATGATTACTAGGAGAGTAATCGTAAAATCCCTTCAAATATAATCCTGTAGGCTTTGTGTCATTTGCAAAACTACTTGAACAAATCAGGAGGCACGACAAGGCACTGGCAGCCATAGTTGTTTTTTTCATTATTTTTTACCTATTTGAAAGACATAAAAATGTCCTTTGCCATTAAAATCCTTTCCTTTGATGAGCAAAAAGAATTTTGCTCAATCATATAAAATCCCTCTAAAATTTTATTTGATCATTTTATATCCGATGGAGAATAATTTAAGCCATCAGGAAAAACAAGTAAGCGGCTTGGTTTTTTTTAAATCTATTGCGATCTAATTTAAAGGGGATAGGTGGTTAGTTATGAGTGGTATTATGGAGCAGGGCTTTTGTCCTTTCCTAGTTCTAAAAGGTGCTACTTGTACCAATGGTACTCGTTGTACTGGTCGTAGATGTCGTATTAGTGATAGGGGGAGATGCCCTAAAAAATCGAGCAACAACACAGTTTTTTGTCTGTTTTGACACAATTTGATCCTCAGGTTGTCTCATTGTGCGGGCTAAATCAAGCAGCGTTTCAGCGTTGCTCTCAATTTTACTCATGGACTTTCCACATAATTCCGAAAAGAGTCCATCTTTTAGTTTTCTAAAATGATACTCATCGCTATCGAATTTGCAGAGGTCCAATAACAAGATAAATTGCCGTTCTTTATAAACTATTATTTCTGGTTCTGAGAATGTATTAAAAGACATTATTCTTGTAATAATATTGAAACTCTGAATTTTTGCTTCTTTATAAAAAGGATTGTTTTTTTCTATCAAATCGTAGGCTAAAAGTGCTTTATCAAAAAGATTTTTTTTGTGCAAGTCTTCAGCTAAATTCCATAGACAATCTTTAAAACCTAGACGCACTCCTATGTTCGCTCTTTCTATCGCCAACTCATATTTTTCTTCCATTATAAATTCATTCACTTCTATAGCGGGATCAAAACAGCCGATTATTGAATCCAACTCACTACATAAGTCTTTATTTAGAGGTGCAAAGCATAATAATACTTGCATGAAAGAGCAGAGGATTTCTTTAGTGATCGCTGTTATATAAATGACTTCTCTTTGTTGTTCTATAAACCCAATATTATTCTCATTTAATGCTGTCTCAAAGGCTGTGAAATTTTTTGATCCGCCAGGTACAACTACAATATAATCCATATCAGAGGAGGATTTTTCATACACAAAATTGAACTTGAAAAAATGTTTAACTTTAGATTCGACTATTACAGTTTTTTCTTTTTCCTTAATCTCAAGGATACCCCAGCCTAAAACATTGTCTAGAAAATCTAAATCGAAATCCGATTTAGGGTATTCCTTCGAGCAGCCAAATCTCTCAAATCCCAAAAAAGGTTGTTCATTACCCAGTGTCGCATTCTGAATAGCATAGTTAATAAATTGCTTATTTTTGTCAGGATTCATTCCAAATTGAGTGTCTAGAACAAAGCGCTCTAAAAAATTATTGTCGGATAATTTAACCATCAATGTAAAACCGATATTACAAAGGGAATTGATCACTTTAATGTTAAAATCTGGCAGATTTATATTGAAAAACATATATAGTTTTAAAGTCATTTCCATATCATTAAAAATATTTTTTTGTAGAAGTTCTTTTTCTTTTTGAGAAGAATTTTGAATTTCTAAACTTTTTTCTTGAGCCCATTTTTTTAGAGATAAAATAGTCTCATTGAATACCTCGCTGCCCAGATCGATTTCCGAATTCTGTTTATACATATTTTCAATAGTTAAAAGAATGAGCGAATTTGATGATGAAATAAGGGTTTTTTGTGCATCATCTTTAAGAAAATTTGCAAAAAGGCCATGATTAACCAATGGCAAGGAATTTTTTATTGGTTTCATCAGCTCAATTTGATTTCGACTCTTCGATTCATTTGGTTTTTGCTCCTTTTGCCGCATTGCGCGGGCTATATTAAGTAGTGTGCTCCCTTTGGTTTGAATTCCATTAATCTCTGCGTACATAGTGGTTTTTCCACATAATTCAGAAAAAAGGGAATCTTTTAATTTTTCAAACTGAGCAAACTGAGGATCCGTTTTACCAAATTTACAGATATCTAATAACAATCGAAATTGATATTCTTTAAACTCAGTTATTTCTTGTTGTGATAATAAAGTAGAAGCAGAAAACAATATTTTTTCGATAATATGAAAACACTGAAGTTTAGCTTCCTTAAAAAAAGGACTCCCTATATCGATGGAGTTATAAGCCAAGAATGCTTGGTCTAAAATGAATTTTTCTTTCATTTGTTCAGCTAAATTCCAAAGGCAATCTTTAAAACCTTTCTCAACCCCCTCGCAAGCCTTCGATATTGCTAGTTCATATTCTCCTTTAATTAATAAATCATGTGCGTCTTTCGCGGGATCATAACATTTAATTATTGAAAACAATTTTTTACTCATTTTCCTGTTAAGCGGGGCAAATCTTAATAAAATTGGCATCAATAAACTAAATTTCTCTGGTGTAAGGTCAGTAATATTGAAAACAAATTTAGGTGTAACTCCAAATTTTATACCCGCTTTATTTAATGAGTCTGTAAGGCAATAAGCGGTTTTTTTATGTTTGGTTCTAATCTCTATGGAATCTAAAATAAATAAGGAGATGTCGCTATATTTAAATTGGATAATAAAATTCCTAAATTTGGATTCGAGTTTATATATTTTGCAGTTTTGATTAGAGGTGCTTTTAGACTCTTTGATACTCCAAGCAAAAACATTGTCTAGAAAATCTAAATCTAATTCAGACCTAGGATAATCCATAGACAAACCAAGCCTTGTAATTTTCCTAAAGGGTAACAAAGTTTTTTGAGTCACATTTTTTATAGCATGGCAGATAAACACTCGCGTTTTTAGCTCAGCGTCATCTGTTACAACAGGAGTATCAAATACATTGTAGATTGTATTTTCAGTGTCTATAAGATAGTGCTCTAAACTTCTCTCATCTGATAAGGAAATTAATATTGTAAAAAGTTCTTCACAAATTACATTGATGGCATAACTGGCAAAATACGGTAAGTTGTTCTTGAAATATAAATTCAGTTTTAGAATGGCCTCCATTTGCCAAAAAATGTCTTTTTGACATTGTTCTTTCTCTTTTGCAGAAAAACTTTCAATCTTATTTTTTTTAGTAACTTTCCATTCTCTCAAGGAGTTAATGGTATCAATTAGTTGCTCATCATCTATTTGTGACTGACTTTTAAACAAATCTTCTAAAAGCGAAAATATAAACGAATTGGATGGTGAGAAAGTCGTATATTCATTTTCTAATCGTTTTTCGTACATATTGATTCTCAAAATATAGTGGGGCGGAATAATACGCATCAAACCTTAAGGTTTTATTAAGAAGATCAGAAAAAATAGACAACCTCATAGGGTTAATGTTTTTCTTTAATTCGGACTGATCTATCATTTTATCGAATTTAACAAGCCGTCTTTTAAATTATACCTATCAGTAACTCCGATAGCTGTCAAAAAATCAGCGTCATGGGAAATTACCAGCATAGCACCCGGGTAATTCTGCAAAACCTGAATCACATGCTCACGTGTCTCAAAATCCAAATTATTCGTCATTTCATCCAAAATGAGCAATTTAGGCGTAATCGCTGCGATTCGTGCCAAGGAAAGCCTAGCTTTTTCACCACCAGAAAGTGTCGAAACCTTTGCAGTTACTTCTTCGTTTTTACGAAATAAAAAATCATTCAGGTGTATTCTAATATCTAGATAGGCTCTGTCTCTCAACAAAGCGCTCAACGTATCAAAAACGGTCATATCCTCTGACAACGTACCGTAATGCTGGTCCAGATAACCAATCTCCTGTGATCTTGGGAGTATCCATTCACCCTGCGTTATAATCATATTATCGCCCAAAACCGCTTTCACCAAGGTCGATTTACCCGAACCATTATTCCCCTGGATTGCAATCCGCTCGCGCGATTTGATGCAAAGGCTCAAATTTTGCAAAATAGGGAAGTTCCCCTCATACCCCACGAAACCACCACTGATAGTCACCAAGGTTTGATTACTTTCGATGCCAGTTATAGAAAATTTTGGTTGAATAATCTCCGGCACCCGACACTCCGATAAACGTTCAATTAACTCCTGCTTCTTATGATTAATCGAGCTTTTTTTCCGACCTGAGGTCTCCTGTGCATTTCTGGCCTTTGTATCTGAAACAATAGTTGGCCATTTTCTTTGTTGAATATGCTTTTCTCCTCGAATTCGGCTGCTTTTAGCACGCGTCTGTTCTTGCATCAACGCATGGTGTGCCTGTTCTTTTTTCCGATTTAAATCAGCAATCTCATCAGCAATAGCAGCACGCTGAATCTTCATCTCGCGCTGATAATCATCATAACAACCAGAGAATACGGCTACACCACCATTATCGATATGCCAAATGGTCTCGACTGTTGCATTCAGTAATTCAACATCATGGGTTACCATAATGAGCGTCCCTTCAAAGGCACGCAGCATTCGAATGAGTGATCGGCGGTTATTGCAGTCCAAATGATTGGTGGGCTCATCCAGCATCAAAATATCAGGACCTAAAGAGAGCGCTTCAGTTAGTGCTTTATTAAAACGCTGAGCCCCGCTAAATGAATCAAATGCATCAATGAGTTGCGGAACATAGCCAACACGACAATCTGTCGGATACTTAATTTCGCCTTCGGAGGGATCAATTAATCCGGCAAACCATTTGAGTAACGTAGATTTGCCAGAACCATTTCGACCAATCAATGCAATACGACTGCCATATTGAATTTGACCACTAAAATCCGCAAAACAAGTTTTATGAGGAAACGAAAGGCTAAGGCTTTGAAATTGAATTGGCTTGTGCATCATGTCATTCTCTTAAGTATTACAGGGGACTATGGTGTTTGTTGATCAAAACCGATTTGGTTTTTAATCACCGCCCTGTGCTTAGGGCGTACTTAAGAAGTGATTTTCATGATTTGGTTAAGCCTCGTTGATGTATGTTTAGTTATTAAGCAGATACAATAATACTCTATTAGATTGTTATTTGTCAAATGAAATAGATTCAATAAAATAGATTCTAATACATCAATTGGTCCTTTCAGAAGGATATTACACCCCTACTGGTATAACTTGGTTTAATTCATACACCTTGTTGCCGAAGTCCTTTTGCTCGCTTGGTAATCAATGCACTAATACGTTTAGGAATTTTAGCTTGTGGATGTTTATCCATTAGATGTTCAAGAACGCTGTCTTTATGAGTTAATATTAGCTCTTGGGTGTCTTTCATTCGCTGAGTAAACGATCCTTTTTTTATGCCTATCTCCTTCTCAAGAAGTGTAAACTGATTTAAGCCTATTTGTGCAAAAGTATATCGGTCTCCAATTCTAAAAGAAAAATCTTTATGTAAGCTTTCATAAATCGATGTGCATAGAAGATCATAAAATGGTGCAAGTTCATTTTTATTGTTAACTAACAATAATGAAATATTTTTAGAGTGGGTATCGTTATTTCCAATAAGTAGATTAAAACTTATCCAAGATAGAAATTCTTGCAATGCCTGAATACGTTTGGTTGCTGAAATATTATTAAGTATTAAGTCATAATTGTTTTTGATGCTTGGTCCGCCTTTAAACTCATATTTTGCTTCGCTCACTACCCCTTGAGCCTGACAAAAATCCTGTTGATGCAGTCTGTGCACTACCTTTTGATCATCTTTAATACGATCATATCGTTCGGTGATAAAAAGAGGATAAACTCCCTCTAAAATTTCACAAGGAGCTACATGCAGGCCAATGGCGCGAGCTAATTCCATACAATAAAACTCGTTATATACCGATTCTTTAATCCCATGACGAAGTATAGGCGTTTTGATAATATGAGTAGTTGGTGCTCCATGAGTGGGCAAAAATACGTTTCCTTCTTTTACAATAGCTGCAAATTTGTCTTGTGCCCCGGCTAGAGAAAGATACCCAGGTTCCATATGAGATACTAGATCTGCGATAGATTTTTTGTTTCTTATTGCCCCATATATTTCTTCAATATTAATTTTTTTCATATTGGAACTACTGGGTTTATATGAAAACGTTTCGTCTGCTGTAATGATAATAGCTCCGGCGCAATCTTGACCAAAATATTCTAAAAATTCAAAAGAATTATGAATATTATGATCACGTTCTAATGCGTCCCGCACATCACCCTCAGGAAGAAGGTTTTCAAAAAAGGACAGCGTAATTTTGTTGTTAAAAGTTTGCTGAGAGAGAGGCATAACCAGGCTTAAGGGAAAGCTATTTTCGCCCACTTGCCATTGGTCATCATAACTAAATGAAGAAACTAAGTTGTCATCGCGAGAATAAACGCCTACTCGCTGATTTTCGTAATAAACATAAAGAGATTTCATGGTTCCATCTCAAGACTAATTTTGAAGCCTAAAACCTTAGAGAGCTTCAAAATTGTTGAAAGCTGGACGTCAGATTGGCCTAGCTCAATACGACTAATACCATTATGTGAAAGATTGCAAAAAGCAGCCAAGGATTTTTGGGTTATTTTCAACTGATGCCGCCGCATTTTGAGTGCTTCTGCTAACTCTGCTGCGCTATTAATAATAGGGTTATCCATAAATGGCCTATAAATTCTTATTATAATGAGAATTATAGTGAATTTAGACTCTTTTGCAAATATTTCTTATTAAAGTGAGAATTAATAGTGAATAAACCAATAATTCCATTAAATACCATTAAAATGAGAAAAGTGGATCTTTTTAGAGCTTAATATATCATTCTAAACGGAGTTTATAATGTTGGTAAACTATTGGTCTATCAATTTATTGGTCATTAATTATTTTATTTGTGGTATAATTTTTCTTTTTTTTTAAGATCGAGTAAAAAAAAACCAAGGTGCCTAATTCCAGGGTAGATGCTTCCATAAGAGGTTATTAGTAAATGTTGAGCAAAAAAGAAGTCTTTAATGCAGAAGTAGTAAAATTTAAGGCAACTCAAGGTAAGAAATTAAAAAACTTCCTGGATGAAAAACAACATCCTGAGACCACACAAGCATTTTTTGCTAATCCTGTGATTCGAGAGTACCTTTCTCGTGAAGCAGACCGCATTGATTTTTTTGAAAACCATCCAGTTCTTAGTGATGCCACTACTAAAGAAGACAAGCAAAAAAGCGACCATTACGAATTGAAAATTTATAAATTACTTCCAAATGTAATGATGTATCGAAATGCTTTTATAGACTCAGCTGTATTTTATACTCAAGCTACACTACATAAATATCACCATTTTTTAAACGAGTTGCTTAATCATCAGTTAATATCTGAGGATATTTCAGTAGAATTCGGACCCATTAATGCGATTGATAAAGGTCATATTTTGTTCGATAAGCCATTCATCAACCGCAAAATATCAGACGATCAGAGTAACTTTCCACGATTTTTACTGACACCAATTTCTAGAGACGGGCATGCTTTTACTATAATTTCCGTAAGAAATCCTGCGACTTCCAAAGTATTGTGTACTCTTTTCATGAATTCAAATGTATCTCCCGCATATTTTCAAAACACTGCATTTCAGCTAGAAGAAAATAGATTTTATTCAAGTCGTTTAAATTTTAATGAATTATTTGATGATCCTAATCCTTTTTCTGATCTCAAAATTTATATTAATAAGACTTTTTCGATAAATTTAGAGGATTCAACATTAAAGGATTCAGCGACAATATTAGTCAACAAGGAAGAAAAAACAGCTTTACTAGTTAATTTCTGGAAAAAAAAATCCGGTAAAGAAAGGTTTGATGAGATTACTAATGATCCAAATATAAGCATAGTTTTCGAGCTAGATTTCTATGCAGATTGGAAAATTGGAATTAGATTTACTACAAAACCGCCGATTATTGATGTCTCCCATGATTTACAACTGACAGATAAAACTGATAATAACTGTGGGTTGTATAGTCTTAATTTTACCCATGCTATTCAGCCATGCTAAAAGATATAGAAGTGGCAGATAGGATTTATAAGTTGTCACTGGCAGTTGCTAATCCTGATAATTTAGAAAATCAGAAAGCAAAAAATGCGCTTGTCAGAATATTTAGTGAAGACTTAAAATCATACCTTCCTTGTTACTATAATCAGGAAGATACAAAAAAATCTAATGAGGAAATAAAAGAGCATCATCTCAAACAACGCTGGAACTTAGGCAGTGCATCCTTACCTTTCTTTTATCCTGTAGAGTCTGAGGGTACTTTTGGTTCATTAAACAAATTAAATTTAGGTTTATTTTCAGAACCGATAAAGAAAACCGGGCAACCATTAGACACTAGTATTCAGTTAGACTTAAATGTTTCGCAGTCTGATAATACGATTCATCAAGAAAAAATTGTGAAGGCATCTGCTAATTCTTTATTTTTTAATAACGAGAGACCTGTCAATAATAATGGTGAATCTCGTAAAAAATGCAGCAAATCTAATGATTCTTCCTCACATCAAGAAAATAAAAGTTGGGAAATACCTTGTTGGATGTATGTACCTTTATTCTGGCCGATTCTTATCGCCTATGTTCTTTATAAATTAATCGCTGAGAGCTGTTGTACAACAGCAGATGTTGAGGGCGACTTATATCTCAGTATATAGCCTTGACTAAGTTTAAGCTTCCACAGGACTTCCTCTTCATGAGCAAATTTATTGTGGTTTCTTTAAATTGGTTGGCAGAATAATGTGGGTTAATTCGTAAAATAATGTGAGAGCTAGATTCAGTAATGCAAGCTCTCAAATCTATCCTTTAAAATTACATCTATTCGATTTGCTTGAATTTTTAGCAAAAATATAATCAATGTGGTCTTTGAAAAAAGAGGCATTAGTTTTGAGCAAATTATTGCAGTATTAGATAGTAAGGGGCTATTGATGTTATACAGCATCCCAAATCTAACCAGTATCCGACTCAAAAAATATATGTACTGGATCTATACGACTATGCTTATCTTATTCCCTTTATAAAGGAAGGAGACAATAGTATATTTTTAAAGACAGCATTTCCTAACCGAAAAGCTACTAAACAGTATTTAATGAGGTGAGGTGTACTATGACTAATAAAAGAAAATTACCCGTATTCGATTTGGATGAAGAAGAACAAGCAATATCTGATTCTTTTGATCGAGGCGAATTAAAAAGTGCAGCAAATATAAAAGAAGAAATGTTTAAAGCTAGAGAGGCAGCTTCAAACTATCTGCGTAAAGATGCTCGCATAAATATCGCTATCATCCGCTGATTTAGAGCAGATTGAGCAAATGGCAGCCTATGAAGGACTACCGTATCAAACATTAATTTCTAGTATTTTACATAAATATGCAGCAGGGCATTTATAAGGGGGTGTTATTAACGGTATTGGTCAAGTTTTTAAATGGTATTACGGTATGCGCATTTGTCGAGTGAGCATCTAAGACTTGCAGTAGAACGAGTACAAAACAAAATTCTATAATTAATTAAAAATGAATTAGGGTGAGGATTCGTTGAGTGTTGTATGAATCTAATTTATAATTTTTACGTCACGTTTCGGTCACAGTGTACGAGCATCTCGAAAATTCACGTAAGTCCTTGATAATATGGCGCGCCCGGAAGGATTCGAACCTCCGACCCTCTGGTACGTAGCCAGAAAGGGTGTATTAAAATTTGATATAAATCAGTGGTTTGCGGTGTAACAATGTAGTAAGTACTAAAGCGGGCGAAAAATCTAGACCATTTTTCAAAAAGTTAATATATAAATTCTCACACAGCCTCTTTATTATTAGACCGCGGTACAGGCGGGGACGCCGATGACCGTGACGTGATTTAGGGCGACTTAGGTCGTCCTAATCCTTTCCCCCGTTTTATTCAAATCACGTCTTAAAAT
>JACCWL010000108.1 GCA_013697645.1 Tatlockia sp. | reverse complement strand
GTTTTTTAAGTTGAAATCATAAATGGATGATCGTTATTCTGTAACGATTTAATGATAAACCTTGATTACGCGGCGTGGAATCAAGGCTACGATTTGTTTGAAAGGTGGAGAAATTACTCTAATAATTCAGCAAGCCGGGCTTGAATGTCTTTGGTTTTGATTTTATAAAACACTGTATCCAATTCACATCTAATAAAGTCAGAAGGTAACTCCGAGGAGTTAATCAATGAAAACCCATATTTTTCATAAAAACGCTGGGCGGCCTGTAGACTATCAACGGTGCCTAGATACAAATAAGTGAATTGATGTTTAGCAGCAGCTTTTAATAAGGTATAGAGTAATTTCCGAGCAACACTTCTTCCTCTATAGGGTTTTGCCACAAAAAATTTTTTAATTTCACCGGACTGAGTGTTTATTTTTTTAAGGCCAATGCTAGCGATGATAGTCCCCGCATCATCTGTGGCGTACCAAAAATTATAAGAGTTATTGTAATAGAATTCTTCTTCTGCTCTGAGTGCACCACTATTAAGTTCAACTGTTACGGGTAAAGAAAATTCCTGCTTTTGGATATTTTCAATCATTGCAATAATTTGTTTTCGTATAGTGCGTGAAGTTGACAGCGTATTGATTTTTATTTGTTCTCTTGCATGTCTAGACTTTTCCAAAGCATCAGCATATTTTTGCATGGCATCAATGATTTGACTTTGATCTTCAGTTGTTAAAAATTCCAGTGCGTCTTTTATTTTGGAAGTCGAAAATTCGTCGATATGGCCTTTTTCAATCCTTCCTTTTGCTGTAATTTGTAAATATTTTTCCCTTTTATCCGCCCCATTCGTGGCTTCTACTAGTTTTTCATCTATTAATGAGCTCACAATGCGTGACATGTTTGACGACGATAAACGAAGCAAATGCCCCAGTTTTGCAATGGTTATATTTGGTTCGTTGGAAATTTCAATCAAGGCATGCCAATGCTGCGGTGTTCTATTTATACGAGACATGTTTATTTTGAGCATGTCCAATTCTCTGACTAATTTGCGCGCTGAGTGTCTTAAATTAGAAATGACTTTGTGATGCCTATCTAACTCCGTCATTAGATCACCTGGCATAAAGTGGCAATTCGCGCCCCAAAACCAATTAAAATCACACCCATCACTCTAATGATGTAGTGTTGAATTTTATTTAAAGAATCTCTCACTCGAGGATGGGTAATCATCAATGCCAACCATGAAAACCAAATAAAATGAATCAAGGCAATCTCAACACCAAAACCAAATTGATGAAGCCAAGAAGACGATGGATTTATAATGAGTGTAAAAAACGCCAGGATAAACATAATCCCCTTTGGATTTAATAGATTACAGAGCAGACCTTGCATAAAGCCCTGATAGGCACTTAGTGGAGTCCTGGTTTTCTGACCGTTTATTTCCATTGTGGCCTGCTTAGCTAGCAAAGATTTTATTCCAATATAAATTAAATAAGCCGCCCCTAAATATTTAATGAGGCTAAAGAGTACTAATGAGTGGGAAATAATAATCGCTAATCCGAAAATACAATAAGTCGAATGAATAAGCAGGCTTAACGACACGCCTAGAGCAGTCAATATTCCGCATTTACGATCGTGCATTAATGCATTTTTAACCACCATTGCAAAATCTGGACCTGGAGAAATTGCCGCGAGTATGATGATTAAAGTGATAGTAAAAAATTCCGCCATAAGAATAACCTCAAAAAAACCTAACAACACATACATCTTAATATCTTTATTCCCATAATGCAATTATTTTTATTAAAACAATGCCTAAACGCGTACGACGGAGTTTTACTTTAATAAAACAAAATTGTGTTATATAATAGTATAACAAGAGATAATTGGAGAATTCTGATGACCCATTTAGCCATTAGACAGTCTGGTGGAGCAAACATTGTAAGCATCCCAAAGGCCATTTTAAAGAGTCTTGGCCTCCATGTTGGGTCAAAGTTGGATTTAACCATTGTGGATTGCAAAATTGTTTTAACTCCTGTCGTTGAACAACAAACCTTAGAGGATTTGTTAGCTGGAACGCCAAAAACAAAATTACAACTTACAAAGGAAGATTGCGACTGGCTTGATGAATTAACCCTTGGTAAGGAGATTTGATGGTCTACATACCTGAACAAGGTGATCTTATTTGGCTCGACTTTGATCCTAGTAGTGGTAGAGAAATTATTAAACGTCAACCTGCTTTTGTTCTATCCCGAAAAGCTTTTAATGAACATACAATGTTAGCAATCGTAGCGCCAATCACAAGTACAGTACGAGGAATTAAACTTGAGGTTAAATTACCCGATGAGAACAAAACCGATGGAGCTATTCTTGTCCATCAGCTAAAATCAATTGACTTTATTCAAAGAAAAGCAGATTTTATTGAAAAAACACCAGCTAATATTGTTGAACAAGTCTCATCTATCGCCCAACTCCTTGTTAAATAATTGAGCAAACAAAGGAAGGATTATGATTATTTTATTGATAATGTTAGCTTTTTTACCTTTTTCATCTTCTTATGCTCAATTACCAGCTCCAGAACCCTGTACCACTTGCTTGGCGCCAATTAAAGTAGGTTCTAAATGGAATATTATCTTATCTCCTCCAATAAGATTTTCTATAATGGCCGAGGTTTATGATATTGATGGATTTGACAATGATGCCGAAGCTGTTGCAAAAATTCATTCACTAAATAGCATAGCAATCTGTTATATCAGTGCAGGAGCTTGGGAAAAATGGCGCCCTGATGCTAGCGATTTTCCCGAGAGCGTCAAAGGGAAAACTAATCAATGGCCGGGTGAAAAATGGTTGGATATACGACAGACCGCCCAACTTTTACCGCTCATGCAAGCTCGCATTAATCTATGTAAAACAAAAGGATTTGATGCGGTAGATTTTGATAATGTCGATGGTTATAGCAATAAAACGGGATTTCCACTCACAAAACAAGATCAACTTAACTACAATGTTCTCTTGGCCAATATGGCACATCAAAGTGGCTTATTGGTGGGATTAAAAAATGATCTAGCTCAAATCAAAGAATTAGAGCCTTATTTTGATTTTGCAGTCAATGAACAATGCTTTCAATATAAAGAATGTAATCTATTAGAGCCTTTCATCAAGGCTAATAAGGCCGTATTTAATATTGAATACAAACTTAAATCCTCACAATTTTGTCCTCTGGCTAAAGAAATGCATTTCAGCTCGATAAAAAAATCGCTGGATTTAACAGAGCCAGTTAAATTTTGTGATTAAATTCTGATCTAATTTTGCCTCATACCTTTAACTTGTTGAGTTTTTATTTTACAATAAGCAAATTTTTTATCTTGAGGTCATCCATGAGCGTTGTTAATAAACAGGAAATTGAAAGAATTTTTAAAGTCATGCTTGCTCAGGCTGAAAATGCTGAAGATGTTGAAATGAAAAAATTACTTCTCAACTATGAATTAATTTTAAAAAGAGAAGAAGATTTCCTCGATAGACCCGACCCTCTAGAAAATTTAGATTTAGCAGAAAAAAATCATCCTCTTGACAGTGCTTTGACCTTGCAAGCATGTGTAAGCGAATATTACAAAATGAGGGCAGATGAGGAAAATAGTTTTTTTGAAAAATTATCTTATTTTAGAGCAACAGCATCAAATTCAAAATTTTATCCTAATGCAAGAATAGCCGCAGCAATAATTTCTGCATCATTACTTATCTTCAGCGCTGTTTTGCTTGGAGGATTAATTCTATCTGCACCCTACACAGTACCTTTGATCGTTTATGTTGTGGCAGCTATTGTCGTAGCTGGTAGTTTTCCAATGTCTAGTATGTTAATTGGAAAATCTATGACCTACTTTTATCAGCCTATCTATAATTCAGAAGACCAAGCCAATACTTTCTTCCTAAACTATGATAATGGAAAGAAGAGCAAGCAATTACCAGAATCTTTTCTCAATGGCTGCTCATTAGCGCCCAGTATAATCTAGTTAATCAAAGCATTTTGATTATTTGAAGGTTAGAAATATACTAATTAACTGTATCTATTTTTTCTGCCCTTATGACCCTAAAAAACAATTTTTATCCCTTGATGAAATTAATCCTGCCACTTGCAATGACAGGAATAACCCAGTCAGGAGTTTGGTTTTTTAATACTCTCTTCTTGGCTCATTTAGGTCCCAATGCTTTAGCAGTAGGCTCACTGGTGAGTTGGTTGTTTGGAACCGTGATTGTCATACTTTTTGGTACTTTAAGTTCGATTAATATTTTGATAGCTCACAAACATGGAGCTGAGGATGATCAAAGCATATTAGAAATAGTTCGTGATGGGTTTTGGCTCGCTATTTTATTTGCGGTACCCACTTTTTTACTTTTTTGGAACATGTCACCCCTCTTCCTGTTATTTGGACAAACACCTACCATTGTTCTTCTTGCCCAAAACTATTTACGCGCTATGGCTTGGGGAGTTTTACCTAACCTTATCATGCTTGCCCTGCTTGAAGTGATCATGGGCTTGGGACGTGCACGTCTTATTTTAGTATTCAGCCTCTTTTCTGTGGCATTGACTGTCTTTTTCAGTTTCGCCCTTATATTCGGCAAATTTGGTTTACCCGCTTTGGGAATTGATGGCGCTGGATGGGGATTGACTGTTAGCAATTGGATAATAGTGCTCTTTCTTGGAGGATATGTTTTTACTAACCAACGCTACAAGCGCTACTTTGGTTTATTATTCACCCCTACCAAAACTTCACATTTCGTCGAGTTGCTCCATGTTGGTATACCAGTGGGCATCATGTATTGTGTTGAAGTCGCCTTTTTCTTTGCGCTTACTCTCATTATGGGATCATTTGACAGCCTAATCATGGCCGCAAATCAGATTGCATTACAGTATCTTGGGAGTTTGATGGCTGTAATTTTTTCTACAGCACAAGCCATTACCGTTCGCATGGGGCATTTGTTGGGCGCTGGTGATAAGGCATCCGCAAAGTCTACTGCTTATCTGGGGATTTATATTTCAACCATTTTTATGCTAGTCGTTGCTCTTTTTTATTGGTTTTTCCCAAGCCAGCTCATTTCTATCGATTTTGATGTTAGTAAACCTGAAAATGCAGAAATAGTGAATTTTGCAACCCAATTTTTAATGGTTTGCGCTATATTTCAAATTTTTGAAGCCATGAGAGTTTCACTATTCGCCTTTTTACGCGCGCTTAAAGATACTCGATTTACCCTGCTCATTTCGATATTAAGTTTTTGGGGGATCGCCTTACCTTTTGGTTATTTTTTAGCTATATATTTCAATCTCGGTGGGACTGGTCTTTGGTGGGGAATGGTTTTAGGTGCGGCGGTTAGTGTTTTATTGCTTCTTTGGCGCTTTAAATTAAAAATAGCCCGCTACTCACTTTAAACTCTCTTATCTCTTTACTCTGTCACTCTGTTAGTATAAAATATAAACAGGCTCAAAGGGGCGCCTATACCCACAAAAGAGGATTTCACCCTAATTTAAGGTTATATTTGATCGTTATTCATTTAACCTTTGTTTGCCAAATAGTGGGTACTTGGCGATAAAACAGGGTATGAAAATGAATAAAACACGAAAACCATTTCATCTTGTCGAAGCTAAAATCCAAGCCGCTATTTTATTAAAGTCTTTGCGCTCAAGCGATTCTGCAAAAGCTGCTAAACGGTTTAGCCGGTTAGCAGAGTTCGCTGATTGTTCAATTGCAGACATCATGCAACAAAACATGCAACTTAAGCACGCTCTTAAAGTGATAGCTATTGAAAATGGCTTTGAATCTTGGCTTGATCTAAAAATCCAAATTCATTTTATTGTAGGCGGTTATCTCAACTTATGGTTTGCCGATTACGCAGAAGCAAAAACCTATCTTAATTCAAAGGGTGGATTTCTGTTGCCGTATAAAAAGCAATTTTTTATTTGCAATGCGAATTACATAAAGCAAATTGGCTTTGAACCCGATGATCCGGAATGGCAAAAAATTGGTTACGACTGGGCGGTACCGGCTGATCAAGCCGCATGGCAAAGATTGTATAAAAAATGGAGCAAATTAGCAGGAGGCTCAAATGTCTAAGTCATTACCTAAAAATAATTTTTTAAAAGGAATTTTACAACCTTGGCCTGCAGAATGTGATATTCACGATATTATTGTGCTTGGTGAAATACCCAAAGAATTAAACGGCACTTTTTATCGCAATGGTCCCAATCCTCAGTATGTCTATTCGGAAAAATACCATATGTTTGAGGGGGACGGCATGATTCACGCCCTCTCCTTAGCTAATGGCCAGGCCAGTTATCAAAATAGGTGGATTCGCACTGAGAAATTTTTGGCAGAACGTCATGCTAGAAAAGCTTTATTCGGTGGCATGCGTGATTTGATGGCTTGTGATGATTCTGTAAAACAGATTTCTCGCAATACCGCTAACACCAATGTCATTTGGCATCATGACAACTTATTAGCGCTTAATGAGGGCAGCCCCCCTGTAAAATTAGATAGATCTGACTTACGAAAATGCGAAACTTATACTTTTAGTCAATCATTAAATCGTAGCATGATGGCTCACCCAAAGATTGATCCCTTAAGTGGAGAATTGATATTTTATAGTTATTTTGGTCCTGATTTCAGGTATTTTATCGCGAATAAAAAGGGTGAGATTACTCACCAAGAAACACTCGCTATGCCCTTTCTAAGCCTGATGCATGATTTTGCTATAACTGAACATTTCAACATTTTCCCGCTCTTTCCTTTGACTTGGGACTTTCAACGAGTCATGCAAGGAGAGCAAATTTTTAAATGGGAAGCAAACTTAAATACGCGTTTTGCAGTTATGCCAAGATATGGAAATTCTAATGATGTCATCTGGTTTGAAGATGAGGCGGCTATGGGCTTTCATGTGGTGAATGCTTATGAAGTTCCAGATAAAATTATTTTAGAAATGGTCATCATGGATGATATTCCAAAGGAGACAATTGCCTTTGCGGATGATAGTGCTGTCTACTTGAATTGTTTAACCCGATGGATTTTTGATCTCAAGAAAAAAACAATCATCAAGGAACGCTTGGATGATAGCAATGTAGAGTTTCCTCGTATAGATGAGCGATTTACGGGTAATCACTATCGCCATGCTTATTTGAATTGTGCAATCGAAAAAAAGGAACTTAATCATTTTGACTCTATTGTGCATTGGGATTTAAAAACCAATCACAAACAAATTCATAATTTTGGTGAAGGTGCTTTTCCATTAGAACCTATCTTTGTTCCGCGCTCAAGTAATGCAGCTGAGGGAGATGGATTCTTATTAAGTTATGTTTATCGAGAAGCTATTGATAGATCTGATTTGGTGATTCTTGATGCTCAACAGGTGGATGATGAACCACTGGCGATTATCCAATTACCCCATCGAGTACCCTTTGGTTTTCATGGTTGGGTCAAGTCCATATTCTGCTGTAAATTCCCCTTTATTCGGTCTACCGTCCTAGCCTGTTAATTTACCATTTTTGTTAATTCATGCACATTAGAGGCATCGGCTTCCCTGTCATTTTTCCAATCAT
>JACCWL010000078.1 GCA_013697645.1 Tatlockia sp. | reverse complement strand
AGCCAACACCATCGAACAACTAGAGCTACTGCTTCCTTATAATATCGACCCTTCATTGCTAACTGATATGCGTAGTCTACCCAACCTCATTATACCTGAGAAGAGTGCGGTTAATTAACCGCATACTAAACACTAAACAATTTCGGCAAATTTAAACAGCGTATACCCACTTCTTCACCAAGTTCTCTTTGCACAGCTTCAATGGGCGTTTCCCCTGCTTCTACAGCACCGCCTATTGTATACCACCCCGAAGTATATCGATGTTTAATCAACAAGACCTTGCCCTCTTGAATAACCAACGCACGAGCCCCAACGGATTTATTTACAAACAATGAGAACATAAAACTTTTAATTCGCCCTAGATACTTACGCACTTGTTTCATCCTTAGTGGTTCAGTGTTAATCCCAAGAGATCCTCGTAATTAACCCTACTCTCTTGTTTTGTGCAAGTATTTTCACTATTCTGAAAAATTATTTATTCTCCTCGACAAGGAATGCACGTGGGCAAAAATGTATGGCGTCTATTAATTGCTGTTACCTTACTTTCTTCTATTAGTCCCTTACAGGCATGCACTGATTTCAAACTACAAGCCAAAGATGGAACAATACTCATAACCCGATCTATGGAATTTGCGCCAGATCTGAAATCTAATCTACGCAGCTCTCAACGTGGGCGACATTTTGCCAATATCATTGATAATAAACCAGGACTCTCTTGGAAATCGCTCTATGGCTATTTATACGTCGATGGTTTTGGGCTTGATGCCAGTTTTGATGGGATCAATGAAGCAGGGTTAACTTTTGAGTATTTGTATCTTCCTAATGAAACTCAATATCAAACGGTTCCAAAGGGAAAAGAGCAACAGGCAATACCCTATATGTATTTTGGTGATTGGGTTTTGTCTAACTTCAAAACAGTTGATGAGGTAAAACAAGCGCTCAACCAAGTCTTTGTTGTTTCATTAATTGTCCCGCAATTAGGCAATGCAGTATTACCTGCTCATGCTTCTATATACGATGCCTCAGGCAGGGGAATTGTAGTTGAGTTTTATAATAATCAGATTAATGTTTCCGATAATCTTGGAATAATGACCAATTCACCCAAATATGATTGGCATGTCACAAACCTAAGGAATTACCTTAACCTCTCAGCCGATAATCCACCTACAACTTCCAAAGAGGGATTAAATTTTATTGCAACAGGTCAAGGCTCAGGAGCCGTTGGCCTCCCTGGAGATGCCTCCCCGCCCTCTCGTTTTATCAAAATAGCCTTTATGTTAAAAAATGTATTTCAAGCACAAAATTCCACTGAACTCCTTAACTTAGCCCAGCATATTATTAATAACGTTGATTTACCCGCCGGCTATGTTCGTTCCGTTAATCAAGGAATCACAGCTACTGACATAACGCAGTGGGTCGTTTTTAAAGACATCAGCCATAAAGTTTTTTATTACCGTACCTATAGCGATTTAAACCTGCGTTCAATTAAGATGAAAGACATTGATTTTTCCGAGAATGCTAAGCCCTTGAAGATGCCACTTGCAGCGAATACGGATGTAATTAATATGACGGATAAATTTTTGCTCTCGCACTAATTCGCTCACAGCTAGGACCATGCCTCTTAATAAGGTCATCGTCAAGCACTCCTAGGCTTTTTATGGCTTTAACATAGGCTCTTCAATACTTTCCTTACAGCTTCGACTTGCCCCGATGGTAAAGAATAAAAAACTGGCTGAGCCTACCAAACCACTAACGATTGCAGTCGTGAGACCCATAGCCGTTTTAATTTCTAGAAGAGTTAAGGCTATAGCGACTCCTCCTGAACCTAGGATAGTGCCGAAAAGTCCAAGAGTGAACATGCTGATATTTAAGCACCCCTCATCGCAGGAGTCTTCCTCGCTTATATCCGTTTGGGTTTCTTCAATAAGGTCATTTTCTCTGAGTGAATCTCTTTCTTGCTCCTCTTTCCCTCTTGGAGAACAAGATAACTCTTCATCAGTAGTAAGCCAATCCTTTAGGCTGCCTGTGGAGCGATCCCAATCACTAGAAAATTTGTACTCCCTTAAGTCAAAGGGTAAAGAGGAGGGGCTAATTTTTACCAGTGCAAGTTCATAAAAATTAACGAAGGCTAAGGACGCCTTTTCGTGATTATCGTTATAAAATGAAATCCGAGATTCTTTTTCGATATCACAATTTAGTACTATTTCATTTAACTCTTCTGAGTAGTTAAACGTGACCTTGTCAGTACTGTTTGTTTGTTTAAGTTCATAGAGATTTTCTTTGAAAATTACCTCAATTTGATTCCAGTTTCGCATGTCCTCACTGTAATAAAATTCAAATTCATTTTTTGAGTTGTATCCTAAGCGAAAGAAGATTGATTTTCCGGAAGTTTTGGTAGTATGGAAGTAGTGATACATTGAAATATCTTAAACATAAATTTGCTGTACTATAATTCATAACCACATAAAAAAAAATATTATTTTTAGGAATTTATGCTAGAAGATTCATTGATTGGATCTAAAACACCCTGCGAAAATGGACTTAATTTTTGCACAAAAAAACCAATAATATTTCGCCCCACCCAATTTTCACTGCCATCAAAACGGCGGCAAGACGTTACTTTTTGATTAGTGCCGACTAGAATCTTGTTGACATAATTTAAGCAATCTCGCTCGCCAATCTTCATTTTCGAAAAAACTAAATCAGGAAGTTCAGGACAAGGTTCAGTAATTAACAACTGTTCGTGCAAGGCAATCATTTCAACCAATTTTTTTCCCCTGACGTGCCGCACATCCCTCTGAGTAGGGGAACGTTTGTCAATATCATCAGGATCGGGCGAAAATTGTAGTATTTTCAGATTTTTTTGATTGGGAACTGGAATAGCAATTCGTGCATGGTGACCAAGAAAACCATCAAGATTTTCGCTAACGAATTGAGCGCTGACTGTTTCTATTGAAAAAGATTGTTCACTGTCTAAAAAGGCTTGCAAGTTCTCATCATTATTGTCAAAACAGGAGGTTAAAAGTGTTGTTATTATCCTTTGTTCATAATAAGAAATAGGTTTAACCACTTGACCTTCAATAGTCTCAATACAATCAGCAATAGCGTCGAGGCAAAGTTTTAATTGCCTCGTTAGCTCAACTTTCAACAACTTCTTAGGCGCTCTTTTTTTCACGAAGGGATTGGGTCTTTCGCTCTAAGTCCTCAATAGAAATTAATTGAGATTTGACCTCGTTAATCACCTTAAATTCGTTATAACTTATAGATTTTTTATAACCATTTGTTGGCATAATTAGGCATTGTGTGTAATTTATGATCCGAATGATAACTTATTTTGGTTGGTTATTCAACAATCACGCTCAACCATAGACAATCTGGCTAATTGATTACAAATCAAAAAGTGTAGGTCGGCGCCCCTGGCCCGACATTTCATACCCTTGACTCCCATGTCGGCCCAAGGGCGCCGACCAACGGTATATAGATGAAATAGGGCTTTTCTCCCGCATTATGAAAGTAAATCAGGATAATCACTAAAGACGGCATCAACTCCCCAAGAAAAAAGCTTCTTTGCCAAGCGTCGCCGATTTACCGTAAAAACTAAAACAGCATAGCCCTGCTCCTTCACTTGTTTAACCCGCTCAGCAGTTAATGCACGTTTATTGAAATGAAGCGAATAGCACTGGAGTTCTTTTGCTTTGCTAAGCCAATCCTTATCCCATTCATCCAAAAGCAAACCTAGCGGCATTTCTGGAGCAAGATTGCGGCAAAGGGTAAGCGCTGTGTAATCAAAACTAGATACCAAGGGCAGCTCTTTTTTTTGTGGCCAATAACGATTGATATGCGAAAGCACGGCAATGGTGGTTTCTTCTGATTTTCCAGGATAAGGTTTAATTTCAATATTGGCCTGTAGATTGGAAAAAGTTAACCACTGTAGGGCTTCTCTAAAATGAGGAATTTTTTCACCACTAAACCGCCTTGAAAACCACTTGCCTGCATCTAAGCTTTGCAAATATTCTGCACTTACTAATCCTATTTCACCCTTACCATTTGTTGTACGTTTAAGCAGTTCATCATGAAAAACAAAGGGTTCCCCATCCGCACTTAACATCACATCGAATTCCAGATACTTGCAGCCCATTGCCAATGCCTTGTCAAAGGATGCAAGGGTATTTTCTGGAGCGTAGGCCGCAGCTCCGCGATGACCAATTACTTTTTCAATTTGCAACAGCACTGCTCCCTTGACGATTAGAAGCAAGTTCCACGATTGCTCCCATTATCAATTCATTTGACACTGAGGTGGGTGGAGCTGAGGGTGCTGTGACCGCATTCATAGCTGAGGCTTTCATTTCAGAGGGTTGGTAAGTTTTTGCCATTGACATCGCTTGGTCACCATCAAAGAAATAAATTTTGTTAACACTGAAATTTTGATTCGTATAAACCTTATTTAATCGTCCTAATTCATTATTGATTTGGCCATATAAATTTTCCCGCAACTGTAATTTAACCTGCTGAAGTTCTTCTAAGCTCGGTTTAAATTCAAGACCATTAATCTCATAGGTGGCACCAGGTTTGGTCACGTCTTTGGCATTTTTATAACTATCAGTCAAACCCGCTTGCATGACTCGTGCTTGGGCTGCAACATAGAGTTTTTCAAGGCCAGAGCTATCTTGTGAACGATCAAATTGGGTTAGTTGCCACTCACCTGGAGCGATTGCATTTAAATTTTTCATAATATCTGCACGTGCCTTGACCAGATCAGCATTAGCTAGAGTGATGTTGATATTGACAGTTAGCAAAGCCGATTGAGTGACAACCCATTGCTTGGCAGAAATTTGAAATATCACCTTATCCATCACAAATTTTTGAGGCCCAGAAGTAGCATTTGCTACAACAGCCAACATCCAAAGAACAACCATTGCAATTAGTTTTTTCATGAAGATTCCCGCTGTAAATTTCAACCAGTTTACACGAAGGATCTGATAATTTAAAACTCCCATTGATTTCATTCTTGAATGGATTTATAACTGATCCATGCTAAATTCACGGGATAAATTTAATGATGTCTATTGATAAAATGAAAACAAACGAAGCGTCTCTTTTCCTTGAAGAAGATTTTCTTGACTATGCTATGCATCATGGTTTCGGCGATTTACATTTTAAAATAGATCCTGAAACCGGCATGAAAGCGATAGTTGCAATCCATAGTACAAAGCTTGGGCCTGCGCTTGGTGGTTGTCGTTTTATCGAATATGCAAATACTTCCAGTGCAATCTATGATGCAATGCGCTTAGCAAGAGGGATGAGTTACAAAGCAGCCTCTGTTAATCTTCCGCTTGGTGGCGGCAAGGCCGTAATTATTAAACCGAAAACCCACTTCGATCGCGAAGCCTATCTGCATGCCTTTGGTAAATTTGTCAACGAATTAGGTGGGCGTTACATCACCGCTATGGATAGTGGCACTGAAATGACTGATATGGATATTATTGCGCAAAATACAACCTATGTTGCCGGTTTATCCCATCATAATGGTGATCCTTCACCCTCAACTGCAAAGGGTGTACTGCGCGGAATTCAAGCAGCTGTCGAATTCAAATTAGGAAAAAATAAATTAGAAGGCTTAACTATCGCCATCCAGGGTTTGGGACATGTCGGTTATGCCTTGGCCCAGCATCTTCACGAGTTAGGTGCTAAATTAATAGTCGCAGACATTAATACAACAGCAACTCAGCTTGCCTATAAAGAATTCGAAGCGACTGTTGTTTCGCCTGAAGCCATTCATAGAATGCCTTGTGATGTTTTTGCGCCTTGCGCTTTAGGCGCTGTAATCAATGATGTCAGTATTGGCGAATTGCAAACTTCTATCGTGGCTGGTGCTGCAAATAACCAACTAGCTCATGGTTATCATGGCCATTTACTCCATCAAAAAGGCATTCTCTATGCAACTGATTATGTGATTAATGCCGGAGGGTTAATTTATGCTGCCTCTAAATATTTACATACTCCAGAGCAATTGGTAGGCCAACAAATTGATGGCATTCATACCTCCTTATTACTCATTTTTGCGCGCTCTCAGTTAGAAAATCTTCCTACCAATGAGATTGCAGATACCTTAGCTCAAGAAAAATTAGGTTAGGCTTTGGATGAAACAATTAAACTTAACTCCTGCATTATATGATTACATGCTCGATGTTTCTCTAAGAGAGCATCCTGTATTAAACGCGCTACGGCAAGAAACAGCCAAATTGCCACTCGCTGCTATGCAAGTTGCGCCTGATCAAGCGCAATTTATGCAGTTTTTAATTCAGCTTATTTCAGCACGCAAAGTCTTAGAAATAGGAACCTTCACAGGTTATAGTGCCCTAGCTATGTCACTTGCCCTGCCGGAAGATGGCGAGCTTATAACCTGTGATCTCAATGCACAATGGACAGCAATAGCTACGCGATTTTGGCATGAAGCCAAACAAGAAAAGAAAATTCAATTGCGCCTAGCCCCAGCTCTAGATACCTTAAATAATCTATTAGAAGAAGGCTATCGACATCAGTTTGATTTTATTTTCATAGATGCCGATAAAACCAATTACATGAATTATTATGAATTAAGCTTAGAACTTGTGAGTCCTAAAGGGTTAATAGCTATTGATAACATTTTTTGGGGTGGTAAAGTGATTGATAGCCAAGAATCTGCAGGACAGGTTCGCGAAATTCGCCGTCTTAATCAATTTATTAAACAAGATGAACGGGTTGACATAAGTCTTTTAGCGATTGCTGATGGATTGTTTTTGGTTCGGCCTAAAAGTGGTTTTTAAGATTTAAACAGAGTTTAAGAAATGTCATCCAGGGCCTGAGCTATCTTACTCTTTTGTGTGTCGTTCCCGCGCAGGCGGGGAACCATCCACAAAGGTGGCATTGTGACTTAATTTTGGATGGTTCCCCGCC
>JACCWL010000065.1 GCA_013697645.1 Tatlockia sp. | reverse complement strand
CACTGGATTGGGTGTACCATCTGCTTGGTGTGCACGGGCAACACTCCTATTACCGTCCTTTAACCGACTAGCTGCCAATTGTTTAAAGGTAGAATTTTGCATACCAACTTTATCAAAAAAGGATTCGGCTAGCGTTTCCCATTTGGTGTTCATCTTGGTCTCAATAGCTTTTTGTAAAAATTCAAAGGCTACACCTGAATAAATAAAATGGCTTCCTGGTGTAGTTATAAATCCTGTTGCATCCCAATTGGGTAATCCAGAAGATTGGCCAATTACCATACCTGTTGTAAGTTTTCGATAATTTGGATCAATTTTAAGCTCAGGAGGACCATACTCTACAATATCGGCAAGCGGTGTAACTAAATCCCATTGATTTTGTGCTACCAAATCCAACAGCTTGAAATAATGCATTTAATTCCTTTTTTTCTGCACTCGACAACCCTTCTCGACTTTTAAAAACAAGAGAACCATGCTCCATATCAAGCTCAATAGTTAATAAGGCTTTAGGATTATTAAACATAAAGGTTAAATCAGAATCTTTTGCTAAATTCCAATTGGGATTTTCTTTAAGGGCTTGAGTAATTAAATGAGTTGCGGATTCAAAGTTACTTGGTTGACTTGTTGTATCCTTTTTAGCGTCCTGAGATTTCTTACCAGATCCTCCTCCACTCCCACCATGGCCACGGCAAGAAAGTAGACCCATGGCACGACACATACCACAGGGGATTTTCTTTAAATCTTCTGTCCTAGTATCGTTTTTAGAATCGGTCTTTGAATGTTTGCTTAACATAATTAAACTCAAGGTAATTGTTTTTATGAATTATAATATAGAGCTACTATTCAAAATTACCGAGAATTTAGATTTTGCTTAAAATTTACACTTTAAAATTATTTTATCTATTCATGTTGCATTTCAATCAGGGATCTTTTTTGCAGACCTTTAGAACATCATAAAGTAGATTTTATTTTGTCAGGTACTAAGAGCAATGCTGCCCTCCTCCATAGGATAAAACTTTATGAAGAACGTTTTCTGTGCCTGGTTTCATCGAAGAATCCTGTTTTAAAGCAGGAAATGAACCTTAAAAAATATCTGACCATGAAACACTGCCTTTAAGGGAATTATAAAAGAGGTATGTGGAAAATAATTTGATTTCGGAACTTAAGTAAAAAATAATCCCAGTGGCGCCACTCTAACCCAAATGCGTTACACCATTAATCCCTATTAATCGACTTATCCCAAAATTTTTCATATTACATAGTATGAATATGACTAAGATTATGGTGCATTGGTTATTTCAGAGCGGTCACTCTTCCATAGGACCCCTTGAAGTGTGCGTTCACCCTAAAGACCTAACCTCATCAGTCAGTAATTATACAATCAGGTCTATAATTGTATAATAGAGAACATGCTGGCGAGGACCATTATGAAAGAAAAATATGATTTTAATCATAAATTTGAAAAGCTAGGAAGAATAGACAGTGACGATACAGCATTAATATTAGCGGCAAAAATGAGCAAAAAAGCTCGAAATAATTCTATATTTGTAATCACAGAGGAAAATATAAAGGAACTAACTGCACAAATAAAAAAATTAATTATCAATGATACGAATCAAGATCTTATTAGATTTCAAATCATACATTTTTCAGAATCGCATGCCATTTTTGGTGAATTTGAAATTGATAAAAGGAGCACCCCATCAACTCTAAGATACCTGCATTGCGACCCTCTTCCACCTATGACTAAATTCACTGATATTATAACATCAACCTTTCGAGAAGAAATTTCTCCCATAGCAAATATTGAAATTTATGATTCGGATGTGACCTTACAAAAGGGACTCGGTTGTTCTTATTTTTCAATCGATGGCGCTATGATGCTAGCTACCCCACCTAATCATACTTATTGTCCTAATGTAATTGAGTATATAAAAAAATATGGCGAAGAAAAAAATAATGCATTTGAAGAAAAAAATATACGGTACATACAATCTGCTTCATTACCTCCAAGATTAATAAGAGGTCTACAATATATAGATGATGGAACAGGAAATGCTAATTATATTAGAGGACTCAACTCATTGATTTTTAATGCAGCAGAAAAAAATACGATAATAAACAAAGATGGTGATACCGCAGAATCAGCTATTCGTAAAGATTTAAAGACAGGTCCTTCAAAAATAAACCCCAACGAAATGCGCACTTTTAATATTAGAGCTGAGCGTAAAATGCAAAATTATGGAGATTCTGTACGCGATTTCATACAAGATAAAAATATTAACGATCCTGAATTTTCTAGTATAATTGAACAATACAAAATTAATGGGTTAATTCAATTTTGCGAAGATAAAATGGAAAATACAATCGATCCAAAAATGCAACCGAAGTAAATTGCCATCCATCAAAAATTAAACTGGTATTCAACGAAAAATTCCTATTAAAAATAATGAGAGTTCTAGGACAAACGTCTTTAATTGGTTTTTGTATTTACATTATTATGTGTTATACTTAATTTATGTAAATACAATTAAAGAGATTAAAATGAAACAGGTTGTTAACTTTAGATTAAGCGAACAAGCAATAAATGTTTTGGGAGTATTGGAAAAAAAACTGCATTACTCCAAAACTGCAATCGTTGAGAACGCATTGCAATTGTACGCCAAAAAAGAGCTGGCGAAGCAAGCAACTATCCTGAAATATGCCGGGTCTTTGAATAAAAAAGACGCTGATGGCATGTTGGTCAGCATACATGAAAACAAACACAATAAGGATATTCAGGCAGATTTATGAAGTATTTTTTAGATACTGATACCCTTATCTATTTTCTAAAGGGCCATAAGAGCGTAGTTGAAAATTTATCTTGTCACAGTTCTGTGGATCTGGCTACGACAATCATTAATCATAGTGAGCTTCTGTTTGGTGTCTTTAAATCTGTCAAAAAAAAGGAAAATCTGGTAATCGTAACAGGTCTTTTAAAATCACTTAATATAGTTTCTTTCTGTGAAGATTCATCCGCTATATTTGCAGAACAAAAAGCCGCCTTAAAGAACCAGGGTACTATTATTGCAGATATGGATCTAATGATAGCTTGTATTGCTTTAAGACATAAGGCTGTTTTGGTAACAAATAATACCAAGCATTTTGAAAGAATAAAAAATATTAAGCTTGATAACTGGTGTGTGATCGAGTAGGTGATCGAGGCCTGGCGCCTCTGAACAAAAAAAAGAAATTACCGATGGACCCATCTCCTATCATATAATATCTTTTACTATTCAATATTTCTCAAATGAGTATGGGTAAACAATTTACCATTTTAGTCTAAAATAGCCAATTATTGACCTTAATTAAAGTCCATTGATGCAACCCCACACCATTTGTAAAGCAAGCTAAATATAAACAAATTTTGCTTATCCTTTTAATCAAATAGCATTTTTCAGAATAATTTTAATATCAACAAATGATAAATAATAATATAATCAAATATAATAAATTTTGTGAATAAGAAATATGCTCGAAATAGCAGTAACTTATTATTTAACAACTGAGGGGAAGCAAATCTTTCAGGACTGGTATAGTAAAGTGTATAGTTTGAGCCAACAACAAGATGGCTTTATTAGCTTAGATAAAGAATTAGACAGCTCAGGTAATCCAACTGTATATTTGCAATTTCATGATCAAGATAAACTTAATATTTGGGGAAGTTCACCAGAGCATGAGTTTCTTGTATCTGAAATAGAAAAATTTTTTATTAAGCCTTCAGAAGTCATATTTTTGTAATAAAAAATATTGGGGGAAGGCAGACCTTCGCCAGACGCTAACCATAGGGTATAAAGCTCCTGCTAATATTCGATTTTGATTAATCTTCTGAGTTAAATCAGGCATTGACTCTATTTCTATCGTGCTTGTCAAATTGATGTCCATTAACGTACCTAAACCCAGTAAATAAAAAAGGTTTAATTTTAGCTCTTATATAATGGTGATTTGTAACCATTCACCACGATCAGCCACTTTGTGGCCGACTGTGGT
>JACCWL010000047.1 GCA_013697645.1 Tatlockia sp. | reverse complement strand
GGCGGGGATCCATCTATAAATGTAGCATTGTGCTAATTTGTTGGATGGATCCCCCCTGCGCGGGGACGACAATCCTTACCCATTCTATTCTAATTGAGTTTCGAGTATTTATTCAGATAAATTTGCAAAACATGTATCGGCAGTGGTGGGCAGTAGTAAAAGCCTTGGGCAAATTGGCAACCGAGACTTTTAAGGACATCGTTTTGGCTTTCGTTTTCAACCCCTTTTTGAAAAACTTGCAAATCTAATTTATGAGCAAGATCAATAATGCCGCCGATGAAGGCTTTGTTTCGTGGGTGTTCTTCAAGTGAATGCAAATAGTTATGGTCAATCTTTACGATATTAATTGGGACTTCCAGTAGGCGTGACAGGGATGATTGCGCGCTGCCGTAATTGTCAAGACTTAACTGGATTCCCTCGTTATGAATAGCTAATAAATGCTCATCAAGTTGGAGATGCTGTAAAGTTGGGTTTTGTTCTGCAATATCTAAAACAACACGATTATTGTTCAGATTCAATCGCTCAATATTTTCACATAAATAATCCAGAAATTTTTGGTCATTAAGCTGAGTCAGGGTGATGTTAAGGGATAATTTAGAATCGGTAATGGGCATCATGGTTTTTTTATAGTCTTCTAAGGCCTGATTAATGACCCAGTAGCCAATGGAGTAGATAGAGCCCGTCTGTTCAGCCAAAGGAATAAATTCATTAGGTGAAATCAAGCCTTGTTTAGGATGCCGCCAACGCAGAAAAGCTTCAAAACCCACGATCTTTGCGGAATTTAAGTCAAATTGAGGTTGATAATCAATATAAAGTTGATCATTTAAATAAGAATTTTTTAAATCGCGTTTAATAATATTGTGACGTTTAGATTGGCCAAAATCCTTTGTGTTTGAAAACATTACAAACTGATTTCGGCCCTTTTTCTTCGCTTGATACATGGCGATATCGGCATTTTTTAGAAGTTCTGAGTTCGTAGTGCCATTTTGAGGATAGAAGCTTATGCCAATACTGCAAGACGTTTCGATGTGGTAATCGCCCAATTCAAAAGGCGTTGCTAAGGCGCGATTTATTTTCTCGGCAACAAAGGCTACCCCACCTTGCTCCTTCACTTTCAAGAGCACAACAAATTCATCACCGCCAACACGTGCAATAAAGTCACCACGACGAATACAACCGGAGATTCTTCGTGCTAAGGTTTTTAACAAAAAATCACCAATATGATGTCCGAGCGTATCATTTACGGATTTAAAATTGTCAAGATCAATAAGTAAGAGCGCAAATTGCTGCTCATTTTTTTTAGCCTCGATTATATTTTTAGTTAAGGTTGTGTCAAAATATTGTCTGTTTGCAATTCCAGTTATCCGGTCATTATTAGCAAGATCCCGCATTTTTTCCTGCGCGAATTTAAGATCGCTAATGTCAGTGGCATAAATATTTATTTGTGAAAAGTTTTGTACACCACTTAGTGTAAATAGATAGACTTGCCTGTCCACTTCAAACTCTTTTCGGATAACCTCATTGTGTTGTTGTGCTTGTTGGCAGGCTTCTATGAGTTTTAATGGAATTTTTCCTTCATTTCGAGACCAATAATGCAGCAACTCAGAACCAGATTTATTGCTATAAAGCACTTCTCCGTTAGTCCGGATTGATATTATTGGATTAGGAGCTTGTTCGGGAAAACTGGCAAGAAATTGTAATTTTTTGTTTGAAATTAGGCGCTCAATTTCTAGACTAATTCGATGGATAAAAAGACGAAATACGCTTTTATTAAGGGAATTTAATTCAATTTTATTTTCAGACATCAGAAATAAAACCCCAGTCACTTTTCCAGTAGAACTGAAAAGTGGACCGCCAAGATAACCTCTTAGATTCAAATTTCTTAAAAATATAGATTTGGGGAATTTTGTTTGCAGATCATTATTGAAATGAAATATTTTTTTCTCTTTGCAAACTAATTCACAGGGAGAATTAGCTAAGGGATACGAGATGTTGTTTTGTTTTTCAGCTTTAAAAAAATTAGAGACGGTATGGACTTCGTTCTTATCATCGATGAGGTTCACTAAGGCATAGTCAGTTTGAAAGACCTTCGCTGCCAATTTGGTCACATCGTCTATTACGTCGTTAATGCTGCCGCGGTTACCAATTTTTGCCAGTGACAAAAGCACCCATTCCAAGGTTTTTTCTTCGAGACTATCGATAATTCTGACAATAATGACTTTTGAATCATAGCAATTCGTTACAGTTAATAGAACATTATAGGCTTCAGTGGGTTTTTTAGCCTTATGGGTAATCCACTGAAACTGCTGTGGTACGCCTCTAACAGTCAGGGAGAAATAATGGATTACTTTGTTGAATAAGCGTTTGTGAGGCAGTGCTTTTAGTGAAATTAATTTCACTAGCTTTTGTCCGATGACATTTTCGGTGAAAAAGGGGAAGTTTCTAGCCGCAGCTTCATTAAATAAGAGAACCTTACCATTTAGATCAAAAACGATGACACAATCTTTGCTGAGCTGCAGATTGCGTTTGATTTTCTCGTCCGTTTTTAAATCTTCTTGGTGATGAGTTTGCTTATCATTATGATTTATAAATAAATTTAATTTCTTCATAATTCGGCTTAATAATAAACTAGATAACTAATTATAGTTATTGATTATAAATTTTGCCCAAACGCTAAACTTTTTAAGCAGTTGTCCGAAATAGATTGTAAGAGCGACTTAAACGGCTTTTAGTTGAATTTTGCCAAATAAGAATTTCGTCCCTTGCTATAAAGGCTTCGAGATCGAATGGAAACAAAGCGGTATAAGACGTTAAATATAAGCATGCTTCTTGCATTGCAAATAATAAATAACATGAGGGGAATCACATATGAAAAAAATAATAATGGTGATTGCACTGATGATAGAAGCAGCTTCACCTCAAGCCGCAAGTTATTATGGGACCGGACTTTGCGCCTACCCAAGCTACCAATGCATCAAGGTTGGCTCCGGACAAAGCTGGGAGAATATGTATCCAAACGAACAGCAACGAGATGTCGTACAACGTTTAAACCGTACCTACAATAATCTATGGGCTGGTAAGGTCATTGTCGTTCCTAAAGATCTTAACAATAAAACACTTCTTGATTTTTCTCCATTTCCTCTGACTATCGAGCCAGATGGCCAAAAACAAGTCGTTGTCGATCAAGATAAATTAGCCTGGGCTGCCTATGACAAAGACGGGAAATTAGTCAAATGGGGTCCAATTTCTTCAGGAAGAGATAGATGCCCTGATGCGGCTCGCTCTTGCCGCACCTTGACAGGAATATTTCATTTCTTCTCTAAAGAAAATGAAAAATGCAGATCAAATATTTACCCGATAGGACGCGGAGGAGCAAAAATGCCTTTCTGCATGTACTTTCATAAGGGATTTGCACTTCATGGTTCACCCGATATTCCTGGATACAGAGCAAGCCACGGTTGTATAAGGTTGTTTACCCGCGATGCTGAATGGTTAAACCATGATTTTGTGGACGTATCAAACGAAGCGAACCGATTTTCTGGAACAAAAGTAGTAGTACGCCCAGTCCTGACAAAGGAGAGCCAAAATGAAAAAACTGAAGAAGAAAATTAGAACAACTTTAGCACCCGCTTTCCTTCTGTCTTTATTAGCGATTGGTGTTGCAAATGCTGAAGAACAAAAAAGCAAAATTAAAGTCGATAAAGAGAGCGTTAAGTTAGAAAAAGAGAAAGAGGATAATAGGCCCCCAATTGGTTGCCGAGAAACCGGGTACCAATTTGAGCTTCAAGCTTTGCACTTGCTCCCAGATCAAAGTGCTGAGGCTCAATCGATGTATTTATTTCATAATCAATTGGGCCAGCCACTCAATCTCTTTCAAATGAGAACTGACGAAGACAGCTCACGCTCTCTATTTTTTAATCACACAATTGGCGGACATGAGTGGGGCATTTTATCGACGAGTGAAAAGCAAGTTAAATTTATTTGCACGCTCTCCGATAAAAAATCGCCTTATGGTCGGGTAGTCGATTGTGGCCCAAGCCT
>JACCWL010000039.1 GCA_013697645.1 Tatlockia sp. | reverse complement strand
TGTCGGGCCAGGGGCGCCGACCTACGATACTGTAGACAACTAAGAACCTTGTTTTTCTCGCCAAGTATTAAGCATTATGCAAAATAAATCTGCCGTTTTTTCTGCATCATAGATAGCAGAGTGAGCTTCATTAGAATCAAAGTGGATCCCAGCGGATCTTAGCGCTTTTGCTAAAACAGTTTGTCCATAGAAAATGCCTGCAAGAGTTGCAGTATCAAAACAGGTAAAAGCATGAAAAGGAGAGGCAATTTCTGTTCGCTTCACTGCTTCCTTAATAAAAAGTAAATCAAACCATGCATTATGGCCTACCAAAACGGCGCGTTCACATTTGGATTTCTTTAGAGCTTGTTTAATGGGGTTAAATAATTGCTGCAAAGCTTGTTTTTCATCGATGGCAAAACGGAGTGGTTGAAAAGGATCAATCTGGTTAAATTCGAGTGATTTTGCATCCAGTTCAGCCCCTTCAAAGGGTAAAATATGTTCAAAATAGCTAGGGCCAGGTACAAAAATCCCTTTCTCATTGATATCAATTAAAACAATGCACATCTCCAATAAGGCATTTCTTTGGGGATCAATTCCTGTAGTTTCTACATCGACCACGACGGGCATAAATCCACGGAATCTATTTTTTAATTCCTTGCTTAAAAGGATATCACTCTGATTCATATACACTCCATTGCAAGTGTTCTTTTGCAGCTACAGGGACTACTTCTTCTTTGCCTAAGGGTAAAGTTTCGGGTATTGATTGCGCCACTTTTTTTAAAATCAACTCACCTTCATTAATTGGTAATTGATAAAACTCAGCACCAAAATGGCTCATAAAACCATTGAGCTTCTCTAGTCGGCCCAAACTATCAAAAACTTGGGCATACATAGCCACAGCATAAGGAGCGGAATATATTCCTGCGCAACCACATGCGCTTTCCTTACTGGTCTTGGAGTGAGGAGCGCTATCAGTTCCAGCAAAAAACTTTTGATTTCCAGATATAATAACTTGCTGCAGAGCACGTTGATCGGATTCTTTTTTTAATATAGGTAAACAATAATAATGAGGACGTAGTCCTCCGGCTAAAAGCTGATTTCTGTTATAAAGCAAATGGTGAGGGGTGATTGTTGCTGCAACGCGCTCGGATGCTTGCTCAACGAATTCAACTGCAGCTTGGGTTGAAATATGCTCTAGTACGATGCGTAGTTTGGGAAAATTGTGTATTAAGGGCTGCAAGCAAGTTTCAATAAAAGTAGCTTCGCGATCAAAAATATCGCCCTCCGTTACTTCACCATGAATTTGCAAGACTAAATCTTGTTCTTGCATGACTTCCAAAAGAGGATAAAGTGCTTTTACAGAAAGGGCGCCCTCATCTGAGTTGGTTGTTGCTCCCGCTGGATAAAGCTTTGCTCCTAAGATATAAGGCGAGTTTTTAGCTCGCACTAAATCATCAATACCAACTTTCTCATTAAGATATAAGGTCATATAGGGTGTAAATTGACGCCCCTTGCCTAATGCAGACAATACCCTTTCTCTGTAAGCAAGTACTGAATCAACAGATAGAAGTGCCGGATTTAGATTGGGCATAATTAATGCGCGAGAAAAATGTCGGGCAGTTGCTGCCACAGTATGCTCCAAAACTAGGCCATCACGAAAATGAACATGCCAATCATCAGGGCGGATAATGGTTAAAGTTTGCACAAAACAAGTCCGGTAATTTTGCTAAGGGCTAAAGGATATCACGGTTTTAAAGCTTAATAAGTAAAATGCTAATAAATGCTATCAATTCCTAAATTTTTTTGTTACTCTTTCACAGGTTAATCCAACCTATTGATTCCAATTAGTTAAATGTCTTGGTAACAAGAGTTGGTTTAAAAATTAAATGCTGCATCATTAATGATGATGGAGAATTGATTGCTGTGAACATAAAAAAATCATTGTGATTAACAGAGCTTAAAAATTTATCAAATTAATAGATAAAATATATGGAAATAGTGTTGACTTTGATAAAGTAGAGCTCGATAATCTGCCTTATGTACGTTCTCGGATAGAGCGATGATTGCGTACTGTGGTCAATCCCATGATGTGGTTTGACGGCTAAACGGGAAATTAATAATAAAAAAGTGGAGATGAAGCATGTTAAATTT
>JACCWL010000004.1 GCA_013697645.1 Tatlockia sp. | reverse complement strand
AGCATGGGTCTAATGTCATCAGCCACATTAAACATCTCCTGGGTCATGCCGATGATTCCAGTCAAAGGAGTACGGATGTCATGGGACATGTTGGCGATGAATTCAGATTTGGCTTTATTAGCTACCTCGGCTGCACTTTTCGCATGACGTAAATCTTCTTCCATTTTTTTTCTATCGGTAATGTCGATAGAAATTCCCAATATTCCGACAATTTCACCGTCTTTATTACGCATGGGTGATTTATGACTTAATACAATCGAATCTTTCTCATCTACACGGGCTCTTTCTTCAATAATTTCGGTCTTACCAGTTTCCATGATATGGGTATCAATCTTACGAAATAATTCTGCTTTATCCTTACCCCAAGGCAAATCAAAATCAGATTTACCTATAATTTCATAACCACTTTTAAACCCTAGGCTTTTCGCTTGTAGATTGTTACATCCCAAATAGACCCCATTTTTGTCCTTCCAATACACGTGTCCAGGCATATGAGTTACAATGTTTTCTAAGGTGGACTCAATTTTTTCTTGGGTTGACTTTAAAAGCGATTCTTGTTGTATACGATCAGTGATATTAAGTGAGGTTCCAATAATTCCTATGATATTTCCTTGTTCATCTAAAAGCGGTGTTTTTCTTGTTAAGACAACCACCTGATTCCCATCAGCAACCTTTACCTCTTCCTCTAAATCTAAGGTAACGTTAAGAGACATAACCTTTAAATCATTATCTCGCAGGGATTGTGCCATGTCCGCCCAAGGCATATCAAAATCAGTTTTACCAACAATGGATTTCATGCCAGCTATTTGCAACATAGTTTCATTGCAGCCAAGATATCGCCCTTCTTGATCTTTCCAATACACACTACCAGGTAACGATTTTATGATATTTAATAAAATCGAGTTATTAATTTCATGTAATTGGTTCTGCTTTTTTGGCACAAAATCCTCCCTTTTAATTAGTATAGCTATAGATTGAATTTAGTTACCAACATGTACACTTATAATAAATTAATAGACAAACAAAGCTCAAATAGATTAAAATAAACCCTTTAAAACAGGGATTTACTTTAACATCAATCCGAATGCCTAGGTCTAACCCACTATCTTTTTTATGAGGTAAATCAGTGAATCTAACGGATAATAGAATAATAAAAGCTTCATTTAGAGGAAACTCTCCTCAAGAAAGAAAATTATTTCCACAAGCCTCTTGCCTCATGCCCATCAGTGTCGGTCAAAACATCCATGAAGGAAAAAAATTTGAAGCGGTTATCAAATTAATTGATGCCTCCTTTAACCACTGTACTATTCTTGTTGATGATAGCGTTCAACGCCATACTATGGGGATTTTAAACGATGCTACCCCAGATGAGCTTTATCAGTTAGCCTTAAAAGAAGGAGAGTTGTGGATTAAGCGAAGCCAAGGGATTTATAATCAGCTCACTATTCCTTTTGACCTCATGCGATGGGATGATTGGTATAAAAAATCAAATTATTTGGCCAGCCACCAAAGAGTTCAGAATGAATATGAGACAAATAACTCATTTCGCTCTGCAATTCATACAAATATTGACGATTTTTTAAAACGATTTTTAAGTAGAGTGCCCTCTGTTTCATTTAATCCTACGCAAGCCTTCAATCTGTGCCGAGATTATCTTATTGAAGAATGTTCTGTAATGTGTCTTTGGACAAAAAATGCCTATGACTTTGAAGTCTATCCAAGCGGAAGAAATCAGGCTATGGCAGCTACCTATGAATATTTAATAAAGCCTTACTTTCCTGATTATCTAAAACCTGTTGCACTTCGTTTCAAAAAATATCCAGGCAAGTATGAGTTCTCTACTACTAATCCAGCTCAAACTGGGGCGCGACAAGCAACGGAATGAAAAGATACCTTAGCATTTATCCCATTGTAAAATAGTAATTTTTAAATAATTTTGTCAAAACAATCCTCGCTGAATAAGGTAAAAATCGATCTTTATGCTTACTTTAAAATTATTTTTCCGTTAGAAGCGAAGGCTGCCGCCCTATCGTTTACAAGCCTTCAATTGTCGGTTTTTATCGACTAATCTATACTAATTGGATAGTGATTCTACTTTGTTCTTATTAAAGGCTAAAATATGAGCAATGAGAAAAAAATGATTTTAGTGGTTGAAGATAATCCTTTGGCAGCCAAGGCAAATACATTCATTTTGGAAAAGCTTGGCTGCCAAGTAGCCCATGCAGACGATGGGGACAAGGCCGTCCAGTTGGTAAAAGATAATCATTACGATGGGGTTTGTATGGATATAGGATTGACAGTCATGTCAGGAACTGAGGCTTGCATTGCTATTCGAGAACATGAAGTCAAAAATCATTTACGACACGTTCCGATTGTTGCTCTAACTGGTAATAATAGTGAAGAAGAAGCAAAAACCTATAGAGAAGCCGGTATGCAAGCAGTCATAGAAAAGCCGCTGACCAAAGAGAAAGCAGAGTATTTTTTATCCTTCTGTAAATAAGGTATGATTTGGGTGAAATTATCAAATAGGAAGAGGATGGGCAGGGATTGAGAGGGTAAAGGTTGAGCCTTTACCTAGTTCACTTTTAATACAAATAGTTGCTCCTAAGATATTTGCCCGAACTCTAGCAAGGTATAACCCAGCTCCAACGCCTTTAAAGTTTGCTCCGTATTTGTTAGAGCGGGAAAGCTTCGTATACTGTTCAAAAATGTAATCATACTTGTCAGCAGGAATCCCAATGCCTGTATCGCTGACTTGAATATGAAACCGCCCCTCTTCTTTTAAAGTAGTGATACTTAACTGCCCTTCTTCAGTAAAATTAATAGCATTCGATAACAAATCCCCTAAAATAGCATGAAATTTCACTCGGTCAGTCTCAATGAGGTCGTCTCTTTTAGGCTTTATAGGATGAATTATTAATTTCAAATTTTTTGCGTCAATATCGGCTCTAAATTCTTTTTCAAGCTCCAATAAATCTTGAAGAATGGAAAAGGATTCGGTTTTTAATTCCAGATTAGAAACAGAGGTTGCATTAAGAATATGTTTTCGCACTTTCTCACAAGCTTCTGATCGGGCTACCAGGGTTTCAAATAACTCTTTGAATTCAGGATAGTCATCTATGTAGTAACTAAGCATCTGAGCAATACTGCCCACATCTGAGATGGGAGTAGCTAGATCGTGTCCCATATTGGCAATAAATTC
>JACCWL010000314.1 GCA_013697645.1 Tatlockia sp. | reverse complement strand
TAATTTCAATCAATGGATAGCGCTTCGTTCTATCGATTCTGGGGTCTTCTAGAGTTTTAAAATGTGACAACAAGTCTGCTTGCATGACACTTCCTTTATAAAAAAAAGAACATTTGATCATGTCTATTCTAGTTTGTCGACCCCTGCACCAAACAAATCGTCTGAATTATGGCCTCAGCCATGATTTAGACGATCTTGCCCTGAGCAAGAAACTATTTCTATCGTGGTTGAGGGAAAATAATGTTAGTGTGTCCTTTTTAATATCCTTATTAATATAATCCAACTCCGTCAATTTTTCTGTAGTCTTTTCTGGATTAAGTTCCTCTTTTAAAACAGCTAAAATTTGTAAGGGCAAAACTAGATCCTTCCAAGGCTTTATTAAATTTTTAATTGTTCCAGAGATCTTACATATGTTAGATAAAACCATATGATCTAATAACATTAAATCTTTAAGGGGAAACCCTCCGTCCTTTACCAATTCTGCAACAGCGGCGTGTGGGGAGCAACGGAACTGCCAACCCACTTAAGCTATAAAAGATGCTCAATATTTTATTAAATTATTTTTATCAGTATCAAATTAAATTTTATTTGACCGTTAAATGGATTAGTTGATACCACTATTAAAATCCTAAGAGGTTGTTTATAAATGGCTTGCACGTAATAAGATGATATAAGAAAATTAGTGCGCGATTTTACAGCTCGAGATATTAAGCTTCGATTTATCTTAATTGCGAAGATTCACCGGTGTTCAATTTGTTATTATCTGTAATGGGCGCTTTTGCAGAATTTGAAAGAGCGCTTATCCGTGAGCGACATGGCAATAGCCAAAAAATGGCAAATTTAAGGGACGAAAGCCCATACTTTAGTGCTGAAAAGCTTACTGAATTAAAGAGATGATTTCGAAGGGCAAAAAAAAACAGAGGTAGCACCTTATATCGATATTTAAAGGGTTATAGGTAATTTTATGGTGATTTATAGGCGTTTTTATTTTGGTTTAATTCTATTTTTAATTGGGAGCTCCTCATCGATGGCTTTGAACATAGTGACTATTGAACAACCAGAATATCGCCGAGTATTAAAGGAACCCGCAGAAAAAGTTCTATTTCCATTAAACAAAGAAGACCGAGAATTAATTTCCTCAATGAAGGTTAAACTAAAAGATTTAGGCGGAGTCGGGTTAGCAGCACCCCAGGTCAATTCCTCTAAGCAAATTATTGCCATTTATATACCCGACGAAGCCAGGTTACTCAGAGATAATGTTGAAAAATCTTATCTAATGCATATTTTAATTAATCCCTCCTACGAGCCGGTAAAACAATCTGAAACGCTATATGATTTTGAAGCCTGTTATTCCGTTTCAAGTAAGGCTGGAAAAGTACCTCGCTTTAAAGAAATAAAACTTTCTTACTATAATGAAGTAGGCCAATATCATGAGCAAATAGAGCGAGGATTTTATGCCAGAGTTTTACAACATGAGATTGATCATTTAAATGGTGTTTTGATCATCGATAGGCTAACACCTGATTGTGTGCAAGGTACTATGGAAGAAATGATGGCTTTGCGCCGAGCTGAACTGACCGAAGATAAAAAAGTGTTATATGATAGTCTAATGGCTAAGAAACAAAAAAAATAGGTTGGAGGTCTTTAACTAAATCACTTTTCGAAGAAATTGCTACAGATAATGCTAAATATTTGGCTTTAATCTCTTAAACTCGAAGCGTTAAGATATATCTTTATATATATATCAACAAACAAACCTTACTTGCCTCTGTTGTTAAATTAATTTATTATATGCATACTTTTTACTCATAGTTGAGAGCCTTATGAAAGAGCATGTAGAAATAGGAAATTTTAACAATGGAGAAGAAATATCAGATGTTAATTATCATCCTGTTTTACCAAGCCTTGATAATGCTGAAATAAATTATAAAGCGGTAACATCAGATCATGTGCCTATTTTAACTTATATTAATGGTACTCGTATAATCTCCTGGAACGTCCTGGAGAACGACTATGGTAATGGATTTGGACTTCTTAAACATGAAGGAAAAATATATGGTGAGACTATTGAGCAAAGAGAGGATCGCCACATACGGATAGCAGAATCTATAGCTAGTTTTATCAGAGAAACCGGCCCTATTCATTTTATAGCACTTCAAGAAATAACAGAGCGATTTGATGATGATTTGCTAAATACAAGTTTGCTGTATCATATTTTAAAAAGGTTACCTCAAGGTTGGGAGTTGCCTTTAGAAAGTATAGGTAAGGTTGGGGACCAATCTGGGGTTATAACACTATTTAATTCTAATTTTTATGAATTACCAAAGGAAGGTTATACTAAATCTTATCCCGATTTAGCAGGAAATTTAACCAAATTTAAGAAAAAAGGTAAAGATGATTACGTTGAAATTTTAAATGTGCATTCAGACTATAATCTAATTCCTTTAATCATGAAAAAAAAATAAATAACTTTTTAACTCAAGACACTAAGGATGCAACCCAAAAAATTGTCATTGGTGATTTTAATTGCCATATTGCTCCCTTAACTTCACAAAAACAAAATAACACTACCAGCGCAACCCCTGCGTCTTTTAGGGATAATAAATATCAAGGCGCCTGTGCTATAGACGGTGCTTTTTATTCAGTTAAAGAATCCGAAACTGCAGTAATTCGTCAAGCCTCTTTTCAACACTTAAACCCTTTAACTGGAAAAGCTTGTACTGATTTAGATCTCGCTCCATTAGATGTACAAAGTTTAAGTGAAAACCAAGCATCTGAAATAAACTGGTATCGGCCAATAATTTCTTTGGATTTAACCTTACAAGATAAGAAATGGATTAACAATAAAGGTATAGAGGATTATGAAAAAGAACTTTCGGGCCAATATGGACCTCTGTTCCTGCGGGAAGCACGAAATTTAAATAATGAAAGTGCATTAGCGATTATTATGCCCAATAAATGTCCATTAAGAGATATGTTAAATAACAGTGAAGAAATTGGGTTCTTCCAAACAAGAATTGAAGATGACAAAAAGACAGGCAAGCCTTATACAATTGTATGTATACCAGAAGATAATTTACATCACTTTAAAAATTTTATTTTTAACCACAAAATTGAAGAAGTTAATACTCTTGCGAGGGATTATGGTGAATCTTATGCCACTCTGGTATCCCAATTGACTGATTCAATGATTCAAGATAAAAACCCCGATCAACATTTTGAAACACTTAATATTATAAATATTCATGCTCCTAATTCTGAAGATAATTTAAATCTTTTTATAAATAAATTTTGTAACCATTCACCACGATCAGCCACTTTGTGGCCGACTGTGGTGATGCAGCCGCTCCAGTATTAG
>JACCWL010000105.1 GCA_013697645.1 Tatlockia sp. | reverse complement strand
TGTTGCTGCGCTCTTTGTGCGGCCTGTTGTTGCGCTCTTTGTGCGGCCTGTTGTTGCGCCCTCTGAGCAGCCTGTTGCTGCGCTCTTTGTGCAGCCTGTTGCTGCGCCCTCTGCGCGGCCTGTTGCTGCGCTCTTTGCGCTATTTGTTGCTGTGCTTGAGGCCGAACTCTCTGCTGTGCTTGAGGCTGAACTCTCTGCTGAGCTTGAGGCTGCACTCTCTGCTGTGCTTGAGGCTGAACTCTCTGCTGGGGCTGGACACTTTGATGTACCTTAAGCTGGACCTTTTGCGAGGCCTGAAGCGGTACTTTCTGCTGGGCCTGAGGCTGAGCTCTCGGTTGCGCCTGGGACTGAATCCTTTGCTGCGCCTGGACCAGTTTCTGTTTCTGAGACTGTACCCTTAACTGTTTTTGAGACTCATCTCGTTTCTGCTTCTGAAATACTTGAAGTTCTAATCGTTTTTGCTCTTGCTGCTTAACTTGTTTTTGCAATTGTTTTTGTTTTTCTTTGTGTGTATTTACTGAATTCTCAGTGGAGTTTTTAGGTGCAAATAATGTGAAAGATTGAGGCTTTATTCTCTGAATATTACTATTTTTTTGCGTAGAAGATGCTAGAGGATTCGATTTAATTTGTTTATTCTTAGACTCATTGTTGGCTCTTTGATATTCCACACGCTCAGCTTCACTAATAGGCTTTAATCCGATTCGCTCTCTGTAGGTTTTTCGAGAGTCTTGACCCCCTCCTAATAAGGAGGGAGTACGAATTTTCTTATCTCCTTGCTCAATCTGCTTTAACAGATTCTTATACTGGAGGTTAGCTTTTTGCTGTTCTGCACATTCTGCTTCTGTAAGAGGCATTAATCCTATTCGCTCCCTGTAAGTCTTTCGAGGTTCTTGAGCATTCAAAGAGTTTGATAATCCAGATTGTTTGTAATTACTCCTATCTCCATAAACAAATTGAGGATCTCGCATTGAGTTAGCAAGGCTTTGTTTTTGCTCAATTATTATATCTTTTGTTTCATCATGAGATAGTGATGAATTAAAAGTTTGCTGATAGTTGGGTGGATAAGTAGAATAATTTCTAGCTTCTACAATATTAAGTACAGTTTCTTTCTTTTTATTTTTTATAGTTAGGTCAGCCCCAATACTTACTAAATGTCTTAACACCAATGGACGGTTATTTTCTGCTGCAATGTGAGCTGGAGTACTGCCTTGATAATTAATTCGTTGTAAAAAATTTGGTGTTTCAGCAAAGTGATTGATTAGGATATCGATAAACTTCATATTACCATTTGCTATAGCAAGGTGAAGTAAGCTTTCTTTCTTGAATCCGATAGTATATGACTTAGTTAAGATAGCTCCTAAGTCTGATTTGGAAAGGGAAAGTTGTTTCGCACGATCAAGGAGCAATTCAAACTTTTTGTAATTATTGGTTTTTACTGCTAGAAGAAAGGGATCTGCTAACTCATGAGGTCTTAATTCTTCAATTTGATTCGGTTTAAGACTAGCTGGTAAATTTCTAGACTTTTTATCTACAGGAGCCCCATTGGGAATAGCCCACTCATGATAGCCTCCTCTATTATTATGATCGGGGTGAAATAGTTGCCAGTATTCTGTACCAGAGGTATGCTGAACCTTAGGAACCAAACGCATCACGCCTTCAGTTCCATAAATAACAGTTGCAGTGGAACAATGTTCCCAAACTAAGGATTCATGAGGAGGATTTTGGGGAAAAGATCGAATATTTGTTATGAGCTCTTCATTAGTTACCTCGGTACACAGCTGAATCCCTTCTTTATTTAATCCCTCAAGTTGCTTTAATAACTGTTGATTACAGATTCTATTATGTTTTTTTCGACTTTTACCAAAATCTGCCAATTCTAATTTTGTCTCAAAATAACAACTATAGGCTATTTTGCTTGAACTAGCAGAAGAGCTATCTCTTGCTTCACTCTTCGACTGCATATAAAGCCTCCAACCACTCATCTAAGGAGGTCTTAATGAGTCTAAATGCGTAAGGCATTTTGTTTTCGTCCTCTTCCTCATTGTCTTCATATGCAAAAGGTTGATCTCCATATTGAAACAGCCACACTTGCGCATTTCCTTCGACCCATTTTAAAAAAAAGACTCCACCATAACTATCTTCTGCTATAGGCAAAGTATCTGAATTTAAATATTCTGCATGAGCTTTAATAGCACACCAAATATTGCCAACGGAGTCTCTGTTTTCATCTAAATAATAAAAATAGTAAATCGAGCTATCTTCATCGTCAGCGTAATAATCTAGCAGAGGTCGACATCCATTATAATGAATGAATATTTCTTTAAGGCTCTGCGGAAGTGGATGGCCAAAATGATTTGCAAGCTCTTCTAATTGTGCTTCAGTTGATGCGGGTCTAAAATCTTTTCCTAAAGGATGCATTTTTAATTGGCTTAAGGCAAAAGGTTGTCCTTTTCTATCAGCTAAAGTTTTTAAACGCCCTTTTTCCCATTTCTCTTCATCTTCATCATCTGGATCCAATAACTTTCTTTTTACATCATCGGGTAGGGGTATTCCACAGTCCAACGTTTTATAAATAATTTTATCTGAAGCAAGTTCCAAAACTCCTCGGTTATCATCAAGTTCCAACCCTAAATATGCTCCGCTCCTCATCAAAAATTCAACTATCTCAAGACAACTTTGTTCAACAGCTATCAATAGTGCACAATATCCACCTTGTCCTTGAAAATTGATATTGGCACCAGCATCAAGTGCTGCTTTGACACCAGCAAGATCATTTTGCATGGTAGCAAATAATAATTCATAATTTTTGAGGAGTAGATAAATAGGGGAGTGGCTTAAGGCGATATCACTAGCTTTTTCCTTATGGTGATTTTGGATTAAGGGGTTTGCACCTTGTATTAATAGATAATTAACTAAAGGCTCATCATCTCTGTCAACGGCAAGCATTAATGCCGTGTAACCGTCCACGTCAGATTGATAATTAATATCAGCGTCCTGCGCAAGATATTGTTCTATTTTAGTTAGTTGCGGCATTTCCTTATTTATTTCAGCAATCAGGGCATTAGACGCAATTGGAGATAGTTTTTTTGTCATATTTTTCCTAACCATAAATATAAGAAGCAATTATTTTCTAATTAAATACAAAATCAATATTTTAATTCCCAGCCCTTTGAAAAAAACCATGTAATTTTTTTTCTGGTATAAGGCGGGATTCCTGACTCCAACTTATTGCGTCTTCAAGAAGTTGATGTATAGAGGGATTCTTTGTCAAATCAAAAATTCCATGACCTTTGGGAAGGGTAATGGTCGGATCAGCCCCTTGTAACAAAAGAAATTCAACCATTTCCTCATAATTTTTTTCTACAGCAATCATTAGAGCAGTATACCCATCATTGCTCTTAAAATTGACAAGCGCTCCTGCGGTAATAACTGCCTCAGTAGTTAACAAGTCATCATTGAATACTGCAGTTAATAACTCAAAATCTTTAAGTACTGGGTAAATTGTATTATCAGGACTTATTAATGCACTTGCGATTTTATTTTCATGGTTTCTTATTAAAGGATCTGCGCCTTGACGTAACAGATATTCAGCTATTCTATCGTTCTGACATTTAACTACAAACATCAGCGCAGTATAACTATTATCGAGGGTTTGAAAATTAATATCAGCACCTTCTATAAGGAGCTTTTTCAGATAGCGTATTTTGGGAGTTATGCCTTTAGCTATCTCAATCAATTTTTCATTGATGTTTCTGCTCTGATCCATTCTCTATTCCATTGGTAGTTGGGTTAACCCTATATTGTGTTATTTATATTTGTCACTGTAAGGGAAGTTCTCTCTTCGCTTGATTCACTAAAAAAGCTGCTTTTCCCTTTTGGGGCTTCAATACAACCACTGGAAACTATTATATCCTGTCCTTGGAAAAATAAATCTCGAATTGCTTCGTCACCAATGAGATCGTCAACACCTTGACCATCATCGCGAGTTAATGTGGAATCAGCTCCTTCCTCTAGCAAAAATTGAACAATATCCTTATCGCTTAACTCACATGCGATCAAAAGAGCGGTATAGCCGTCCATGCCTTGGAAATCAATGATAGTCTTATCTGCTGTGAGTAACTCACGCATCATAAATAAATCACTGTTCGTTACAGCAAATATAAATTCATAGCCTTTAATGATCTGAAAAATAGCCTCATGGCGTGATACGAAATTTTTAGCTGTTTTACCATGAATATTTTTTAAAAAAGGATTAGCACCATTTTTTAACAAATACTCCGCTATACGATAGTTTTGTGCATCAAGAGCTAGCGTTAGAGCAGTAGAGCTATCCTGATTTTGGTAATCAATATTTGCACCCAAAGCCAGATAATCGTCAATTTTTTGTAATTTAGCATCTGAACTACAAACATAGTCTTGTAGCAAAAGACTATATTTCTCTACTGTTGTAAGTGTCTCTATCCGTACTTCCTGTTCTTTTTTCTTAAGAAGAACAAAAATCGATGAATTACGAGATACTAAATCACTAGCTATTTCACCGTAGCTATTTTCAACGAGTGGGTTTGCTCCTTGCATTAATAAATATTCTGCAACATGATCATTTTGCAGAGCTACTGCTATCATCAGTGGTGTATAGAGGTAATCAGCATCATCATGATAGTCAATATCAGCACCTTTCAAAAGGCAAGATCTAATTGCCTGTAAGTTAGCTGGGGATTCCTTGATTTCCTTTATGAGCTTTTCTTGTAATTCTCTAATTATCTCTAATTTAGCTTTCTCCAATAGAGTTGACTTGTCGGGCAACTTAATTTTCGATACAAATGTTGGCAGAGGTGGGTTTTCGGAATACCAATTAGTTTCACCATTTTCCTTCTCCTTATCCTTCTCTTTTTTTAGAATAAGCTCATACAGCGGGGAATTTTCAAAAATCAAATCTCTAGCTTTTATGCCACTTGAGTCTTCTAAAAGGGGGTCCGCTCCTTGATTTAACAAATAATTCGCAATATTTTCATATTGCATAGAAAGAGCATGCATTAAAGCTGTTCGACCCAAAGCATCCTGATAATCAATATCAACACCGTTCTTAAGATGGTATAAAACAGTAAATAAATTTGGAATTACTTCACGATTACTAATTGCAGAAATAAGTTGGTAGTTAGATTGCGGAACTTTGGTGTAATCAGCGTTCTTAATTTGAATTTTCTTTATAGCGTCTTTATGTTTTTTAACGGCAGTAAGCCACTCATTATATTCTGAAATTTGAAGAGAATTCAGCATTTCCTTTGCTCTGTTTTCTACTTCGAGATACAAATTATAAGTAAATTCCTGCTTTGTTGGTTTAAGTCGTTTCTCAGCTTCTTCCCGCCTTCGAGTATACAAGGATTCCTCTGACAGTTTTACCTCTTCTTTCCTTTTAGCTTTGTCCTCTTCTTGTTTTATTGCTGCTTCCTGCTGACAAGTTTCTTCCAGCTTGCAGATTTGATTCTTCCATTTGGTCTCTTCTTGCTTGCAGAACTCTTCTTGCTTTCTAACATTCTCTTGTCTTCTAGCATGTTCTAGCCTTCTGATCTTTTCTTGCTTCACAGCTTCTTCTTGCTTTCTGACTTCTTCTTGCTTTCTGGCCTCTTCTTGCTTTTTGGCTTCCTCTTGATTTTTGATTTTTTCTTGCCTTCTGACTTCTTCTTGTTTTTTGGCCTCTGCCAGCTTTTTAGGTTCGTTTATCTTTTCCAGCATCAAATCTTCCTGTTCTCCTAGCGTTAAGGATGTATTGTGAGGAATAATTTCAAATGCCCGAGGATATTCAGTTATTATCAACATATCGTCAGTTAAATAATATTTAAACTTAGTCTCATAAATTGATTGCCTAGAAAAAAGCGATAAATACCCGAGTTCTTTTTCAGGCTCAAAAGTAGAAAACATTTTTATTGCTTCATTACCAAATTTCATGCTGGGAGTTCTATCGCCAAATACCATAAAAGCAGTCCATATATAAACTGTAAATCTAGGGTAGTTACCGGATGTTATCAAAATTGGACTATCTTTTGATGGGACTGTTTTTGATTTCACGAATGAAAAAAGTAAAGTAGATACCAGAGCCATTGAATATCTAACGCATGCAGCAGTGTCTTCGCGGGTATTTTCTGCAAAGAGTATCTTATTGATTTCCTCGTTACAGGTTATTTTAGCTTTCATATTAATACCTATCATTAAATCTTAAAAGTTTAGAAGTGGCCTAGTGTAATAAATGATGATTTAATTAACAGCCGGGAGTTTTACTAGACCTACCAGAATAGTGGTTTAGATCCGCGCATGATTGTCTATATTTAAACCACAAAATTATTTCTATGAACTAAGATTGAAGCCTATTTATGAAGCACTTTTTTATTTTCAAAGTGGGCATACATTTGCTCCCACACAACCCTATTATGTCTTACGCTTGAAAAAAGATACACTTAATGATTGGACTATAACTCGACAGGGATATATCCATTATACTTATACAAATAAGTCTTCAATAGTTTCCTGCATTCTTCCTGGCTCGGCTTCGCATAACGAAATATTTCTTTAATCGAAACATTGCCACTTAATTCTTGAGCAAAATGGACCCCATGCTTATCTGTGACCTTTGTTTTGAAGACAATCCATTCCAATCCGGTGCATCAGTTTGTAAATCTTTAACTTGGGCTAAGGGGTCACCTGCTAATAAAGGTTGTTGTTGATGTAACCATCGCCCAACATGCTGAATTGTTGCCATCGTTCTATTTATAGAAGTCGCTTTATAGGTCTTTCCTGTTTTTTCTGAAATGATTTTGCATAAGTGCTTTTGAAAATGCTTAGTCACGGCTGGTGCCCAACTATCGACCAAATCACTGCCTACGTCATTTTGAAAGAAAATTATAAATTTAGACAAGTTGCTCTTTTTTGCTTGCTCGGTTTTTTCAGGAGCACCGCTCACATGGACTGTATAATAATATGACAACCAAGCCGAAAGTGAATTGGTGTCAAAATGAACAGCCAAGGGGTGAAAAATCTTATCTATCACAAACTTCGCGTTTTTCGTATTTTGGCGATTGAGGAAATTCATAGGGTCTCATTTTTGTTTTTCACTCATTATACCCTGTTTGTGAGTCGGATAAGCGATGACTGTTGCCAGTCATCGCTCTCCTAAGAACCGTTCGTGCGGGCTTCCCTGCACACGGCTCAAGCCTTTATAAAACCACCCTTCTGGTGATCCGTCTGTTATTTGGCGCTTTCGGCTTTTACATCATTATGATGCCAGCAGCTTCAAGATGATTTCGACCTCTTGTCAAAATACTTTTTGTATCTGCTGCTGTATGGGTGAGCCTCCGCTTTGATTTTGACATGCCTTTTAATTTTTATATGGGCTGAAATTGCTGTGAATTGCTTGTAATTGTTGTTGAGAAGCTACTCCCTATTACTGGAATTCTAACCCGAAACCGTCATAATTTCCGAACGGTCTTGTCATATTTTCTTTTTTACCCCAGGTAAGAAAACTATGGCCCTTGGGAAGTAATGGGACAGCCAACCCATCTTAAGTCTTAAATTTGCTTTTAATTTGAATCAAATGGTTTTATGTTTATCATAATAGGAAGATTTGATGCTGCTTTTTTATAGTGAACAGTTATTAGGGAGTTCTAGCCCGCAATCGGCAAGATTTCTGATTAGCCCTTGGTGGTACTAATGAGACGTTAAAATATCAATTTATTACAATAAATTATCGCTAACTTACCCTATAATATCCTATTTATTGGTTAATAGTAAATCTATCAGTTGTCTGCTTAGGCTAATCAGAAATTTTGTCGATTGCGGGCTAGAACCTCTATTCAGCATTCATTGCCACGGATATTTAATCTCTTTTTTTTCATCCTCAGTAGCTACGTTCACTAATACTTTTTTTGAAGAATCGTAATCAAAAGTTAAATGATTTGAGATACTCCACAAGGGTCATTAGGAAGATGAGAAAAAGAATTCCTATCTAAATATCCTGCTGCTACAACAAGATATTTAAGTGTTTTTAGAAAAAGGGATATTGGTTCTATAAAATCATTTTTTAAAATCTCAATTTTCCGAGAAAATTCATCATGTTATTCAGACCATTCTTTCAAGCATTAGAAATGTTAGAAATGAAGTAAAAAGGGCTGTCTGATTCTGTTTTCTGTTTTTTTACGACCTTCATGCTCATAAAAAACAATCATATTTTTCATGTTTGTTTAATGGGCTAAACTCAACCACAAAATGGCTTGTTAGCTTATAATATGGAAAATAATATAACGATAACCGGTGTGTTCTAATAATGTCATTTTTTTAACCCGGGCCAATTATATGACCAGTTTTTTATTGACTGACTTTACTTTTTTTATTTTTACACTACGACCAGAAATTTTGTCGTTTCCGAGCTAGAACCCCTTAAAGATATAAAAAAATTATCCATATTTGTTTGTTATTGGCCAATATTTTAAACTAAAACAGATTTCTCTTCTTTTAATGATTATATGCGGATGATTTACCTTAATTAGCTCTAAAGAAACCAAAAAAACCCGAACTAAAAAATCTAGACATGAATACCTTTTAAAGAAATTAGTGAGCAACAAACAAAGGCTTTAAAATTAACCAAAGTTTGCTCGAGCATATTAACAACAATCAATTTTCAGTCGAAAAATTTAACACCTTATATAACCAAGTAAAAAAGAGGGAGGTTTTAAATAAACATGATAATGGGTGTAATTACTAAACGGAGCAAAAGGTAAAATACCCCATATAGATTAATAATGTTATAATTAGCTGTGTTTATTGTTTATTAGGGTTATTTATGTACATAAAAGAAGAAAATTCGATACCATTGAAATCTAATACAGTTAAATCTACTAAAGGCTTTTTAAATGAGATTCGTACACAAGAGAATCAGCTTGTCGGATATTTATTTGGGACCCAACATGAAATCAGCATTGATTCACTTGAGCGTCTAGATCCTAGGATTTTAACTTGTTTCGATAATTCCTCACATGTTTACTTTGAGTTAGAAAATCTTTTCTCCGAAATCGATAACAACGAGCCACCAAATGGCGTCGAGCATTTTCTTTATAGAAGAGGGGTTTCTCAAAAAAAAGAATTTAAAGGGTTAGAAACTGAGCTTTCACGTAAAAAAATAGAGGAAAAACTTAATATTGATGAAGAATATTCTTATCAGATTATCAAAGCTCAAGGGCTGTTAGTATTTGTTTTTAGAGACATATTAGCTAAATATGAACTAATACAAAAATCATTTCATCTTGGTATGAATATAGATGAATTGAAAAATATAATTGAAGACCTATTGGGATGTTTGAAATTAATGGACTATGTGGTAAAAAACTCGGAATTTTTTGATAGACGATTGGATGATAAATTTTTAAAGATTATAGAGGAAATTAGCAAGCTGCTCGCCGTATTTGGGGTAATTCCAAAAAATACCTTAGTTTTAAAAGAAAAATTTTTAGCACAAAGAGAAATGTCTATAAAAAATATTTTTGGAGTCAAAGATCGAGAAAGGAAAGCACTAATAGAATTAACAAAAAATTATGAAGATGGGAATAAAACAATTTTCGAAGATAATAGGTACGATAAAAGCTCTCTCTTCACTGTGATTTATAAGTGCAAAAAGAAATTACAGCTAAAAGAAATTCAAGAAAGGGACGCAGTAATGGCTGAAACAGTGCATAGTGACCTTCTAGAAACACTTGCAACTAATGGAAATCGTTGCGGGTTCTATGCTCCAGGAGCGTGCCATGTCATTGGCGATTACTCTAACAGCTTACCTAAGTTGTTAGTACAAAAGGGCTGGGTATTGAATGAAGTTGACATGTGTCTCATAGCCAGCTCACAACCCTTTGAAAAATCCGCTAATAATCTAGAACATAATAGAGCAACTGAAAAAAAACCAATAGAAAAATCCTCTAAATTGCCTAAGACCTTATTTTTTTCTAAAACAGACTTGGAAACTATTCCTATTGATAAATGGGTATGTAGTACTGATGTGATAAATTTTTTATTTGATAAGAATTATAACCCTTCTACTGTATCCAATGTGATTAAATGGGTTCTGAGTAATAATAACTTAGAAAAACCATTTCCTAATCCTTGGGATTTATTAAATTTATTAAGCGCTATCTTTAGTACAGATCGCCCCACAATAAACCAGACAAAACGTGAAAAATTAAAAACAGAATGTGTTGACCTTCTTTTAAATAATAGGGAGTATTTCTCCAGGCTTAACAGAGAAGATCCCTTATTTAAAAAGATAAATAATATTTTTCCAGACAATTTTGAAGAAATATTAAGTATGTGCCATGGGCAAGAAAGTAAAATTTAATTTCTCAAAAAATGGCCTGGAAAAAAATGTACCTATAAAGCGGGGTAGTCGCAAACCTCAGAAATTTCCGGTAAGCCAATTTTAATGCTGAAACAGATTATATTTGATTAGAAATAACCCATCTTTTTCAAGATAGTACCTTTTATAAAAGTAAAATAAGGGTAAGTAAGCTTTAACCGCCTGAGAAATATTTAAAATCTTTCCCTATATTGCTTTCCTTTTGGAAAGTTTGTAATAATTAAAGCCAATACTTTAACAGGCACTGTTGTTTTGGAAATTTCTCAGGTTTGCGGCTACCCCTCCGAGTAGTGACTGACGTTTAATCCAAACGAACAAAACGGTATTTGCAACGGATATAATCTCAAATTTATTATTTTTTATGTTTTAAATCTTTATTCAACCAATTTTAAGTTTAGCAACGTAGCCAAAAGGATTAATAAATGTTTTCTCGCGGAGAAATTAATAGTTATAACGATTTAATGAATGAGTTAAAAACTAAAGCATCAGTTTTAAAAACATTAATAAGTGAGCGGTGGAGCCACTATTTCCCAGAGTGTGCTAACCCGATGGTGGACATGGACACCTGGTTAAATTTAGTTGATTCACGTTGGGTAGAGTTGACCCAGACAACGGATGCAGAGGCACGGCTAATTTCCACACAAAAAATGATTGATAAAGGCAAACAATACGAAAAAAACCATGCACCTTGGCTACGAAATATTGCGCCCCTCGTACTAGGAGATGCTAATGCAATGAATGTGAATACATCATCCGCATTAGTTATTGAACATGCGAGCCGCCGAGTAGACTTTTTTTTTCTTAGTTTACTTTTCTGTAACCATTCACCACAATTCTCCCCTGCGGGTCGGTTCGTGGTGATGAAATTTGAGAAAAGTGATTTTTCGTAAAAAAGTAAAATAGTTCTTGACACGTTTTTTTGTATTTTTTTGAAAAAGCAAT
>JACCWL010000306.1 GCA_013697645.1 Tatlockia sp. | reverse complement strand
AGAACAGGAAAAGCATCCTGGGCTACTATTTGGGAGGGATGGTGGAGATTAACTGAGCGAGTTGAGGGGTGTTATCTCGCTCTGGCTGCAGGGATGATTAAGATGTGATCAAGAGACAGGCGTAGGCGGGGATCCATCCAAAAATGTCGCATTGTGCTAATATTTGGATAGTTCGCCGATACGCGGGGACGACAATCACGAGGAAACCACACGAAATTCACCAGGCTCAAGATTCCCTAAAGACCAATCAGCAATGCGATGTCGCACTAATCTCAAGGTTGGAAAGCCAAGAGCTGCAGTCATTCTGCGAATCTGATGGTTTTTTCCCTCACTTAAAATAATTTCAAGCCAGCTGGTTGGCACTGTCTTACGAAACCGTACTGGGGGTGTTCTTGGCCATAAAGAAGGTTCTTCAATAATTTTGGCCTCCGCAGGTAAAAACTCTGTATCTAGAATAACTAAGCCCTTGCGCAGAGGAATTAAATCTTCATCCCGAGGAATACCTTCTACTTGCACCCAATAATATTTTTGTTTATTAAAATTTGGATGGCTTAGGCGGTGCTGCAATTTGCCATCGTCTGTCAATAATAATAGACCTTCGCTATTTTTATCCAAGCGTCCGGCCACATAAAAATTGGCTAAATCAATATAGTGGGCTAAAGTTTCTTCACGAATCTCCCCTGTAAATTGGCTGACTACAGCAAAAGGTTTATTGAATAACAAAATATCTGTCATGTCTCGATTTTCTTAAAGAATTAAAAAAATAACATTATGCAAGCAAACGCATTTGGGACAAAGGGTTTTCGCGTGCTATTATTGTCGACTTTAACAAGTTGGAGTTGTCAATGGTATTTAAAAAAATCCACGTACCGGCTGAAGGCCAAGCTATTACTAGAACAGCTGAATTATCTTTGAAGGTACCTAATTACCCTATCATTCCTTTCATTGAAGGGGACGGTATTGGCGTGGATGTGACACCTCCAATGCGAGCTGTTGTTGATGCTGCAGTTGCTAAAGCCTACGAGGGTAAAAAGAAAATTTCCTGGATGGAAGTCTATGCTGGCGAAAAAGCAACCAAAATCTATGGTGAAAATGACTGGTTACCTGAAGAAACGCTTGAGGCGCTGCGTCATTTTATTGTCGCTATTAAAGGTCCTCTCACTACGCCAGTGGGCGGTGGCATTCGCTCGCTGAATGTGGCTATTCGTCAGAAGCTTGATCTTTATACTTGTATACGTCCTGTACGCTATTTTGCTGGTACGCCAAGTCCGGTTAAGGAACCTTGGAAAACCAATATGGTCATTTTCCGTGAAAACTCTGAGGACATCTACGCAGGTATAGAGTGGCAGGCAGATTCGCCTGAGGCAAAAAAAGTGATTCATTTTCTGCGGGATGAGATGGGTGTTGATAAAATCCGTTTTCCCGAAAACTGTGGTATTGGTATTAAACCAGTTTCTCTTGAAGGCACTTCTCGCTTAGTTAAAGCTGCAATTCAATATGCTATTGATAATAATCGCAGTTCAGTAACCTTTGTTCACAAAGGTAATATTATGAAGTTTACTGAAGGAGCATTTAAAGAGTGGGGTTACCAAGTTGCACGCGAGTGCTTTGGCGCTAAACCTTTCCAAGGCGGCCCTTGGATGCAAATAGCTAACCCTCATACTGGCAAGCCCATTATTATCAATGATGTAATCGCTGATGCCTTTTTACAACAAATTCTATTAAGACCTGAGGAATATAGCGTTATTGCAACCTTAAATCTGAATGGTGACTATATTTCTGACGCTCTTGCGGCTCAAGTAGGCGGTATTGGTATTGCTCCAGGCGCTAATATTGGCGATAAGGTCGCAGTTTTTGAAGCGACACATGGTACGGCGCCCAAATATGCAGGCCAAAATAAGGTAAATCCCGGCTCCTTGATTCTTTCAGCCGAAATGATGCTTCGCTATCTTGGTTGGTCTGAGGCTGCAAATTATATTATTAAAGGTATGGAAGGCGCCATTAAGGCAAAAACTGTAACTTATGATTTCGAGCGCTTAATGGAAGGGGCTCGATGTGTAAGTGCTTCTGAATTTGGCAAAGCAATTATTGAACATATGGGCTAAGTCCTCTCTTTTGAATTAATTGGATGAACTTATCCCCTTAAAAAGTTAAAAACATTGCAAGCTAGATGTGGAAAAACCTTTTTTTATTCAATGTATTTAGCTTTAGCCTGCTTGTTATAGGATTTAAATTGTCTTCTCAAAGGAAATTTTTGTAAAAGGGAATTTTTTAATTTTAGACTGAGTTTTTCTTGGGTTATTGAACCATAAAAAATAAAGCGTGAATGAATGTTATCTAATCAAGATGGTATTCATTGTTGCAAAGATTGATTTTTTAAATAATTAAATCATATTTTTACTGGCCAAATGCGCTACGAAAGTCTATAAAATTAATAAAGGGTGTATGTTATGAGTAGTTGGACATTAGGAGAAATAGTTGAGCGGAAAACGGCAGAGTCAGAGACCCTACCCGCGCTTCAGCTGCCTAAAAAATATAAAGTGATTTTGCTAAATGACGATTACACCCCAATGGAGTTTGTTGTTGAAGTACTTAAATATTTCTTCCACTTTAACGAGGAATTGGCGACGCAGGTGATGTTACAGGTTCATATTTTGGGAAAGGGTATTTGTGGAGTGTTTACTAGGGATATCGCAGAAACCAAGGTAGCCCTCATTAATGATTATGCAAGAAGCAATCAACACCCACTGCTTTGTATGATGGAACCCGAATGATGAGTGGTGTGGCTGGAGAGAGGAGTAACAAAATGTTAAATAAAGAACTTGAATTCACCTTAAATCTGGCCTTTAAGGAAGCAAAAGAGAAACGTCATGAGTTTATGACCGTTGAGCATTTGCTATTATCTCTGCTTGATAATCCTGCTGCAGGTAACGTTTTGCAGGCTTGCGATGCAAATATTGACTCGTTGCGCCGTGACTTAGTTGAGTTTATTGACGAAACAACTCCCAGGATCCCTGAAGATGAATTAGACAGGGAAACCCAACCTACACTTGGATTCCAGCGAGTTTTGCAACGTGCCGTCTTCCATGTCCAGTCAGCGGGCAAGACAGAGGTGACAGGTGCTAATGTCTTAGCCGCAATTTTTAGCGAACAGGAAAGCCAAGCTGTATATTTCCTTCGTAGAGAAAATATTACTCGTCTTGACGTAATCAATTATATTTCTCATGGAGTGTCTAAATACCATAATAATGATATGAACGATAGCATGAATTCTTCGATGGAGGAGGATGCGATAGGCGGAGAAGGGAACGAATCTCCTTTAGAAAGCTATTGCATGAACCTTAACAAGCGAGCCAGATTGGGCAAAATTGACCCACTTATCGGCCGTCATGAAGAAATTCAACGCACAATACAAGTTTTATGCCGACGACGAAAAAATAATCCCTTATTGGTTGGTGAAGCAGGTGTAGGTAAGACTGCAATCGCTGAAGGCTTGGCACGTCGAATCGTGGATAAAGAAGTGCCCGATGCAATTACCAATTGCGTGGTTTATTCCTTAGATCTAGGTGCTTTGCTAGCTGGAACCAAATATCGCGGCGATTTTGAAAAACGCTTAAAAGCGGTATTAAAACAGCTAGGCCAACAAGATGGCGCTGTATTATTTATAGATGAAATACACACAATCATCGGTGCGGGTGCTGCTTCTGGCGGCGTAATGGATGCGTCAAACCTTATTAAACCTTTGCTCGCAAATGGCGAATTAAAATGCATAGGCTCCACCACTTATCAGGAATATCGTGGGATCTTTGAAAAAGATAGAGCTCTAGCCAGACGTTTCCAAAAAATTGACATCACAGAACCCAGTGTTGATGAAACCTTTGAAATTCTAAAAGGATTAAAAGGTCGGCTCGAAGAGCATCACAATGTGAAATTCTCAATTCCTGCTTTGAAAGCGGCTGCAGAATTATCTGCTAAATACATTAATGATCGGTTCTTGCCTGATAAGGCTATCGATGTAGTGGATGAGGCTGGCGCTTATCAAAACCTTTTAACCGCAACAAAACGTAAGAAAATAATTAGCGTGACTGAAATTGAATCGGTTGTCGCTAAGATTGCCCGAATTCCAGTCAAGAAAGTCTCAGCACGCGATAAAGATACGCTAAGAAATCTTGAAAGAGACTTAAAATTGCTGGTCTATGGTCAAGATGTTGCAATTACAGCTTTAGCCTCAGCTATCAAATTAGCCCGCTCAGGCCTTCGTGAGGCGCAAAAACCAGTTGGCTGCTTTTTATTTGCAGGCCCTACAGGTGTCGGAAAAACAGAAGTAACAAAACAGTTGGCCAATGTTTTGGGCATCGAACTCTTACGCTTTGACATGTCGGAGTACATGGAAAAACACACTGTTTCACGGCTGATAGGAGCTCCTCCAGGCTATGTTGGCTATGATCAAGGCGGATTACTTACTGAGGCCGTTACTAAGAATCCACACTCTGTTTTGCTCCTTGATGAAATAGAAAAAGCACATCCTGATGTCTTTAATTTGTTACTGCAGATTATGGATCATGGCACTTTAACCGATACCAACGGAAGGCAAGCTGATTTCCGGCATGTCATAATGGTGATGACTTCTAATGCTGGAGCTGCTGAAATTACTAGAAATTCGATTGGCTTCTCTTTACAAGATAACAGTAATGATGGCCTTGAAGTTCTCAAGCGCCAATTTAGCCCTGAATTTAGAAATCGATTGGATGCAATAATTAATTTCGCGCCGCTTGATATTATAACCATTGGTCTTGTTGTTGATAAATTCATTATGGAACTTGATGAGCAATTATCTAATAAGGGTGTGACTTTCAAAGTTGATCAGGCTGCTCGTGCTTGGTTAATTGAACATGGCTATGATAAAGCAATGGGCGCGCGTCCAATGGCTAGGTTAATTCAAGAAAACGTCAAGAAACCTTTGGCAGATGAGTTACTCTTCGGCAAGTTATCAAATGGCGGCCATGTAATGCTGAAAGTCAAAGATGGCAAACTTCACTTTGATAGTCATGACCATCGAGAGGGTGTTTTTTAGCCTAATAGTGGCTGACCAGTAGAGCGCAGCGTGGCACCGCACCACTTACGGAGATCCTTCGCTGTGCTCAAATACTACGTAAAATCACTCACCAATCTATCGTCTTTCATTTAGCTGCTTATCTAGTTAAAATAGGCGACCTAATCGCTTATTGGTTATTGCATGCTATCTGTCATCATTATTGCCAAAAATGAAGAAAAAAATATTCGGCGTTGTCTAGAATCAGTGAAATGGGCTAATGAGCTTGTAGTGCTTGATTCAGGCAGTGTCGACAATACCATTGCTATTGCTAAGGAATATACTGATAAAGTCTATAGTACTGATTGGCAAGGCTATGGTGTACAAAAACAACGGGCTTTGGATTTGGCCACCGGTCTTTGGGTATTAAATCTTGATGCGGATGAATCGGTCGATCTAGAACTTAAAGCAGCTATTCAGGCAGCAATGAGCTCTAATAGCGCTGATGCTTTTAGGATACCAATCTCTATGAATTTCTATGGTACTTCTTTGCGCTTTTCTTCAAGCCCGCAGAGACATATTCGCCTTTTTAAACGAGCAGGGGCAAGATATAGCACTGATATCGTTCATGAAAAAATAATTTTGCCCCCGGATTTAAGAATTTCGAAAATCAAAAATTCTATCAAGCACCATTGCTATCATGATGTTAGTCATGCGCTGTATAAGACTAATTGTTATTCTTCCTACAGTGCAAAAATTAAAATTGAAAAAAATAAAAAAAGCAGTTTCGCCAAAACGTTAGTTGGTACGGCCTGGATGTTTTTCCGCTGTTACTTTATACAATTAGGCTTCCTTGATGGCAAGCCTGGGTTTCTTATGGCAGTTATTAATACGCAAGGGGCTTTTTACCGCGGTATTAAGCAAATCTATCCAGACGCAAAAATTGATAAAGAGCCAAAAGCAATTAAGGATTTTAATTAAGATGGATACATTTTTAACTATTCCTCAAACTTCTACCCGCCAACGATGGGTTCCCTTTCTAATTGGTCTAAGTCTATTCACCTTACCTTTAAGCGCTACAGCAAAAACTATCTCTTTGAGTTTGGCTATCGTAGCGATCTTAATAACTCATGTCTCACGCGCAGAGTTAATTACACTTTGGGAAAAGGGCTGGTGCAAAGCTTCTGTTATCTTGTTTGCCCTTGCTGTGCTTGCTTGCTTATGGAGTCCTGCGAGTTATGCAGAAAGACTGTTAGTGGTAAAAAAATACAGCATATTGCTTTGCTTACCGATTTTAGTGCTTGGTTTTCGCGATGAAAAGACGAGAGTGATTGGTTTTAATGCCTTTTTTGCTGCGATGTTTCTCACCTCTACACTGGCAATATTAATCTCTAATGGTTTATTGACATTGTTAAATCGCGATTCAGATAATATTTTTCTTAATCATATTTTTGTTGGGTATATGTTGGATTTTGCTGCCTATACAGCAGCTTTGTTCGCTTACAGACAGCGTGGATTGAAGCGTGTGGGTTATGGTTTGTTATTTATCATGTTTAGCTATCATGTGCTTTTTATAAATGAAGGCCGCATGGGGTATATCGTTTATTTTCTATCTATGTTTTTGCTAATTTTACAGCTTTTTTCTTGGCGTCAGGCGGCTCTTGCGATTACTGTGCTTTGTGTGTCCTTTGTCCTTGCTTATAGTCAAAGCCCCCTTATGAAAGAGCGCATTCATTTACTCCATTCGCAATATGAAAACTATCGACATCAAAATGGTGATAACTCAGTAGGGTTTCGTATGCAATTTCATGCCTTTGCTCATGAGCTTTTTAACAGGCATCCTATAAAAGGAAATGGCACTTCAAGTTTTCTCTATTATTTTAAAATGGAAAATCCAGTTCCTGGTTGGGGGCCAATACTTTTACAGCCTCATAGCCAATATTGGTCAGTGGCCTCTGAGTTTGGCTTAGCAGGCATAGCAGCTTTGCTAGCCTTCTTTTTAACCTTACTTAAGGCCAGCTGGAAATTAGGCGCTATGCGACCTATTGCTTTGGGGATGTTATTGCCCTTTATGGTAGCGAATCTTAGTGATTCGCTATTGCTGTTCTCAGCCTCTTCTTATTTTTTTATTCTGTTTATGGCGCTATGTTTAAGCGAAGAAGACTTAAGATCCTCAAAAAGACAGAGTATTTGATTGGTTGTTTTCTACCAAGAAGAAATCTGCTGTGTAGGATTTTGCAAGCTACACATTTCGGAAATTCCACCATTATTACAAATGACAAGACCAGTTGGCGTAGTAGAGAGAACCCCGCCTTGCCATAAACAACAGCCGGAAATTTTTTGTAAATCCATGACCGCATGTCTTGTACAGTAGCAGGATGAATAATAACCATTGTTGCAAACATAGCGGCCAGCCGATGAATCACAATAGTTAATACCGCCCATGTCATTGCAGCATCTCTGTTTATCGCAAAAAGGGATGAAATTCGAATCGCAGGGGGGTAAACATTTTGCTTGGCTTAGGGAATAAGTTGTCAAAAAAGCGATTAGCACCAGCAAGCGAACTAGAATTTGCATAAGGAAGCCCGGGAATGAGTATCTAGTTAGCATATCATATCTATCTAATTAAAAAGAAGTTTGATTCTGAGCTCACGTCAATATTGCCCTTGTCCTAAGGGGAAATGCTTGAGATGAGGCAGATCTATTGTACCTAATATTGCCTTAATGATTCTCGTTTAAACTAGGGTTAATTAAGTTATTAAGTTTAAAAAGAGGAAACAAAATCATGTCTGTTCGCATTATTAACCTTGCAGTAGGTTGTGGTGACAGCCTTTCTGATCGCGGAACAATGTATAAACGCCTTCTTTTGGGCATTATCCCTCTGGCCAAAATGTCTGGTCTTGAAGGGAACTCGGCTGATGGCCGTTTTACTAATCAATACACTTGGCTCGATCATTGGGCAGCAGTTATGGTGGAAAGTCAGTATATTAAAGATTTGGAACAACAGGGGTATACGCCTGTAGGCATCGTTGAACTGCTTTTAACTAGCAAAGAACATCAAGAAGCTTTTCGCAATTCATTCCATTTAGACAATAGTGTACATGTCCGTAATTACGGCCAGGAATTCTATGAAACCTATTGTGAAGGGGGAGCTACGGCTGCGGATTGGTCAGAAGATTTCACTTGGAATCTTGCTCAGTTTGCGACGCGTAAAATTGTAAATACCCTTGAAAATGAGCGTAAATTATTTTTAGCAGAACAAGATGCAAAATTTGTCACTCAGGAAGAAAAAGATGCTACTTTGTTTACTATTTTTATTGGTGCTAATGACCTAATCACGGTGAGAGATCCCTCAAGTCTCAGCGATGCAGAAAAAAAGGCAGTCATTGAAAAAACAGTAGCAGCAGAAATAGATCATATTAAAGCCTTGATAAACGCTGGCTATAAGAATTTTGCTTTAACTAATTTGCCGAATCTTGGTCTCACACCACGGTTTCAAAAAAATGGTTGGGCGCAAATTGGTAAAGAATTAACAACCGCCTATAATCAAAAATTATCCGAAGAATTTAACAAATTACAAGCAGAAAACCACCACAATAAAGATCTACAATTTAGTTTCTATGACATCGAAAAGATGTTTAATAAGGTATATCAAAATCCTGAAAAATATGGGTTTGATAAAACCAAAATAACAGAATGTTTTGAAGACTCACCTGAGTTCAAAACCAATATTAGACATGGTGCTGGTTACATGTTTTGGGATTCAGTTCATCCTACTTCTTTATTTCATGATTTGCTGCAAGAAATGATTTCCAAAAAAATGAAATTTGAGAAGCTTTATACATCGAATTATGTTGATCATGAAAGGGATCTACCTCATTCAGTATTAGAATTTTCCATTAGAGAAGTGGTATCTACAAAGCAATTAAACGAAATAGAAAAGGATGTAAATACACACAAAAACAAAGTGGTATTTGTTAAAAAAGACGACAAATGGTCTTGTTATCGGTATCAGGAAGGAAAAAGTGCTTGGCATTATGTCGCTGACTCACATTATCTAACTTTAGAAGGTTTAAAAAAGAAAGATAATAAATTCTCCTTAAACGATCAGTATACTTTAATGAAACTTGCTGTTCGTCAGCATTGGAATCGCGGAATTTATTTTTATGTAAATGATGATTTAGACGATATGGCAAGAGTTATTCATAAGCCTTATATTCCTTGTCATGTGTTGCTGGATGAGAAAGCAAAAACCTCTAATAGCTTTACTCTTTCCTACGATCATGAAAAGGCGCTGTGGAACTTATTCTATGTGGCCGATGTTAATGGAGAAAGCCGAGAAATTAACATAGAAAATGTGCCTAATTTGCACGAATGTCTTAAAGATAAAACCGATATTACTGTAGATACTGCCAAAGCTAAGGAATTAATCAAAGTCTTTCACCGTAAATCTTGCTACGAAGATATCAATTTATCTAAGCTTTTACAGGAAAACCAAGATCCTGAAGTTGAAAAGGATCTGAAGAAAATCTTTGCTAATACCGAAGATAAACAGGTCATGCCATGCGATGAAACCATTGATTTTATTCAGTCTCATTGTCAGGGAGCAAATCATGATGATGATAATAAGTACATTATCGAACCTGCGGCGCAAGGTTTCCATATACAATTTAAAGAAGATGGGCCTTCGCCTGATGACAAGATAATGGTTCAAGCAAGGCGTGGAACAACTGTATTGGTTTATTTTAAAGATCAAAAATTAAATATTGGCTACTGTGGAAAACAAGGATATCGTGAACTGGAGATTCCTAAACTTGAAGATCTAGAGTTAGAAAAATTGATTAATCCTCAGGAATTAAATCCAGCTCAAATGCAATTATTCCTGAAAAGACCAGCAATGAGAAAGGATAATGAAGGGCAGTTTAAAGATACAAATAGCGAGGCTGATAAGCCTTTTACTATCTTAAATAATTTGATTAAATCCAATGGTGGCTTCGGCTACGATGAAGCGAGTTTCATGTTTGATTTTGCTCGGGCCTATAAAGGACGTTGGGCAGAACAAAGTTTCGCTGCGGTCTTCGGAACCTTTTTCATGCGCACCCGCATTGAACCCTATAACACCAGTTTGGTCGGTATTTTCCACCATGCTTTAAAAAATGGCGGAGAACGTTCACGCGGTGTTTTGATTGATTTGGGGTGGATTGATAACAGCAATGCCTTGCGTGCACCTTTTAATACTATTCCAGCAATTAAAAATGCTTATGAGAAAGTGATCCCTAAAACGACAGCTGAAAAACATGCTGAGGATCTAAGCGGTTTTATGTTAAACAGCAAATAAATAGGTGGAAACCTACATATGTAAATAATAAAACAGTTGTAGTTGCTATGCTGAGCCCAGGAAAAAAGATATGTCGCGCCAAAATGATAATGTCCCCCTAAGCCCAAAATAAAAATGTCCCCAAGAAGACGACTACTCTTTAAGTTGTGAAGACCAAAAGGGAGTTGTCGATGGGAGACAAATTGATTATGAGTAAAAAAGAACGCCAACGCAAAAGCATTTTTGATTTAGTAAAGCTTGGACA
>JACCWL010000272.1 GCA_013697645.1 Tatlockia sp. | reverse complement strand
TGGCCCGACAATGGCTTCGCGGGTAAGAATTGTCGGGCCAGGGGCGCCGACCTATGCGTTTTTAGTTGACTGATTTGGATTATTGCAATTCTTGACGATTTAATGATAAACCTTGATTACGCTGCTTGCATCAAGACTATCCTGTTAAATCCTCTTTGAGGTCTATTTTGAAAATCTAATGAAAATTTTATATGATAGCTTTATTATAGTTCAATTAAAATTCTTAAATTATCTCCAAGCAATAGATCCTAAGCCCAATCCCAATCTAGAAGGATGTATTATGAGTGTAGAAATATTATCTAGGATTCAATTTGCCTTTAGCATTGGGTTTCACATTCTTTTTCCCACTCTGAATCTTGGGTTAGCCGTGTTTTTAGTGATCATGGAAGGGGTATGGTTAAAAACACGAAATCCAGTTTACCTAAAAATCTGTAAATTTTGGACTAAAATCTTTGCTCTCACCTTTGGAATGGGCGTGGTCTCAGGAATTGTTCTCGCTTATCAGATTGGTACGAACTTTGGCCCCTTTATCGCGCAATTCGGTAATATACTAGGCGCCTTATTTGCCTATGAAACCTTAACCGCCTTTTTTCTGGAAGCAGGCTTTCTTGGCGTCATGCTTTTTGGTTGGAAGCGTGTGCCTCCCGGCTTGCATTTTACAGCGACTCTTCTTGTAACTCTAGGAACAACTATTTCGGCTTTCTGGATTCTTTCGGCCAATTCATGGATGCAAACCCCCAGCGGTTATGAGCTTGTTAATGGAAAATACATCGTTGCGAACTGGTGGGATGTTGTTTTTAACCCTTCATTTATACCCCGTTTTATTCATATGGTATTAGCGTCCTATGCCACGACCTGTTTTGTTGTCGCTGGCGTTTCCAGTTATTTTTTATTGAAAAAACAACACCTTAGCGTAGCCAAAACCTGCTTATCTTTTGCAATGTGGGCTGCTTTGATCATCGTTCCTTTGCAGATTTTTATCGGTGATACGGTCGGCGTTGTTGTCTATCATCACCAACCACTCAAAACTGCTGCTATGGAAGCCAATTGGACTACCCAAAAAGGAGCGCCTCTGGTGCTTTTTGCCTGGCCTTCTCAAGAAAAGCAGCAGAATGAATTTGCTATTACAATTCCTAAAATGGCCAGCTTTTTAAACACTCATGAATGGGATGGCAGTTTAGTAGGGCTTGATTCGGTTGCAAAAGCCGACCAACCTCGCGTTGCCCCTGTTTTCTTTACCTTCAGAATCATGGTGGGTATTGGTTTTCTGATGTTAGCACTCGCATTAATTGCCCTGCTCCTTCGTCTTCGAAAAACGCTCTACAGCGCTCGACTTTTTCACCAATTGTGCTTACTCGTTGTCCCGCTAGGTTTCATTGCTTCTATCTGTGGCTGGTTGACTGCTGAAATGGGTCGCCAACCTTGGGTTGTATATAATCTTATGAAGACCAAAGATTCAGTCTCAGCAGTGGGTATGGAAGAAGTTATCATTTCCTTAGTGTTACTTATTATCGCCTATGGCGTGGTCTTTAGTTTTTATCTTTATTATTTATTTAAATTGATTCGTCTCGGACCGATGGAACTTGATAAGCATGATATTGAACAGCATTCATTCCTATATATGACCGATGAGGGAGAACATTAATGCTTCCGCTAATTTTTGCTGGTTTATTAGCTTTTATTGTAATCATGTACGTTATTCTTGATGGTTTTGATTTAGGGATTGGTATTTTATTTCCTTTTACAGGGTCAGAACGTGAGCGAGACCGTATGATGAACTCTGTCGCTCCTGTCTGGGATGGTAACGAAACCTGGTTAGTTTTTGGCGGAGCTATGCTTTATGGCGCTTTTCCGCTGGTTTATGGCATCTTGTTACCGATACTTTATATGCCCATCATGTTAATGGTTATTGCCTTGATTTTTCGAGGCGTGAGCTTTGAGTTTCGCTTCAAAGCTGAACAATCGAAAATTTTATGGAATTGGGTATTTTCAATTAGCTCCGTTGCAGCAGCATTTCTACAAGGCGTTATCCTAGGATGTTTTGTGAAAGGGTTTAAAATCGACACGGCCTCTTTAACTATTAATGAGATGAATTGGTTAACGCCTTTCAGTTTCCTTACAGGGGTAGCCTTAGTTTGCGGCTACGGTCTACTAGGGGCAACTTGGATGATCATCAAATCAGAGGGACGTTTGCAGAAAAAAATGGTGCATTATGCCAAAGGTTTACTTGTTTTGGTCAGTCTTTTTTTAGTGTTTGTCTCGATTTGGACTCCTTTACATAGCAGCGAAATATTTAATCGTTGGTATAGCTTTCCTAATATTTTAGCGCTCTCTCCTTTACCCATTATTACAGCAATCATGGTTTTTCAAACTTGGAAAAGTTTAGCAAAAGGAGATGAACTTAAGCCCTTCATTTTCTCAATTATCATCTTTTTATGCTCCTATTGTGGAATTGCCATTAGCGTTTATCCTTACCTTATTCCCCATGAAATCACTTTTTGGCAGGCAGCAGCACCCGATTCGACTTTAATTTTTATCTTAGTCGGTGTTGGGATTATGTTGCCTGTTTTACTGGCCTATACTTTGTATGCTTATCACGTATTTGGTGGTAAGACCCAAGGAGAGGGTTATCATTAGGACTTCTTAACTAATAGAGGTAAAGGTATGGAAGAGTTTTTTGGACTAAAAGAAATCTTTGAACCTGGGCTCTATTTGCGCGGGATACTTGTAACTCTCTATGCCATTATTTTATTTCGAATGAATTTGTCGCGAATCTATGGCAGTCATTCACCCTTAGATTTCATTATTTATATCATTCTTGGGGCCATCTTAGGGGAAGCAATTGTCAACAATATCCCACTTTTACCCTCCCTCATTGTCTGTACTCTGATTATTTTAATGTATCGGTTTCTGGCTTATCTAAGCTATAAAAGCCATCGTGTGGGTAAATACATTAAAGGCGATAAGATAGCGCTCATCAAAGATGGAAAGTATATAAATGCCAATCTCAAATGCTCTCGTCTTACTCCCAACGATGTATTGCAATCATTAAGACTTCAATATGGCATTAACACGATTAACTCGGTTAAATCTGCGATTCTCGAACGTGGCGGGCAAATTTCTTTTCAGTTAAATAAAAAAACCAGTGAAAAAGCCAATAAAATAAATGTAAATCTTTAACTGGCGAACAAGCTCTTTGTTGCAAATCTTAAGAGAGCAACCACGACTCGCCTCATTTATTTAATCCATCAATTCCAAGGCGCTCTAGGATGTACTCAGTCATTGCTTTGGCTAGCTCTTCTTCACTTAAAAAGAAAGAACCATCAACTTCCTGTTTTAATAAAATTTTCTCCTCCTCATTCTGTGCTCTAATTACCACGCCAATTTTGGGATTAAGTTTTTTAGCTGTATTTAACATTTGTCTGATGTCAAAAGCATCAGACGTCGCTACAACTAACATGCCTGCATGCGTTATTTGCGCCTGAACAAGCGCTAATGAATCGGAACCACTGCCAAATACCGCAGCTATTTTTTTCGCTCTCAATTGCTCTATCAACTCACGGTTTTTTTCAACAACCACAAAGGGTATCTCTTTATCGATTAATAAACTGCCGATGCGCTTCCCAACTTGGCCATAGCCCACTAAAACGATGTGACCCGATAAGTACTTTTCTTCGGTGGTCATTGGCAATTCCATGAGCGGATCTTCGGCATTCTCAAAACTTCGAAGCCATGAGGACTTTCGCATCCACGTTTGTAAGGGTTCAATGGCTTTAAATACTAGCGGGTTAATGGCTATAGAGATTAAGGCTCCGGCTAGGATTAATTCTTGCCCCTGGACTGGCAATAATTTTAATTCGACACTAAGGCCGGCAAGGATAAATGAAAATTCACCAATCTGCGCCAAACTCGCAGAAACTGTGATTGCCGTATTTAATGGGTAGCGAAAAGCAAGGACTAAGAAGGCCGCAGCAATGGATTTACCAATCACAATAATAGCCACGACAACAAGCACTTGAAAAGGATGTTCGATGAAAATATAGGGATTAAACAACATGCCCACTGAGACGAAGAATAAAACAGAAAAAGCGTCTCTAAAGGGCAAGGACTCTTCCGCAGCACGACGGCTAAATTTCGATTCTCTGATAATCACTCCTGCAAAAAAAGCACCCAAAGCGAGGGAAATTCCAAATAACTTAGATGCTCCAAAAGCAATAGAGACCGCAGCAGCTATCACACATAAGGTAAAAAGCTCACGCGAGCCCGTTTTTGTTATTTGCCAGAGTAATTTGGGAAGCAACCAGCGACCAACTAGCAACATGAAAGCAATGAATGATAAGATTTTAAACAAGGTCAAGCCTAAAATGACCCATATATTTTCAAACCCGCTTCCGGTGGAATTTCCTGCCAACCATTGAGCCAACAAAGGTAAAAATACCAGCACCATAATCATAGCCAGGTCTTCAACAATCAGCCAGCCGATGGCAATCTGACCATTAATGGAACCCTCTAACCCCTGCGCTTCTAGCGCCTTTATCAATACTACCGTTGAGGCGACAGATAAGGCCAGGCCAAAAACTAGAGCATTCGATAAGCTCCACCCCCAGAGCATTGCGACAGCTGCACCCATAAAGGTGGCCACGACAATTTGCAGTAAAGCACCGGGGAGAGCAACTTTGCGAATTTCGAGCAAATTATCAAGAGAAAAGTGAAGGCCTACACCAAACATCAATAGCATTACCCCAATCTCTGCAAACTCTCCTGCTATTTGAGTGTTAGCGACAAAACCTGGCGTAAATGGCCCAAGAATTATCCCGGCCATTAAGTAACCAACTAAGGTGGGAAGTTTAAGCTTAATTGCAATAAACCCCATCACCAACGCAAAACCAAGCGTAGTTGCAAGAGTTGTTATCAGGGGAAGGCTATGATCCATCTATAATTTATTCCTAAAATTTCTTTAAATGTAGAAGAATGAAGTGAATTTTTGTGTTTGTTGATAATAAGCGACTCTTGATAAAACTTAAAGCCTGGTATTAGATAACAGCAGTTCCGATTGGAAAATGTCGAGCCAGGCGCCCAATCACTACCTTAAGAAGTTATATATATAGACGTAGGTCGGCGCCCCTGGCCCGACAATTCTCACCCTTTCACCGCTAACTTTCTTTGGTAGAGAACTTGGGTTAATAAAGCCCCTCCCTCATAAAATTCTTCTAATTTAGTTGAATCTTTCACCTCAAAATTCAAATTTTCATAGAATTTTCGCGCTTGGGTATTATCCTCAAGGACCCAGAGACATACTTTCTTATAGCCTAGGAGTTCTAATTCAGCGATTGCCGCCAAACAGAGCTGGCTTCCTAAACCTTTTCGCCAATGATTGGGATGTAAATAAATAGCGCTGATTTCTCCTGATAAAATATCAGCTCCAGCATCTCGTAATGGACAAACGGATGCAAAGCCAATAATTGATTGGTCCATTTCAATAACTAATACCTTTACCCCTTTTTCTATCAGGCTTTCCCATTTTTGAGTGCGTTCAATTAGAGATAAATCCTTGAGAATAGATTCAGGGATAAACTCTTTATACATCTTTTGCCAAGAACGAATATGGACTTTAGCAATCGATTTCGCGTCTTTTAGGGTTGCGATTCTAATAACCGCTGTGGGATTGTTACTCATAATAAATCGGTCTTCCTTAGGTCGCAAAATCAAGCCTATTATTTAAGGGATCGGGTTTCTCATGCAAGTAGTGCTTTTGCGAGTTTTTTAAAAAACGTTTATAAATTCGGGTAGAAAATAAATTTTATATTTATTCATGGAGTTAAAGTGAGGTCTAGGTTTATCTTTCAAGAAAGACAAACCTAGGTGAACTTATTTATTTTTTAACTTTACAGGTAATTTCTGTGCAATCGCGGCAATTTTGTGCTGCTAATTCAAAGGCCTTAACTGCAGAACTAGTATTTTTTTCCATTTGATCCGCAGCCAGCTTGTCAGTGTCATTAACAGGAGAGCTTGCATTTGTAGTACAAGACCAATTGGTAGTTATATCAGTATTAATAACTGGAGTTGTTGCGAAACCAACTGAAGTCGCTAGAAGCAAAGATCCACCAATAAATAATGAGGTAATATTTTTCATGATTCACTCCTTGAATTAATTTCAAATTTCTTTTGCTCTCTAAGCGTAGTATTTGTTTTGAAGAATACCAATTATTTTTAGCTTTTTTTATCATTCACCCACTATACTTAAAGTCAACCAAGTTAATTGGTCAATTTAACTATACACAAGGAGTCTTATCATGGGATACATACTCGGTTGGCTTTTAGGAATTCCCTTAACTGTTCTAATAATAATTTGGGTTCTTGCGCGCGTGTTTTAATCAACCCAAGTGGCAAGGAGCGCTTTCATGCCTATTAAAACAGGATTAACTTCTTAGTGTAGAGCTTTAAAAGTTCTACACTATATAAACATCAGAGGTGAGAGAATGAACGATAATCCGACTAAAGAAGATCCTCCTACAGAAATTCCAAATCCTCCTATGGAAGACCCGCCATTACCAGACTCCTATGAGCCTACACCCGATAAAGAGCCAGAACCCGAGCCAAAATAACAATTGACTATCGTTTTGCCGTCCTTCTGTAGACTGGGAGTTCGGCTTAATAGAAATTAGCTCGGAAGAGAAGGCTCACCAAGCGCAATTTGGCGAAATGTCCCTTTCATACCTTTAAAAACCTAAATTACTTGGTAAAGGCCAGCTTAATTCGAATGCTCACAAAAACGCATTTGCCGCTAAATCTAGTCTTCATTTTAAACATTGTTTCGAGTCAATTTCGCCTTTTTATCGCATTTACTGTTCCTCCCCTTCATGGTATTACTAGAATTTAAAATACACATTAATCCCACTGCCTAATTCGCGTTTTATGCGCGCAATTGACAGCTTAAGCTTTATGATTAAAAGGATATTTTTATGAAATTTAAATGGCTGCCACTACTGCTTACGGGATTGATTTCTTTGCTTTTGCCGTCTACGGGTCAAGCGCAGTTAAAAATAGGCGTCATGTTTTTTGACCCGCCCTTAGTCATGTCACCCATGCAGGGTTTTCATGTGGATTTGGCAAATAAAATCTGTCAAGGATTACAGGAGAAATGCATTCTCCTTCCAATGGTATGGAATCAGCTATTTGTTGCTATTGATAAAGGAGATATTGATCTGATTATAGGTGTCTTCATCACAGCGCAACGCGCTAAAAAATATATTTTCTCTATTCCATACATGCAGAGCTACGGTCGATTTATCGTCCTTAGAGCTAGCAACATAACCAATTTTAAACAGTTGAATGGAAAAAAAGTTGGTACTCTCAAAGAAGAAGTCAATACTGGAATATTTGCAAGCTATCTTCAGGCTAACTATTCTAATAATTTTAAAATTGTGGACTACAAGGACATAGGGGTTTTACTAACTTCCCTGGTCAATAAATCAATAAAGGCAGCGCTCTTGCATGCAAGGGCTGTGAACTATTGGGTAGCTAATACCAGTGGCATTTTTAGCATACTTGGCCCTGTCTTTCCGCTCGGTGGCGGCTATTCAATTATGGCTTTGCCTGGCAACCAGCCCCTGATTGATAAAATTAACCAGCAAATACAATTAATTAAGGCCAATGGGGAGTTTGCAAAAATTTATGATACTTATTTTTTTGATGCTGTGGATTTAAGTATTCCGAAGCCACAACAGTAAAAGCTCTTATTGGTTTATTTGTACCTAATAAATACCAAACACCCATAATACAAAAGGGTTTCAGTTGTCACTAATCTAATCGCATAACTAGGGTTGCTTTACGCTAATCAGTTAATTGGCAAATTCAAACGCCATTGGCTTTTAACCTTCGCTTTACCATATATTTTCCGCCTCAGATCTTGCAAACTAATTGGTGTTTTGTCCTCTCACCATTGCCTCACTTGTTGTTAGCCAAATCACAATTTCTGTTTTCTCAAAAATAACCGCCTGGTCTAGTATAGTAATAGTACACTTCAAGTGTACTATTACTCAAACTACTTTTTAGTTGGTTTATCACAGAGCTTAAAACTGTTCCGAGTATATATTTATAGCTCTTTACTGCAATACACAAGTTGTATTATTTTCTTCTTCCGGCAGTTCTATTTGGGGTACTGTTATAAATAATTGGCTTGATAGGCTTGGGTTATAATCAGGACAAAATTGTTGCATTTTTTCACTTGCCCAACTGACACAACTATGCC
>JACCWL010000271.1 GCA_013697645.1 Tatlockia sp. | reverse complement strand
CTCTTCCAAATACGCCTTTCTCTGCTCTAAACTCATCATTTTTGGCAACCTCCACGGTTACCTTTAATTTGAGTCAACGATTAGTTTTTTTGCGACCTTCGGTTACATTTAATTTGATTCAACTCGTGGTGTTAGCTTTTTTTTCATAACCGGTAAAAATCCTTTATAATTTATTTGTTGTTTTATTTAGAGAATGCACGTTTTATTCATTTGGTAACTATCAATCTTATTATTAACCGCAAAGATTGAACATTATTTCAACCCTTATGAAAGAATAACTGTCCTATTTGCCTCTGCTTGATAGGCTGAATATGAAATCACCCTACCCCAGTCAATAGAATCCGTTAAATGATCTTGGATAATACTGTAAAAATAATTATCATCTAATTTTTTTGAGTCAAATAAATAGTTAATCCACTGACTTACGGATTTTTTGTAATCACTTTCTGATAATAGAAATAATATTTTTTCTTTTTTATAAACTGAACACATAAGTTGCTTAGGCAGATCATAGCCTTGCAACAAATCCATTTGCTCTGTTAATTCTTCAATATGTCTGATAATAAGCCATGTAGGGTTTGCATCTTTATCGAGAAACAAAATAGATCCAGATTTATCAACCATATAGTACTCAACAGCTTGTGCTTGAGAGGCAACTCGGGAAAATAATTGTTGGTATAATTCATTTTCAAATAGAGCATTAATTGAATGGCAATACCCATTAGGAGCTAATTCTCTAAAATGGCGATGAGTTAATTCTTGTACCGCTAGCGAAATTTCTAGATACAAATCCTCGCTTGTTTTAAGTAAAAACCAATCAATAAATCCATGGTTTAACGCTTTGATTGCCGTATCTTTATCTACCTTAGCGGTAAGCATAATTTTAAAAATTTTTCTTTTTTTTAGTTTTTGACAGAATTCAATCCCATTAATAGCGGGCATTTCATAGTCAACAACTAATCCAGCCACCTTATCAAAGCGTGTCTTATCATAAATAAGATTTAACAGATTGCTAACATCAAAATTAATTACACTATTGTTGATAGTGTCTAAGTTAATATCATTCATTAATTTAAAAATGGATTGGGAATTATTGTTACTATGACTATTAATCTCCTGCATTGTTGTCTCGGGATCTGTTAGAGTTAACATATTAATCCGAGCACTATACTCCAGGTCTAAAGCATCTAAAAATGCACGATTATCATCTAAAAAAACAACTTTTATCGGATGATAAAAACAGGTTGGCCTTGAATCAATATTAATCATAGGTAACTCTTCTCCATTACAGCTCTTGTGTCCTTGCACATCGCAAAAATCTTACATGGATGTCGCGCCTGTCTGATAAATGAATCTTCCATTTATTCCTCATCAATTTGAAACCCGATTTTTGCATTATATGAAGTAGTTGCTTCTTATTCAGAATTAATTTGATCAGTCAGGAGCAGCACTTCTTCTTTCTCTATTTGTTAGAATATTCGACAACAATTTTGACCAACCTTTAATCAAGGAGCTTCGCGCATCTGCAAAATAAATTTACCTTTTGTAAACGGCTCAAATAAACTTGTCTTTTGAGTTTAGTTTACTTCTTAGCCAAAAAAAATTATTAAGTTTTAATATTTTAAAAATTAATAATATATTAATTTTTAATGTTGGTAAACAGGAAACTATTAATTTTAAATATTTTTAGTTAAAATCTTTTTTCGTTTATTAGAGCACTTAGGTTACTGTGAAAGGACAAGTAATATTTTCGATTGGAGAGAGGATAAAAACCGCCAGGAGACTTGTTGGTCTCTCTCGACGAGCCTTTGAACAAGAGCTTGGTATTCCCGCAGCAACCTTACAAGCGTGGGAAGACGATAAATATGAAATTTCTACTAAAGGACTAATACGGCTTATAGAGGCATTACATAAAGTGGGGCTGGCAACATCACAAGATTGGCTTATTAGAGGGATTGGTACTCCACCGCAATTCATTAGCACTAATGAGAAAGCTATATTTCCCACACCAGTATTTGAAAAGGAGAAAAACTTATCAGAGGATGAAATTATATTGCGAGAAGTTTCTTATTTTGAACTAATTAATAACAGCCCGCTAGTGATTATGATTTCTGATGATACAATGGAGCCAATATTTGGCGTAGGTGATTATGTTGGCGGCAATTCAGTTTCCGGAAAATTTGCGTTTCGCTATGTGGGTTCTTTTTGCATTATACAGCTAACTAATGGAGAAACTTACGTAAAGAAACTTAAATATGGCTCTAGAGAAAACATGTTTAACCTCGTGAGTATTAATTTGGAAACAAGATCTAATCATGCATTTCTATTGAATTGTAAAATTGCTACATTAGCTCAAATTGTATGGCACAGGAAAAACGAAATAATCAATACGTAAGGATGTAGTTATGAGTATTTGCGATGTAAAAGTTCGTGCTAATTTTAAAATTGACATACCGGTTCGTATATCAGATATAAACTATGGAGGTCATTTAGGGCATGCGGAACTTATAAAGATTACCCATCATGCTAGATTAAAATTCTTTTCCAAGTTTTCTTTAAAAGAAGATAACATCTGTGGATCAGGCATTATAGCTAAAGCTTTATCTGTAGTTTATAAAGGGGAGTCTTTCTTTGATGACATCCTCCACATTCTCCTCTATGTCCGTGAAATAACAAAAACATCCTGTGAATTTCTTTATGAAATAACAAAAAACGAAGACATGCCTGTCGCTAGTGTCGTTGAAACCGTTTTGTTCATGAATTATGAAACAAGACGAATTCAAAGAGTACCTCAGGTGATTTATGAGTTAAAAGAAACGACAATTTAATGAAGAGGCTTTTTAATGGATTCATCTATCCCTGATGCGGGTAAAATATTCAAGGAAACCTGTTCTGAGCTTAAGGATTCTTTTGATTGTACTTATGTCTTTTATTTATACAAATATAAGAATTTTAAAATATCCTATATAACCCATACAGATTGGATGGATTTATATCTTAATAAATCTTTAATTAGTAATTGCCCCTTAATTCGTGTTGGTCAAGATAAAATTGCATTAAGTAAATCAAGCAATGTTATTCTTCGATGGAACGATGTACTGCCTATATCCAAAGAAGAAAAAAACACAAATGGACTCAGATCTGAATTCAATATTTGCAATGGCATTAGCTTTGGTCGCAAAATTTTCGGAGCTTCAGATTATTTTGGCATGGCAACCGATAAAAAAAATTATGATTTTTCAAGAAATATTATTATTAATTCGGTTAGAGTTCGTCAATTAATGGATAAACTATTTTGTGCAACATCAATCGCTTTATTTTATGATGTTATTTTAAAAAACCTCGAATATTCATCTCCCATAAGTGTCTTGGCGCTAAGAAAAGACTAATTAAACGGAAATTAAGTATGCGGTTAATTAACCGCATACAAAGCAATGAGATGAACACCGCGTTCATAGAGCCCATCAATTACTTTGCTATTAATAAAATCAGTTACGAAACAACAAACTACATCTGTTGGTACAAGCGCCTCAATGCTTTCAGGATTTAAATGATAGCTAAGATAATTAATTTGATGTTTATGGTTATGATTGATTTGATCAAAAATAGCTTGTTCATAGCTTTGAGTACTAAAAAAAGAAATTTTCATTGTAAAATTTCGGATTGGTAGATTAAGCTTCTATTCTACATAAAACTTAGGTTCATGAAAAAGTTATTCTCAAAAAGGGCATATTATTAACACCAAGGAATCTGTGTCAATTTTTTAAGCGATATGAGGGTCAATGATTTTTTGACTAACGAAAATCATTGAAATTAAGAGATCTTAGATAGAAACCCGGTTATCGCTGTCGCGCTAACCAGGCTACCCAGGCGGTCTTAACTGCTAGTCTATTTTACGATAACTGTCATGGCCAATGAAACGTGAGCCAGGACCCTCATGTGTTATATCAACGGATTGATGATTTACTATAGATAGGGTATCTATTTTAGTTTGTTTTTTTCCAAAATTCCCGGTAATACTGACCACTGATCCACAGCTTGGGTAAACCACACTGAAAGTAAGTACATTACCAACCGTATAACCGATGATGGGCTGTTTTTTCCCAATCGCTTCTTGACAGGATTTAGATGCCACAGCGGTAGTAAAAAATCCTTGAATTTTATTATCTGGCATTACCTCAAGCTCGAGTAAAGATCCTCGTTGGTTTTTGTAAGTTTGTATTCCTTCTGCAAAACCAGCGGGACAAATTAAAGTGGTAGCCAGAATAGTGCAGGCAAGATTTTTTAAAGTCATAAATAGCTCCTTATTAAGTTAACAACCTAAGATACCCTCAAACTCGGATTTGTAATATCCGTGAATTAACGGATTAATTTCGATTAAAGATAACAATTAATTCTGCGCGAGTTCTAACATTCATTTTATGTTTTGCATGAATAATATGCGTTTCTACAGTTCTTGGAGAGATCAATAATTTCTTGGCTATTTCTTTGTCAGTAAAGCCTTGAGACAATAAGATGAGAACAGCATATTCGCGTTTGCTCAAGGCCGATAACACTGAGGTTTCAGGAAGACCTAGGCTAAAGCCAATCACACCGATTACTTTATGTTGCTCGTCCAATACAGGACATTTTTTGCTAATAGCAGTTACATAAGTGCCATCATGCCGTATCACTCGTTCGCGGACTGAAAGATCTTGTTTCGTTTGCAAAACAAGCCGGTCATTTTCTATGAGTGAGTCAGCAAAATTAGCCCAGGATAAATTATGATCACTTTGGTTATAAATGCCAGGTAAAGAGGTATAACCTAACGATTTTTGGATAAAAAAATCATTAGCCCATAAGTATAAACTATCTTTATTTTTGATAAAAATTGGGATATCCAAGGTTTTGTAGATAGCCAAAGGTAATTTATTCCAGATATAAGGTTGCATAAAATAATAGCCAATCTTAGGATTTTAAAGTCTTCTATTAATTGTACATGCCTCTTGCAAAAAAGATCATGTTTTAGTCTGTGTATTTTTTTAAATATTCATTATATAGTCATGGAGGAATATTCGATTAACCATTTAAAAGGAATTTAATATGACTTTTAGAAAAGTAGTAAAAGCCAGTGAGGTTACAGGTGTCACTGTTAAGAATATGAAAGATGAAAATCTGGGGACTATTAATGAGGTTGTCATTGATAAATCGACAGGCAAGGTGAGCTATCTTGTTTTAGATTTTGGTGGTTTTATGGGTTTCGGTAATAAATTCTTTGCAGTTCCTTGGGATCATTTTACTTATCATGAAGGAAAAGATTGCTTTATTCTCAATTTAGATGAAAAAAAATTAGAGAATGCGCCTGGATTTGATAAAGATAATTGGCCTAATTTCACCTCTCGGGAGGTTACTAGTTCAATTGAGCAATTTTATCCAAAACATAAGTAAGACAACTGATTTAAGTTAATCTTTTGCCCTTCCATCTCCACAGCTCAGCATTATTTGGAATGGAAATACACCCTATCGTCGGGCCAGAGGCCCGACCTACGATTTGTCTGTTTCAATCCCTTGAAGCCCAGTCTTAATAGACGTACCTAGTGAAATAAATTTAGAGACAAAGCCGCAGAATATGAGACTGATTCAAGGGGACACTAGTTCATTTTTGGAAAACGAACTCATTAAAGTTTTAGGGCAGATTAATTCTCAGCACAGAGCAATGCACTTATTATTTAAGGAAAAAGCAATTGAAAGCAATGTTGAAGGGCTAAAACTACTACGACCATTCATTTCAATTATAACTCTTAATTTTTTAATATTTCTAACTCAGGGAAATATCGCTATTCCAGTTTATGATACAAAACTTTGAGGAATGAATATGAAATGTCGGGCCAGGGGCCCGACCTACATATTTTAATTTAAAGGCTTGCCTGCTAGAGTGCATCTTTTCGTTTCAAGTGCTCTTCCTTGATGCTTTGTTTTCGTAGCTTAATTAGATCCTTTATCTTTTCTTCGATGTCTGGATTCCCTGACTTGAAAGTAGCTACCAGCGGACAGCTTCCATCAGTCACAAATTGAACTCCGTTAGAATCCGATCCAATATGAGCAAGATCAATCAGAGAGGTATGATTCCAATAACCATAAGGAGCTATATTACTCACACAAGTCGATGTGCTGAGATTTACATAACTCTGATTCATAGCAAGTTTTGTCGTCCCTGCAAACCCTTGTGTCCCCCCAATTAAAAGTGCTCCCCCATTGCCAATGTATGCAATATTTAATGTAAATGCAGAATTCAAAATATTAACATTTGCACCCAATATTGAAGCAACAGCAGCGCCTCCTGTACTCAATTGCAAGACATTTGCCGGATTCAGTCCTAAATCAGCCGCAGTGCTCTGCGCATATTTGCTTAAGATATAATGGGGGGAGTGCTTGTAGAGTGGCACACCTATAATCAGATTTCCACTGAAAACAGAATTAGATATGTCTAAGCGAGATCGAGTAGTCAAGGCGGTTATATCATTAATAGCATCGGCAAAGTTGGCAGCCAGCACACCACCTCCTACGAGCCAAGCCTGATTATCAGTAAATCCACAATTCTGCACTGAGGTCGGGAGTGAATCAACATAAAGTCCCCCACCCGCTCCAGCGACATTACTTGTGAATACAGAATTTGTAATCTTGGCAATGACCGCAGGATTAACTTTAGAACCAAAAATAAAAATTGCTCCTCCTCCAAAGGTGGACGCTTTATTGTTTGAAAAGGTTGAATTAGATATTTTTAATTTAGGAGCTATCCCATGATCAGGTGGGACCTGTTGTGATATGGCACCCCCCGATCCAAAAAGTGAAGTGTTGACTAGGTTAGCATTGAAAGTACTATCTGAGATGGTGAGACTCGCATCAAACGAACTTATCGCGCCCCCTCTTTCATCACCGGTAAAATTCCCCACAACAGTATTGGCGGTAAAAATACTTGAGTTGATAGTAGTATCTGCACTATTTTTTAATTGGATGGCTCCTCCAGCTCGCTCTGCCTGATTATAAATAAACTGCGAATTAGAGATTGCAAAAGCACCATCGAGTAAAGCATTAAGCGCACCGCCACTAGAGCCGAAAAATGGTGGTGGACTATAAGCTGAATTGTTTGAAAAGATGGAATTATTAATAGTTACCAGCGTTTTTGGGTCCATTACTACTACTGCACCACCGCCTGCTGCTATAGGTGCGTCACCAGGCGTCATGAACATTGTTGCTCGGCTACTATTGGCAACATTATAACTAAACTTCACATTATTCAATGTAACCTTAGCGCCATGCCTTACGAACAAACCACCGCCAGTATCATGGGCATAATCGATAGCAATAATCCTCATAGAAATGGGATTTTTAGCAGAGACAATTCCGGAATCAGGCCCCGCTGCATAGCCATTTTGTATTGTAAGATTATCAAGGATAACGCTAGTGGCCCCATCTGCAGTCACCACATGCCAAGCATTATCGCTTTTGTTAATGAAGTAATTGGGGATATTAACGTCATCACCTAATATATCACCGCTTAATATCGTGGCATTTTCATCGGTTTTTCTTTGTGATAATAAGGATTCATTTCCGGCGAAACCTCCATAAATTGCGATATTGTTGGGTAGCTTAAATGTAACAAGATTGGCTTCTCTACCCTCATAACCACCTGCATAGGGAATCGTAGGCTTATAAGTACCTTTTGCTATCCAAATTTGGTTAAATGAGTTTTGTGCCCCTGCCGCAATTAGCGCCAAATCTAAATTGTTAAAGGCTTTAGTCCAGCTAGAGCCATTGCCACCTGCAAGAGCATTTGCATTTACATAAAAAATTGCAGCTTTAGCTTCATCCACAGCTCCTAACATAAGAAACATGGGCATTATTTTTGTTAATTTCCTTGAAAACATAAGGTTCCTTGATTTGAGGTTAATTTATCAATTACATCCTCAAATTCACTTAGGAATTAATCAGTTTTGAGCTTTGATAACAACCCACATTTCAAACTGTTCGAGGATGCTGATTTAAATCTAAGCTATACAGATTTAAATACACATTACAATTTACATCTCTGCCATCTAGACAATCCGGCGGTAATAGCGCGGCAATTTAAACATCACTAAAGCGTTCACTGAGATCAAACTGATTTAACTTAATTACTAAGATCCCGAAGCAGACCTAGGAGTGAAACTTGAAGTGCTAGAAAAGTCATTGGACAGGGAAAACTCGCGCTCACTTTCATCTCGACTTTTACTGCAACTAACTTCACTTAAATTTTGTGGATTTTGAACATTATTTAGCAAATCACCCGAAATAAGTACAACAAAATCGTTAATTTGCTTAATTGGAGTATCAGCGCAAATTTTTATATTTTTATACAGTTGATAAGCAGCAATACACGCTACAACTGAGCTCAGTATTGCCACACCAACACATAAAGCGACTGCCCCCCAAGGCCCCATAGCCAAACCAAGGCTACCCCAAATGATCCAATGAAGAGACATAGAGCTTAAAACTAATCCACTAGTTCCAGCGGTAATAAAAAAAGTACTGGCAACAATTTTCACTCCAGCTAACATCTTATTCCAGGGTTTTCCATTTTCCCATTCTAATTTTAACTTATTATTAAAATAAAAGAGTCTCGATTTATTGTCTTGATGTGGTGTAATTATAACGTTTGTTGCAGCTGTCAGAAAATAAGCCCAAAATTTATAGTTAGTTCTTGATTCAGCACTCATCAATTCCTGAATACTTATTACAAAATTTTTTCCTGTAACTTCCACTCTATTTCTAACAGAGATTTCAGTAGGAGTTATATTTCCATTCGACAAATAGGATGTTTCTTCTGATTGAGATTTTAGTGCATCTTTAAAATTTTTTACTGCCTTGTGAAAAATTCCCATTTCGGACTCACAAAAAAAGCTCATAAATTTATCTCCCTATAATCAAACCTATGAAATTTATCACAATGAGAAAAGCAATTCAAATATCCAATACACAATCAATAACTTAACTTTTAAAGTAGGTGCTTCTTCTGCGATATACTGCAAGCAAAAATTATATCAATTATTAGCTTTAGCGTGCTATTCAGTGATACCGATCCACTCCTTTATCTCCCATATGGTGAGCTATAGCAATAATAAATTTAGTTCTAATAATATTTACTATTTCAGGAACAATAGAATAGATGGCAAATAGGGTTTCATTTTTTCTGCGGTGCGATTAAATACCGTCAATTCAAAATAAGCTGCTAATAAGGGCTCTGTTCTCATTTTACCATTACCAAATTAACAAACTTTCATTAACTTTCCCTCTTATCACTTGCCATCCACTCATAGAGCACAGCAGGACAATTTTCTTCATTAGCAGAGCCATCATCAAATTCTACGGCCCTAAAGCCATGCCGTTCATAAAACCGTCTAGCTCCAATATTTTCTTGGAAGGTATAGAGCCTAATTGGAGAACCTAAAATCGATTTTGCTCTTTTAATCATTACTGTTCCAACGCCCTGGCCAACAGCGTCAGGATGAATATAAAGCTGCCTTATCCATCCTATTTTCTCTACAGTTATTAAAGCCATCATAGCAATAATAATTCCCTTTTCTTCAGCAACAATTACTTGCTCTTTAGGAAGTAGAACATTGCGAATCCACTGATAAATACTTTCATCTGTATGTATTAAAGGTGCAAAAGAAACCAGCTCTTTGCGCGAGCTCAGATAAACTTTTGCAATGGAATTTACATCGGCTATTTTTGCTTTTCTTAATAATGGATTCATTGTCTTATTAGTCACTAACGAGTTTTGAGTTTATGTTCATTGAACATCTTTCTTCATAAAAATTCTGTCATATCCTAACAAATATTCTGGGATGGTTCCTATGCAATAAAAGCCATGCTTTTGATAAAAATTTTGTGCTTGAAATGCATAAGTATCGACAAATATTTTTGGTAACTGTTTATCCATAGCGACATCATTAATCAAGCTAATGATTTTTGTGCCGACACCTTTTTTGCGGTAATTTTCATCACACCAAAGTACATCAATATACAAAGCATCGCATTGCTCCCAAATTAAAGCTCCACCTATGATCTGGGCACCTTTTTTAGCAAACACGCTGAAATGGGTTGCTTTAGTAGTGGTAATTCGCCTATTGAAATTAACAATTCCATCACGAATAATTTTATCGTCAGATGTACAAGGATTGTTATCAACAATATAGTCATAGGTGCTCATTTTTCCTCCGATTAGATCTTGAAATACAATTACACTCAACTAGATCCACTTATGCGTCTCTGATCTTGGCAATGCCTTAACTCCATGCGCTTCTATAAATGCCACAATTGCCCATCTTGCGAAGGGTTTTCCAATACAGCTATCGTCCAACTGAATCACATCATGCCAGCCTGGTAAAAGTACCGCCGTATCAAATAAGACCTTATAATTGGATGCAAGCATAAAAATAGCCTGCTGCTCGCGATGTTCGATCAGTTTAAGATCTTCAGGACAGGTACCAATTCTTAAACCAGCACAACTTTCAGCAATGGCAAGCGTACATGAGCCCGCATCAAAATGGGGTTTTGCCAAATATTTTCCTGAATGTTGCCAATCGTATTTTAAAAAACGGAGTTGAATATGTTCATCTTCTGTGGCGAAAACCTTAGTTACAATACCTGGAAATTTTTCTTCAAATAAGCTTAATAAATGATGCATTGTTTTATAAACAGCATCCCATATGGGTTTTGCTTTCATTACAAAATCAGCAACAACAGGGTTTTTCTCTAAGAATGATTCATATTTGTTAAATATTGCCGGATGAAAATGAAAAAACTCCTTAGAATCATTATAAATATGCTCATTAGCCTCACGATGCTTATACCCTACATCTCCCCTTCGATGGTTTGGGGCTATTGTAAAATTAATGTGATTTTTTACGGACTCTGGCTCTTTTAAAAAAAGAAAAAAAGCGTCTATGGCTTGTTGAATCCATTTTGAATCCATTGGAAAAGGAATGTGAGCATAGCTTTGCTGTTGTAATTGTTGAAAAACGGTCATGGTTGTAAAGATTTTTTATTGGAATTGCCATTATGATAGAAATTGCTAACTTTGTCTTAAATTCTGTGATTAAAATATTCTGATGGATGGTTGCCCGTCTGCACGGGCGTTGCAAAAAAAATCTTAATTAAGGGATGCGCCCAATGTTAGAACAAATGTCTACTCAACAAAAAATTTTTCTTTGTATGGTTTTATTATTCCCTCAATCACTGCACGCTTCCTTTATTGAATCAACGATAGGAACAGCGGTGGTGAATGACGCGACCGCGACCTATCACAATCCTGCTGCTTTAACGCTTTTAAAAAAATCACAGATGATAGGGCTTGGATCTCTTGCTAAATTTAGAACTAATTTTACGGGTTCGACGCAATCAATAACCGGTATTAGCCAATCAGGTAGTTCACATAGTCAAACCCATTATTATTTGCCCTCTTTTTACATAGGTATACCCACTGGAGATAAAATTACAGCCGGATTTGCCATCATATCTAATTTCTTTAACAGGGAGCCTGATGCAAATTCTATTCTGCGATATGCCCAATCTTCTAACCAAATAGAAAATATTGATCTAGTCACAGCTCTAGGTAAATGACACTTGGTTGTTTACCTTAGGCAGCCATTATCGTCTTAGTAAAAAATGCATCATTCGAGTTGCTAGTACTTACAGTCAATCACCGGGCAATGGAAATTATCAAATATCAACTGGTGATAGTATTATTCTAGGTGGTTCACTAGGCTATGAGTTAAATAAAAATATATCTATCGATGCGAGCTATGCCCATGGGTTTATCGATAAGGCAAACATTCATATTGCATCGAGACTAGATGGCCTAAACAAAGCTTCACGAGATGCGATTTCCTTAAAATTAATCATCAATCTGTGAATCTCAATTTTGGCAGCTTGCGAAAGTCTCTAGTATTATCGCGAATAATATTCTAAATTAACTAGGCTCTACTTCCCGTAGCTGCTGTAATTCAATTTATGGAGAAATTTTAATGCAATTAGTCAAAATAATTACTTTCCCTCTAATGTTTGTTTTTGCAGGAACTTTGTTTGCTGATACTAGCAAGCATGCAAACTCTGCCAAGACTGCGAAAAACTCAGGCTCAATAACCTGTGAACAATTTTTAGCAGTTGATGAAGTAAATCAACCAAAAATAATTTATTACACAGTCGGACAAATGAAAAAAGGAAAATCAAAGAAGGTTGACGTAATAATAGCTGATACTGAACGTTTAATTCCTGTAGTCATTGATGCGTGCAAAAAAACTCCTAAGAAAACACTGTGGCAGAAGCTTAAACAACATTTTTAAAATAAGATAGCCTGGTTAGCGCCAAGCGATAACCAGGCGGCTATGCAATCTAAGATGCAGTCTAATTGTGGTTTTCATGCCCCGAATTAACCCTTTGTTAGCGCGCTAGAAATAACCCCAGAGAACCCCACCACGACCTTCCCAGTTATCGCTACGCGCTAATCAGGCGACTTTTATAGTATAATTAAACTATGACTTTTATCTGTGATCATTTAGGCTGGGCTCATCCTCTTGTACATGATTGGTTTGTTGCAAAATTCCAATCACCCACAGTACCGCAAGAACAGGGATGGCCAGCCATTTTAGCCGGCAAGACCACCTTGATTTCTGCACCAACAGGTTCAGGGAAAACTTTTGCTGCTTTCTTGGTTTGTATCGACCAATTAGTACGTCAGGCCTTATCAGACAACTTTTCTAATCAGACTAGTGTTTTATATGTCTCTCCTTTAAAAGCCCTAACCAATGACGTGCAAAAGAACTTAGTAGGACCACTGGGCGAAATCCAGCTCCTTGCTAAAGAACGTGGCTATAAAATGGCGGAGATCAAAGTTGCAGTCCGAACAGGAGATACCTTAGCCTATGAAAGGCAGGCCATGTTAAAAAAACCGCCTCATATTTTAGTGACCACACCAGAATCTTTCTATTTGTTATTAACCGCTGAAAAAAGCCGCGCTATCCTAGCGAATGTCAAAACAATTATCGTGGATGAAATTCATGCATTGGCCAATAATAAACGAGGAACCCATCTATCTCTCTCCTTAGAACGGTTAGATGCAATCACAGTGGAAAAACCTGTTCGTATTGGTCTATCAGCCACCCAAAAACCACTTGAACTGGTCGCAGAATTTTTAGCCGGCCAAAGCGCCTCAAAGCATAATATCATTAACATTGGCCACGCCCGTCACTTAGAACTGAGTATTGAGTTGCCACAAGATGAGCTAAGCTCAGTTGCTAGCAATGCGATGTGGGATCAACTTTACGATCGCATTGCTAAATTGACAGAGAAAAATCGCTCAACGCTAGTGTTTGCCAATACAAGGCGTTTAGCAGAACGTGCAGCTCACCACCTCTCAGAACGATTAGGTAAAGAATTCGTTGCAGCCCACCACGGCAGCCTCTCACGCAAACTGCGCCTAACCGCAGAAACCAATTTAAAAGAAGGTAAATTAAAGGTACTCGTCGCCACAGCTTCTTTGGAGTTAGGAATTGATATTGGTACCGTCGATTTAGTTTGCCAACTTGGATCACCTCGTGCCATTGCTGTTGCCTTACAACGCATTGGCCGTTCCGGGCATTGGAAAGGAGCTATTTCCAAGGGTATTTTATTTGCGACGACTGCCGATGAATTATTAGAATGCGCAGCCCTTGTTTATGCAATACGAAGAGGCGAGCTTGACCAATTAATTATCCCAAAAGAGCCGCTTGATATTCTTGCTCAACAAATAGTCGCAAGTTGTGCCACCAACGATTGGCAAGAAGAGGAATTATTTTCCCTAATTAAAAAAAGTTATCCCTATAAACAACTCACAAGAAAAACCTTTAATGAGATCCTAACTATGCTATCAGAAGGCATAGCGGGCTCCAGAGGACGCTATGGTTCTTATCTCTTTCGCGATCGCGTCAATGGCTTGATTAAAGCACGACGAGGTAGCCGTTTAACGGCGATAACCAGTGGTGGAGCGATTCCTGAGAATAATTTATTCACCGTGATTACCGAATCAAAGGGAATCATGATTGGCACACTCGATGAAGACTTCGCCATTGAATCGAATCGAGGTGATATAATTTTGCTCGGAAACACCTCTTGGCAAATAAAACATATTGAAGGCAAAAAAGGACGTGTATTGGTGGAAGATGCGCATGGAGCAGCACCTACAGTTCCTTTTTGGTTAGGGGAAGCGCCGTCAAGAACGAAAGAACTTTCACTTGAACTTTCTAATTTACGCAAGACAATCGACGAGATGCTGCCTCCTACTGTCAACCTAATTGACGGAGAACAGCCTGCGGTTAAAAGCGCTCTAACCTGGTTAACAGAGCATTGCGGATTGCAGGAGAACGGTGCTGAACAAATTATTCGCTACATTTTGACAGGTCGCGCAGTTTTAGGGGCAGTTCCCACTCAAGAAACCATTATTGCTGAACGTTTTTTTGATGAATCAGGTGGTATGCAATTAATTATTCACTCGCCCTTTGGGGGAAAAATAAACAAGGCTTGGGGCTTAGCCCTAAGAAAACGGTTTTGCCGCTCTTTCAACTTTGAATTGCAAGCTGCAGCAACGGATAATGGCATTGCGATATCTCTAGCTGAACAGCACAGTTTTCCCTTAATTGATGTCTTTCACTTTTTACATCCCAATACGATTAAAGAGGTTCTAACGCAGGCCGTCTTGCAATCGCCAATTTTTACGACAAGATGGCGCTGGACTGCTATGCGTGCTTTGGCCTTAGTACGATTTAGAGGGGGACGCAAGGTTCCGCCCAATATACTGCGGATGCTTTCTGATGATCTGCTGGCAGCCGTTTTTCCAGATGCTGCCGCTTGTCAGGATAACTTAGGGGGAAAAGATGTTGAGCTACCTGAGCATCCGCTAATCAATGAAACAATGAAAGACTGCTTAAGCGAGGCACTTGATTTAGAGGGTTTAGGTGAAATTCTGACTCTACTTAAACAAAATAAAATCAACACAATCGCAGTGGATACGCCAACTCCATCGGTCTTTGCTCATGAAATTTTAAATGCTAATCCTTATGCCTTTCTTGATGATGCGCCTTTGGAGGAACGAAGAACACGAGCGGTCGAAATGCGCCGGTTTTTGCCGCAATCCTTATTAGATGATATTGGTCGTCTTAATCCAGCAGCCATCACCGAAGTTCAGCAACAAGCTTGGCCTGATCTGCGATCTGCTGATGAATTACACGATATTCTCCAAACTTTGATTGCCTTACCCGCTAATCTAAATCTAAATAAAGTGCAACAATCATCACCGCTTTGGTCTGCTTATTTTGATCAACTAGTGGCTTCTGGGAGAGCTGGCAAGGCCAAGATTGATGAAAAGATTTTTTGGTTAGCCACGGAAAAAAAAGAGAACTTCAGTTGCCTCTATCCCGAAGCTGTTTTTCTAGATCAATTCATCGACCTAAAGCAAGAAAAACCTGAACCTGAAGAGGCCCTAACCGATCTAATCCGTGGCTGGCTTACCTATCTTGGTCCTACAACAAAGAAGGAATTAGCTGAAATAATAGAGTTAAACGAACCTCTTATTGAACAAACTCTCATCAAGCTAGAAGCCACAGGTTTCATCTTACGTGGTCAATTTAGAACTCCGAGTTCCACAGAGCTAGAATGGTGTGAGCGGCGTTTATTAGCCAGAATTCATTCCCTCACTCTTGGAATCTTACGAAAGGAAATCGAACCGGTAACCGCCCCGCAATTTATCACTTGGCTATTAAGCTGGCAACATCTGAGTCCAGGCTCACAGCTAAGAGGTGAACGAGGCTTACTGGAAGTGATTAAACAATTACAAGGCTTTGAAATTCCAGCCAATGCATGGGAAAAACAGGTTTTTGCCAAACGAATTATTGACTACAACAAAGACTGGCTTGATCACCTTTGTTTGACCGGTGTAATTGGTTGGGGACGTTTTTCCCCACATCCGGCAATGGCTGTTTCTTTGGATGAGGAACATGAAAGTCTTGCTAAACGCATCATACCGACTAGTGTTTCTCCTATTACCTTTTTTGTTCGGGAAGATTCTGCTTGGATGGCTGGTCTTAAACCTTCAAATCAAGCTGATTTACAAGCCTTAAGCCACGTTGCACAAAACATTCATGCCTATTTAAAAGAAAATGGCGCCTCATTTTATATTGATCTCGTGCAAAATCTCGGACATCTTCGCACCGAAATTGAAACAGGATTATGGGAATTGGTTTCAGCAGGCCTTATCACTGCCGATGGTTTTGATAATCTGCGGGCCTTAATTGACCCTAAACGGCGTAATGGTAAACGAGGTCGCCGTCTTAACTACTATCATCAAGCCTCAGGTCGTTGGTCCTTATTAAAAACCAGCAGAGCAATTAGTCAAAGTGAACAAGTGGAAGCAAATTGCATGATTTTGCTTAAGCGTTATGGAGTCTGTTTTCGCGAATTAATTATAAAGGAAAAAATTATTCCTTCTTGGCCTGATTTATTGGCTACCTTTCGGCGCTTGGAAGCCAGAGGTGAAATCAGAGGCGGTCGTTTTGTTAGCGGGTTTAGAGGCGAACAATTCGCCCTGCCTTACGCCGTGGATTCATTGCGCGCTTCCAGGAAAAAAGGAGTGGATTTCGAAAACAAGAGCATTTCGGCAATTGATCCTTTAAATTTAATGGGGGTTATTTTGCCAGGAAAGCGAGTTCCTGCTTTTTCTGGAAAAGAGGTGATTTTGACTGATTCTGAAGAGAATGAATTACTCTAGGTAGCCAGGTCAGCGCGAAGTGATAACCGGAATTCCCATTTATTATTTCAATGAAATCCGCTTTGTAATATTGAGATTAGATGAATGATCGCACACCCAAGAAGATATTAATTGTCCTTCTAGTTCAGATATACAATATGGCTTTGAAAAACTAGAGCGACTGATCTTGCAACCTTTTAGTGGACACTATGAAGCAAGACGTGCTGTTGTTTCTGCCATTTTGTTTCAAAAATCATTGGCGAGAGGTAGCCTAATGTCGAATGGCTCCTCTTGCGGTTATAAAAC
>JACCWL010000266.1 GCA_013697645.1 Tatlockia sp. | reverse complement strand
CTGTCCCCAAGAGCGTTTGTTGCTTATTCTAAACGAGAATCAAATCCCAATGCTTATAACGACGTCTAAAAAGGCCGCCAGCTTTAAACGTTTTAGTGGAAAGGTTCTCATTTATGATAAGGAGCCAAAACTCGCTGAGCAAAGCATAGAGGAACCCAAAATTGTAGTTCAGCCTCAACAACTTGCTTATATCATTTTCACTTCTGGCTCAACTGGAAAGCCTAAAGGGGTCTTAATTGAGCATCAGAGCATTGTGAACTATGCCAGATGGTTTGCTGATTATAGCGGTGTGAAGGCGCAAGAACGGATTGATTTTTCTTCAAATCATGCCTTTGATTTTGCTTTAACTAGCACAATTATCCCGCTATTATTTGGTTTAACTATTGTAATTTGTGAAGATAAAATCAAAAAAGATCCTAAGCTTTATTTGGATTTTATTGATTCAAATAAAATAAATTTAATTAAAATAACTCCTGGATATTTTAATGTCTTGTTGTATCAAGAAAAAATCAACAACAGGCCGCTTAAATTTCTAAATAAAATTATATTAGGTGGTGAAAATTTATTTGCGCCAGATTGTGCCTCCTGGTTAACTCTTTTTCCTGACCATATTTTGTTTAATGAATATGGGCCAACCGAAGCAGCTGTTGCGGTTGTTGCTAACCGAATTGACCGAAAAAAAATAGCAGATTTAACGAAAAATGTTCCTATTGGTACACTAATGCCTAATTGTATTTCCTATATATTGGATGAAAATTATAACCCTGTTTCACAGGGAGAAATGGGTGAGCTTTACATTGGTGGAACTTGTTTGGCTCGAGGTTATTTAAATGATAAAAATCAAACCGCGAAATACTTTATTAAGGATCCATTTAATCCAGATAAAGATGAACGCTTATATAAAACTGGTGATTTATGCAGACAATTTCCTAGTGGAGATTTCGAATATTTAGGTCGAATTGATGAGCAAGTAAAAATACGAGGATTTCGTATTGAACCCGTCGAAATTGAAAATTTCTTGTTGATGCATCCTGCCTTAAAATTAGCAGCAGTTAAGGCTATAGAAGGCTGCCAAAAAGATAAAAAATTAGTTGCTTATTATATTTTAAAAAATCCACGGAAATGGGTAAATGAAAAAGAATTAGCTCTATTCTTAGGGCGATATTTACCTGATTTTATGATCCCTTCATTTTTTATAAAAATGGAATTCTTTCCACTGACTGCCAACGAGAAAATAGACAGAAAAGCCTTACCTCTTCCTTCATTCACTCCGGTTCAAGTTCATGAAGCTCCCGCGAATCATCTAGAAAATATTGTTGCTGAAATTTGGTCTAATGAACTCAGCCTTAGGCCAATTTCGGTGAATGCTAATTTTTTTGAACTAGGCGGTCATTCCTTGTCCGCCGCCAAAATTATTTCAAACTTAACTCAGGTTTTAGAAAAGGAAATCAGCTTACAAGATTTTTATCAAAATCCCACAATACTATCCTTGTGTAACGTTTTAAAAAATCAAAAAAAAATGTCTAATCGAATCCAATTTTCTGAAAAGATCTATGAAAACAGTCATTTGCCTTTAAGTGACTTTCAATTTACCTTATGGCTTTCAAGGCTTTTCGCGCCAAATCTAAACAAATTAAATATTTGCGCTCGAAAGCGGTTCCAGGGTCATATAGATGAAAAAAAACTGCATAAAGCCTTTGATTTGCTATCAAAAAAGCATGAAGTATTGTCCTATCATGTTTCAACTTTTAGTCCAGGCCAGTATTGCGAAAAGAAATTGGATTTTAAACTGGAAATAAAAAAAATTGAAGCAGTTTCATCAAGGAAATTAGAAACTGAATTGGAAAAATCTATCGATGAGTTATCAGCCCATTCTTGGCCAAGGAATTCCGCTCCAATTCAAGCGCGTTTATTTTATTTAAAAGATAATAAAATGGAATTGCAACTTTGTATGCCACATATGCTTGCTGATGATGCCTCTTTAGAAATTTTGTTCTCTGATTTATCCAATTTTTACTTGTCGAATGAGTCGACGATATTTGAGAAAGATAGAAGCTATCGAGAATATTTATTTGCAGAAAGAGCCCATATTCAAACCCATTTAGACAATGATTTTATCTTCTGGGAAGACTATTTAAAAGATGCTAATTTATTTATTATTCCTGATCAATATGTTGTAGCCAAAATGAAAAAAAGCCAGCTGTCTTATACAAGGTATACTGAAATCTCAAAAAAGACTTTGGACAAGCTTCGAAACTATTGCTTAAATAATCACATAAGTTTAGATACCGGGTTGTCTGGGATTTTATTTCTCGCCTTGTCCAATTGCTGTGGTGAATTAAATGTCAAATCGCCGACTTGTTTTAATAAAGTAAAATCCACTCGCGACGATAATAAATATGATAAAACCCTCGGCTGCTTTTTAAATGTAGAGCCGGTTAAATTATCCATTAATTCCAAGCAAAATTTAAATTCTCTTTGTCAGCAAATTCATACCGCGATGATAACAACCAGTCCTTATCAGCGTTGTTCGAATCTAGTCAAACTTGCCTGTATCAGCAATTTTCGTAAATTGGATAGAATAAAAGAATTGTCCCTTAACTCAGTGATCTCTTTATATAATATTTTATTTCCATCTTTTAAATTAAATAAAAAAATTATTAATAGCTCAGTTCGTTTAAATACAAAAAAAGCCAATGAATTTATTATCAATATTAATATGCAAAACAGTTTCTTAAAAACAGAAATTGAAAATTCACCTCTCTTTGGTTTGACACCAGAATTGACCCCAAATAGTCAGTCTGACATTTTAGCAATAGACAATGTTTTAGATGTTTGCTTTTTACGCTTAGACGATCAGAAATCCTATATGGCTGTATCCGCCAATCTAACTCCCGAATTCCAGAATAGGCTATCAAAGGAAATGTTAAATCTCTGTGAATCAATACAATAATTAACAAAAAAACAAAAATGTTTATTTTTTATTTAGCAATATTTTGGTAGAGTCTCATCTTCGTATTATCAATGGGGTCAATATGTTAAAAAAAGTATATCTTGCTTTATCTCTGTTCGGATTTGCATTTTCTTCTGTTGTCTATTCTGAATGTCCTAAAGCTCTGGCTACAGATAATCCAAATTTTTGTCCATCATTTAAAGCAGCTGCCAACTGTTATTGTTCCAGTTTATTACCTGCTAACGTCTGTGATGGTGATGTGTCTAAACTTGCCTCTTTTATGATAAGTTATTTCGGTACTCTTGAGCGGGCATGCAATTCCAAATCGCAAAAATACACTTCGGCTCAAGATTGTTTAGATAATTGGAAATGCTATCTTGATGGCGGTGTAGATTCTCGCGGCAGAGTATGCAGTTCAAACGGTAGTGCTTGTCCTAAGTAATTGGTATAGAGGTTCCTCATTGTGAGTATTAAAAAATTAGCAGGATTTAGTGTTTTTCCATTTCTCCTCTATTCTCTTTTTTGTTTTGGCGGCACTGAGGGTAAAGCTTTAAACCAAGCATTTTATCTTGGCGCAATTGGTGGATATGGTTCAACTACTTGGCAAGGGTTGGTACCCAATAAAGAAAATCAAAATTTAGCCATGAGTCTATCGACGCCACTTAAGGTTACAGAAGGTGGGAGAGTTTGGGGTCTTTTAGCAGGCTTTGAATTCATCCCAGCCTTTGCTCTAGAATTTAATTATATAAATTTTCCTGAGGCCCATCTGTTGTTTGATGAGACAAGTCTCTTTAGTTTAGATAACGACGACGTAATTCAACTAAATACAAAGACAGAAACGTTGAATTTGATGGCTAAAATTATGTTACCCATTTCAAACACTGCTTTCAGAATTTACTCTAGTGCTGGCGCAGCAGGAGTCCATAGAAAGGATATTATCCTAGACGATTGGCGCCTCAGCCCAACTTTTGGTGTGGGTGTAAATTATCGCTTGGGACAACATATAATGGCTGAAGTTGGTGGAAATTATACAGCCGGTTACGGAGAGCCACAAATAAGTCCTACGGATTCTTACTTTCCTTTTCTTTATTCAATAACCGCCCGTTTAGCCTTCCGTTTTTAAGATCGAAGCCTGACAACCTGAATTCATATCTTAGAGTTCGCGAGGATGAAAGAAGGATGCGTAGGTAAGCCACTGACCCAAAAAGCTTTAGATGCCAACACTCGGAGACTTACTGAGGAACCCGTATCGTAGGTCGGCGCCCCTGGCCCGACAATGGATGCAC
>JACCWL010000251.1 GCA_013697645.1 Tatlockia sp. | reverse complement strand
CTTTTATATTTATTGATAGAGAGGGCAGAGAACAAGTGGATTTACGTCTTGTTGGCGATGTCTCAGCAAATAAATTCTTAGAACAATTGAAACAGGCAAAGAGATGAAGAAACCTTGATTGCGCTGCGCAGCGTAATCAAGGTTTCTTCCTTGCTCGGAAACTCTCATTGAAATGGACAAAAGATGCGCCTGTGTTATAATCTCCCCTTTTTTTAAAACGGACATCATGAATCATAAAGTAGGTTTTGTAAGCTTAGGATGCCCTAAGGCTCTGGTTGATTCCGAGCGAATAATTACCCAATTACGCGCACAGGGATATGATCTGGTGTCGACCTATCAGGATGCAGGCGTTGTTGTTGTGAATACCTGCGGCTTCATTGATGCGGCGGTGACTGAATCACTTGATACCATTAAAGAAGCAATGTCTGAGAATGGACGGGTCATTGTAACGGGTTGTTTAGGCGCAAAAGCAGATATGATTCGCGAAGCCTGTCCAGATGTATTGCATATCAGCGGAGCGCATGCTTATGAGGAAGTTGTCCAAGCTGTCCACAAGCATCTACCGCCGCCAGTTGATCCCTTCATCCAACTTATTCCTCCGCAAGGGATTAAACTCACTCCCAGGCATTATGCCTATTTAAAAATTTCTGAAGGATGTAATCAGAAATGTACCTTTTGCATTATTCCGACCATGCGCGGCAAACTACAATCTTACCCACTTACTCAGGTCCTTAGTGAAGCGAAACGGTTGGAAGCAGCAGGCGTTCAAGAATTATTAGTTATCTCTCAAGATACTAGCGCTTATGGGGTAGATACTCGTTACCAAGCCGTTGAGTGGCAAGGTAAAACCGTCAAAACACAATTTTATGATTTGTGTGCAGAGCTCGGTGAGCTTGGTATATGGGTACGTTTGCATTATGTGTATCCCTATCCACATGTGGATGAGATCATTCCGCTGATGCGTGATGGACTAATTTTGCCCTACCTGGATATTCCCTTACAACATGCTAACTCGCGTGTTTTAAAAGCTATGAAACGTCCAGCCTCTAGTGAAAACACACTGGCCCGTATTAATCAATGGCGAGAAATCTGCCCTGATATTACGCTACGCTCTACCTTTATTGTTGGTTTTCCCGGAGAAACAGATGAAGAGTTTAAAGAGCTATTAGACTTTTTAGAAGAAGCCCGTCTTGATAGGGTAGGTTGTTTTCAATATTCTCCAGTGGATGGCGCCAAGGCTAATGAGTTGGCAAATCCAGTACCCGAGGCTGTTAAAGAGGAGCGCTATCATCGCTTCATGCAAGTTCAAGCAGAAATCAGCCGAGAAAAATTGGCAGAGAAGATTGGGTCAAGACAAACTGTCCTGATTGATGAAATTAATGAGGAACAAATTGTCGCACGCTCTAAAAGTGATGCCCCAGAAATTGATGGTTTAGTCTTTCTACCACCGAATGAAAACGCCAAGGTGGGTGAACGCGTCGAGGTCACTATTACAGACTCTGATGATTATGATCTCTATGCTGAGTTCCTGCTATAGTTAGAAAACTTGTATAAATATGAATCAAGGATTGCTCATGAAAAATTTAATATTCACAATTCTAACTATATTCCCCTTAATCTCAACAGCAGATGTCGCAAATTGGGAAATTGTTCCGAAAGAAAGCAGCATTCATTTTACCGCTACCCAAAATGGTGCACCGGTCAGCGGTAAATTCAAAACCTTTAGTGGCGAGATTAAGGGGGATCCTGCAAATCTTGCTAGTTGCTCTGTTAAAATAACTGTCGACATTAATTCCGTTTTTGATGCCTACAATCAACTTTCAGATACCCTCAAAACCGCTGAATGGTTTAATGCAAAAACCTTTCCTCAAGCTGTTTTCCAGTCCACTCAATTTGTGAAAACTGGAGATAAGGCTTATGAAGCCAAAGGCAATCTAACAATTCGCGATAGAACACAGCCTATTACCTTAAAATTTATCGAAGAGGAAAATACTGGCTCTAAGGGACGCGTAAAAGGTAGCACAACCATTAAGCGCACTGATTTCGGGGTAGGCTCAGGTGAATGGGCAGATACCAAAGTGGTAAAAGATGAAGTGGTAGTTAATTTTGTTTTAACGGCGGTTAAGAGCTAAGTGTAATTTTAATCCAAGGTAGGTTGATTAAGAGCCTAAAGTACTCCATTACACACTGACTATTTACCGCCTTTTTCGTTATCCATTATATAATTACATGTAGGTCGGGCCCCTGGCCCGACATTTCTTACCCGCGCTAACCCACGTCGGGCCAGGGGCCCGACCTACAGGTTGAATTAGTCTTGTCACTATTGACAGAAATAGATTCCATTCATACAATCCAGCCAAACAAATCCCACACTGATTATTATGAAATCAAATACATCAGTCATCTCCCTCTTCTATGTGAGTAAAAATGTTTACTAAAACAAAAGATTATTTGCAATCCTGGTTTAGCAATGAGGATTCTCTCGAGATGGAAGATGGCGATTCAACTGATGTTATGGTTGAATTGCTATCAAGTAATAACGAAGAGTCTGTAACTATTTTTGACCCCAATAAATATGGCTTAGAAGGAACAGATGATATTTACCGAAATATTTTTTCTATTACTGAGCAATTATTAACACTGCCAGATAAAACCGAACTCGAAGTGAATATTGGGAATCAACATTAATTGCTAAATTTGACTAACCAAAATAACATTTGCCAAATGAATATCTAAATCCTCAAGCGATACATTAGGTTGTAACAGGTTTTGTAGTAAACCATGACAATAGTATTTATAAGCTCCTTTTAGTTTTTTAAATTGTTCTTGCTGCAAGATCCCAGCTTGATGTAATTTTTGTAATAAGCTAAAGGTATTCGTAGAAGCCGAAAAACTCTCTCGTGGATTAGCCAATACTAAAAATTGCACTAAAAACTCTAGATCTAACAAACCCCCTGCTGCATATTTCACCTGCATAGCATCTGTATAACGATTAATTTTTGCGCGCATTGATATCACCTCAGCTCGCAAGTTCTCTTTATCACGCGGCAAATTTAACACATCCTTTTTTAACTGTTTAAACGCTTGTCTCACTTGAGAGTTCGCTGAAATAACTCGTGCTCTTAGTAAAGCTTGATGCTCCCAAGTCCAGGCATGATTTTTTTGATAATCAATAAAAGCATCGATATGACTTACTAATAATCCTGCAGAACCAGAAGGACGCAGACGCGCATCGACAGAATACAGAACACCGGCTTGAGTGCGGGTGGTTAGCATATGCATAATTTTCTGTGAGAGACGGGTTATCAAATTTTCTTCTTCAGCTAAGGCTGCGTGGACGAAAACTAGATCCAAATCAGAACTAAAATTCATTTCCTTGCTGCCCAATTTGCCATAAGCAATGATGGCAAACCGGGACTTAACCTGTTTTATTTTTGGATAACGGCTAGCCAGAAGTTCACAGGCAATGGCCAATACTTCCACAACAATGACTGCTGCCACGTCGGTTAAAAATCGTGAGATGCGCAGAGCGTCATATTGTCCCCTAAGAACAGCGCGTGCCGCCGACAACCAATTCATTAGTTTAAATTGGCGTAATAAATCGGCTTGCAATTCCTCTTCTTCACAATGAGCTAAAAGTGCTTTTAGTTTTTGTTCAAGTTGGCATTTTGTAGGTAAAATCCAGCTCTGTTCTTGACTAAGCAAAATTTCTAACAAAAAGGGCTGGCTAAGCACTAAAGACGTGATAAAGGGACTATTAGCAAACCAATAAAGCAGTTCTTTTATGACCTGAGGATTTTCAGTGAGCAAGGCTAAATAGGCGGAGCGTCCGACGATATTTTCAAGAAGATGCAGTACTTGCAGAAGCACCTCATCAGTTTGCGAAACTTTAGTAAGTTCATTTAGCAAAAGCGGCATAAACCGATCGAGATGTAAACGCGCTACCTGACCCAAACGCCGGCATCGTGGCCCATGCCTAAAGGCATGCAGCATTTGATAACAACGCTCCGCGTTTTTAAAACCAAGGCTGGCTAATAAATTCACTGCCATTGTGGATTCAATATGTCCTTGCCACAAACTCATCAATTGGTTAGCAATTAGTCGATTGTCCTCATCTTCTGATGGGTCTATCTTTTGCAATACTGAGCGAAAAACAGTGGCAATAATGCGCTGGTTTTGTTGTAATTTGGTGAATAGCTGATGCCAATTATCGAAATCCATAGCCATCGCAATTTGCGCTTGTTTTAAATCATCCTTTGGCAATGAGTGGGTTTGCTGATCATTTAAGCTTTGCAAGGCATTTTCTAATTTCCTTAAAAAAAGATAGGCCTTTTTCAAGGCTATATTCCGTGACAACAACCCTTCCGCCTTCAGAACAGAAAGTGCTGTCATTGCATTTTGCTGTCTAAGTTGGGGCATTCGTCCGCCTCGAATGAGTTGGATATTTTGAATAATAAATTCAACCTCACGAATTCCTCCCAAACCGCGCTTGATATCATTTAACATTGGATTTAATTGCACTTCACGTTCAATCATTGCTTTCATCGACCGTAAGGACTCGATTACTGAAAAATCAACATAACGCCGATAAACAAAAGGGGTTATCAAGCGCTGAAACCAATGATTAGGCTCGGTAAAGCTTTCGCCAATCGCACGCGCCTTGACCATTGCATAACGCTCCCAATCACGCCCTTGCTCTTGATAATATATTTCCATGGCGGCCATTGTACTGACTAAGGCGCCACTCTCTCCATTAGGCCGCAAACGGAGATCTACACGAAAAACAAAGCCATCGGCTGTTACATTTTGTAAAAGATGGACAAATTGTTGCACTACCTTGGCGTAATATTGTTGGTTAGAAATCCTTTCTTCACCATCGGCAAAACCCGCTTCTGAGAAGGCAAAAATTAAATCAATATCGGAGGAATAATTAAGTTCGCGCCCGCCTAATTTACCCATTGCTAGCACATGGAGTTTGGTTGGATTCGCGCTTTCATCACGCGCAACACCATAGCGTTTTGACGTTTCCTGCTGACAAAAATCAAGCGCTTTTAAAATAATCGCATCGGCACAATCAGACCAAGCAGCCATTGTTTCTTCCGTGTCGGCAAGCCCCGCAAGTTCACGTAAGATTAAACGCAGAAAATGACGATGCCGAAAATTGCGTAAAATTCGATAAAAATCATGGGGTTGAGCTGGAATTTGGCTTAATAAAGCAAGATAATCAACAAAAAACAGCGGCTGTTTGCAAGAATCTTGAGCCAATAAAGCACTAAGAATGTCAGTCTGGCGACAAGCATAATCGCTTACTAATAATAACTTTTGAAGAGCTTCAGCAAGTGGATGTTCTAGGTTTAAAAAATACTTAGAATAGTGGGTCATCTTAGTTTCTAAAATAACCGGCACTTTAATCGGATCTTGCATGGATTTTTCTAAGGAAAGAGAAAGAGTTAAGACTACTTAAGCTAAGCCAGAAAAACAAATAAAAAAAGAAAATCGAAGCGAGCCTATCTGTCTTAGATGCTTAAATTGCGGGCAAAGATTTTAAAGAATCATTCTATTGCCCAATTCAATATTTCATTGGGCAATGGGCATTACAGATCCTCATTTTTTCTAGGACTCTCTATAAACCAATGCTACTAACACGAGTTAGCGTCCCAAAATCATCATCTTCAGAAAATCCCTTAGCTAAGGTATTGATCCCACTAACCAATAAATCAACTAAATTTAAAAGGGGACTTAATATGGCTGCAGATAGTTGCTGTAATGAGGATAATAGAAATGTTCCTGCTATCAGCGAATCCTTTTTGGCGCCATGAAAATCAAAAATACACAAACGTAGTAAAGCTACTAATCCATAACTCATGGAAGCGAGAACATTTGCAGATGATTCAACTAAAAAAGCACCGGGGGCTAAAGGTATTGATGCTAGCTTCGTAACGATATCTAATCCAGATTCATAGGGCATGAAAAAAGCTGGCTTAACTAATTTTTTTCCTCCCGACCCAATCTTATAATTATGTATCCTAAGATCACGTTGGATAATCGTATGTTCGAATTCGTGTTGAGATAATGCGGCCCCTGTAGCCCCAAAAAAGGTATCACAGATTACTTCTTTTAAATTTTTTTTTGTCATTAAATAATCTCTAGAAATTAGTAAGCGAGCGATTATATGTGTAACCCCCATTGCAATGCAAATAAATAGCTCATAGTGCTGTAAAATGCATTATCTGTAGACAAATTCTGAGCTCATTTCTAATTTGTTCATTCCTATTATTGAAACATAATGGTTAAAGTGTTTCTAATGTTAAGTTGAGCTTCGTTATCAAGAAATCCTAACTTTTTAATAAGGCGGGAACGATCAATTGCCCGCAATTGATCAAGTGCCACCTGCCCTTTTTTATCTTGAAATGCAATGTCAATTCTAGTAGGGAAATTCTCTTTAATTGTGCTGGTCATTGGTGCGATGATAACGGTCTTTAGGCGACTTAAATTCATGGAGTCGGGTGATATAATTACAATAGGACGTGTTTTTTTAATTTCAGAACCAACTGTCGGATCTAAATTAACTAAAAATATTTCAAACCTCTTTAACTTTACCATGTCCATTCATCCGCATCGAAGTCGTTTGAGATATCAAGGTAAAGCTTTTCATTGGTGGAATCTGCAATGGCATTGAACCTCTCTAACCATCCTTCCTGCTGATTTTTTATCGGAATTAATATCAGCACTCCCTTTTCATCAGCTCTAATTTCCAATTCCTCGCCAGGCGCTAAATGAGCTTCTTTCAGGATGGTGGCGGGTATACGTATTCCTACAGAATTTCCCCATTTGGTTAATGTAACAGTTGACATATTAAACCCTCATGTTAGATATACATAGTATAATTATATATAGTATAAACTATTATCCAGTTAAATGGTAGCTATAATCTCCTATCATAAACCCAGCCAAACTGCATTTAAAATATTTATAATGTTCTAAAATCAAGAAACAAAAAGGTTAAGAAATATTTCTTTCTTGTTAAGATTCACAAACAATAAATCCTGAGTTACTATTGCTCGAATTAAAAAATATAGGTTTAAATCATGACTGAAGCACTAAGTAATGGTTTTCGAAAGCTTAAGATTTATCAGGCACGTCAATTAAAATTTGATATTGTTGCCGCCATAGTTGTATTCCTAGTTGCCATTCCCCTTTGTTTGGGAATAGCTCTAGCTTCTGGCGCACCTTTATTTTCCGGTATCCTCAGTGGAATTATCGGTGGCGTGATTGTGGGCTCGCTCAGTGGCTCCCAAGTTTCTGTCAGCGGCCCTGCCGCAGGTATGGCCGCTGTAGTTGTTGCCACAATTGCTCAATTAGGGGATTTTAATTCATTCCTCCTCGCCCTAGCGCTAGCCGGTGTTTTACAGATAGTCATCGGTGCTCTTCGGGCTGGCTTTATCGCTGAGTATATTCCCTCCAATGTCGTGCAAGGGTTACTGTGTGCTATTGGTATCTTGTTGATAATTAAACAACTTCCCTTCGCCTTCACTCTCTCCCCTGATCTTAAAGTATTACAAAGCCATCTATTAGAATCCACTGAAGGCCTTTCTTTTAACCCTTTGTATGACTTGTCCCAGCACGTTAATAATGGGGCGCTAATTATTTCACTGGTTTCATTTGCTATTTTAATTTATGCCGAAAAAACAAGCGTTAAATGGATGGAAAATGTGCCAGCGCCCATCCTTGTGGTGATTGCTGGCATTTTAATTAATGAAATTTATCTAATGATGGATTCTTCTTTTGCTCAAACTTATCCTTATTTGGTTAATATTCCAGCTCACAATGGGTTTTCAGATTTACTTAGTCAACTTCAATTTCCCAATTGGTCCTCCTGGAATAATCCCAAAATCTATCTTTATGGTTTTATTTTGGCAATTGTGGCCTCCTTGGAGAGTTTATTAAATGTTAAAGCAGGTGAAAAACTCGACAATAAACATCGCTATTGTTCGAAAGACCAAGAGTTACTGGCTCAAGGCGTTGGCAATCTCACTGCAGGCTTACTCGGTGGAATACCTGTGACCTCAGTCATCGTAAGAACTTCGGTAAACATTCAGGCAGGTTCGAAATCTAAATTTTCTACTATCTTTCACGGCCTATTTTTACTGATTGCCATTTTATTTTTTAACAAATGGCTTAATAAAATACCCTTATCCTGCCTTGCGGCCATTTTGATTTTTACCGGGTATAAACTCACCAAACCTTCTATTTACCGCACTATTTACGCCCAGGGAATGGATAGATTTATCCCCTTCATCGCGACTGTAATTTCTATAGTTATTTTCAATCTTTTAATTGGTATTCTCATCGGTTTAGCAATTAGCCTCTTTTATATTTTAAAATCAAACTCAACAGCACGTTTCGATATAATCAAAGAGATCTACACCACAGGTGAAGCAAACCGTTTAGTCCTACCGCAACAAGTTACTTTTTTGAACAAAGCTTCGTTAATCGCTGAACTGAGTTCTATACCTAAAAACGCACAACTGATCATTGACGCGCGCTATTCAACTTACATTGATAAAGAAATTATTGAGCTTATCCAGGAATTTCAACAAGAGCAGGCACCGTTAAAACAGATTTCACTTAACTTGATTGGATTTAAAGAAAACTATGACATTCATAACTACATTGATTTCATTAATGTAACGACTTATGACGTTCAGGCCAATCTTAAACCCTTTGAAGTGCTCAATATTTTGCACGAAGGTAACCAGCGTTTTCTAAATGATACTCGTATTCATCGCCTAACTAATATCGACATAAAATACACGGCAGAAACGCAACATCCGGTTGCGGTTATATTTGGTTGCATTGACTCCCGTGTACCGGTTGAAACTATTTTTGATATGAGTTTCGGCGATATTTTTTGTGTTCGTGTTGCGGGTAATGTGGTGAATGACGATGTCCTTGCGAGCATCGAATACGCCTGTAATGTTGCAGGAGCAAAATTAATTGTCGTCTTAGGACACACCCGGTGTGGGGCTATTGGGGCGAGCTGTGATCATGTTGAAAAAGGTCATATCACCCAATTAGTGGCCAAAATTCAACCCGCAGTAACTGCTGAGACTGAAATCAAAACCGATCGTTGTTCTACCAATCAGGACTTTGTAACAAGAGTCACTGAACTTAATATTGCCAACACTCTGCAGCAAATTTACAACGAAAGCGAAATTTTAAGACAGATGATTGACGAAGAAGCCATTGGCTTAGTGGGTGCTCTTTACGACGTAAGAACGGGGAAAGTAGCCTTTAAAGATTATGCAGATGCTATAAAAAAATTAGATAAGGAAGGCGATAAGACTATAATAAACCAAGCCAAAAAAATATTAAATTCTGCTGGCTTGGAGATGTCAAAATTACACCCTGATGATCTTACTTTAGGTTCGCCACCTTCAACTTAGAGATTTTCCTTGTTGGGATTTCTTCAGTATAAACCTACCGTCAACTGCATAAATCCATGCAGTTGACTAAGCAATAATAGGTTTGGGCTATTTTTTTAAAACAGACAGACTAGATTGGGTTGCTCGTCTTACTATTAGATATTTGACATCAATGAAGAGGACATATCAACAGTTTGTTCTTCTGGGATTGTTTTAAAAAAAGATAATGAAGCATTAAAATTACAATTTAATTCATGGTTTTGTACAATGATAATATCTGCCAGCTCAGGAGGTAAATCGTTTATACGAGAATCTTTATCTAATCTATTACCCAACAAAAATAGGTCTGACTTAGGTTGATCCAAAGCTTTAGCCTGAGATATCGTATACTTAGCATGTTTAATAAGAGATTCCATTTTATCTAAACATTGGTTAAAGCTAAGCCCCGTTTTAATAAAATCAATAGCGATACAATCAGGATTGGCTTTCCTCAGCTTTTCGCAATGAGAGATCTCATCTTCTGTTGCATCAATAAATAGAATTACATCTGCTTCTTCTATTATTGAAGCTAAATTTTCTGGCTTGCATTTAGCTATGACATTGAACCGTTTACCATTTAAACTAAAGGTTCGACCACTTTCTAAACAAAATACAATTCCATTTAATTGAAGCCCCTCTGTATTTGCGGTAGACCTGATCTTGGATTGTTCATTACCCACAAGCACTATATTTATGCCGCTAAATGAAAAATGCTTTTTTTCTTTTATCTCTTTTTTCTCATTATTCTCATTTTTTCTCTTCATTTCTAAAACCTCTTTAATTAAAAATTTTCTGATTTTTGCATCAGCTGTTAACCATTAAACAAGACGCACAGAGAGGAAAACAGCAACCTTAAATTGTTTCTTGGCAAGGGATGGCATTTTATCATACTGAATATTATAAGTCCAAGCTGTCAATAATTTACATAATTACATGGGCTTAAGTTTCAAACAATTCTCAATTGTGGCTGCCTCTTCTCACTTGCAATACTCTAGGTTTCTTTTCCTGCCCCCCGGTTCACTCCAAAAAAAGCAAAAATAAATAATTGTGCAATTTTCGAACAATTTACACTTAATTATATTCTCTTTAATGATCAGCCACTTAGGGCTAAAAAATCTTCATATAAATTGTAATTTAATATGCTCATAAAAATGATGGTGTGGATTATACGTAGTCACTATGATAATATTATTTGCTTTATTGGAGCTAAAACTCCCTGTTATTTGATGAGGATTAAATTATGAAAAGAAAGTCTGAGCTTGAAATAAATGAATCTAATGATCTAAAGAAAGGAGCCGGACTGTTCAATTCGCTGGAATCAATCCCCAAATTTATAGGTAACAACTCAGCCCGTAACTATAAGATTCAGGGGAAGTTTAATGTCTATACTATCAATACCTTATCTGAGTTGATTAGTGAAGTAAGGAGGGGGGAAGTCAGGATACGTCAGTAAATAGGACTTTTTAAATTTTAACCCATTTACAACCCTTTCTGGAAAAGGGCTGTAGGTTTTTTTTATAAAATTTGTTCTGTATAAAAATTGAGATGATTATTCACCTAAGCGACACTCTCTTCCACTACCCCCATTTATTAATCCCCTCTAGGGCAAACGCATGAACTCAAATCTTTCCCTGAGGTTTCCACTGCGTTAGGAATATTGAGTGCTGCTAGTAATATCAAACTTTTCGTCATCAAGCTCGTTATTCTCATCATTTACACTTATGTCGTTATTCATGATACCAGTGCCTGTATTCAACACCTCATAGGTTTCTTTTAATAAATTCGAATCAAAGACACGACCATCTCTATAGGTGTCATTAATCAAAGATTCTTTTTTTAGAAAAGGAACGATACAACATCCGGCCAAAAAGCCTATAAGAGCACCTATTGCGGCCCCAATTAGAACACCGGCAAATCCGAAAAGCTCGGCGCCTAGGAAGGTTACTTGGAGGCCCCAAAGCGGTGGTAAGGTGAACATTAATACCGATGATATAATGAAGCCGCAAATGCCCCCAATAGCAGCGCCAATCCCAGCCCATATACCAGCTTCCTGGAGTATATCTAAATTGGTTTTCTTATATCGAACATCTTGACAGACAATAAGCCAAAAATCTTCATTCTTCAATTCAGAAGGTTTTTTCCTGTCAACGTTTTCTAGCAAATTAATCAATGCCTCAAAACCATTCTCATAGAATTTTTGGTTTTCTGGATTTTCTTGAACTAATGCTGAGGTTTTTTTCTCATATTTTATTAAATGATTTAAAAGTTGATCGATTTTATGTATTTTTTTGTTGTTTTCTGAGTTACCAAAAAATACATTGTCTGCCACCTTAACCCGTTTAAACTGCTCCTTTCGAGCCTCCAATTTACCGATGTACTTCTCAAACCGTTCAAACCGTGTCTTCATGCTTTATCCTCTAATTATTTGACTGCATTGCATTCTAAGTGATCTATTTTTGTATTTCAAGTACAAATTATGATTGATTTTGCGCAGAAAGTGCTAAGTGGTATTTTTCGGGCGCTCATGTGTTTGCCCTCAAGGAGCAAGATTAAATTGGAACACAGGGCTTGGGATTGCTACACCTCAATACTTTGATTAATGCATCTATAAAACACCGACCGGCTGACTTTCATCGTTTCACAAATTTTCTTCACTGACATCTTGCCTGCCTGACGCAGTGCTCGGATGGTTTCTGCTTTATCATCCGTTAATGCTTTTGGTCTCCCGCCGGTACGCCCTTGTTGTTTTGCAGAATCCAATCCTGCTTTAACCCGTTCACGAATTAATTCACGTTCCATTTCGGAAAAGGCAGCGCAAATGTTAAACAACAGCATACCCATGTGCGATGACGTATCTAAATTATTTTCCAAGGATACAAATTCAATCCCTTTATCCTTAAATTCATTAATCAAATCGACTAACTTCATCATCCGACGCCCTAGCCTATCCAGCCTAACGACACAAAGAATATCTCCTTTTCTCAATTTCCCCATCAAAGCGTTTAGTTGAGGTCTATCATCTTTAGCCCCAGAAATTTTTTCAGATAAAATCTCTTCACAACCTGCCGCTTTTAATTTTTGAATTTGTACTTCGAGGCATTGTTCGTTTTTTGATACTCGAGCATAACCAAATTTCAATTTAACCACCTGTGACCTAAAAACATACCAAAAACAAGAATAATCGTGTATTTTGGCACTTTTTGTTTTGGAACTAATTCTGGAACAGAATTTTGCCTCGTTTCCCTTTGAAACGCAATATCAAATCAACATGTTTCTAAAACATATGTTTTTGGGATAGAAAAGGATTCATATGTCATCTATTGAAAAAACTGCTTACCCTCGTTTTCCAAAAAGAAAGAAAATAAAACCCGCTGAATTGCATCACAGCTACTCAATTCAACCAGACGAAATAAACATGATTAATCGCACTGCCAATAAAGATAAGTTACGTTTTAATTTAGCAATTCAGCTTAAAACATTTCAGCGACTTGGCCACTTTGTTGAAATGAGCGAAATTCCTTCGGAAATAATTATACATATCAGGCAGTTATTAAATTATCACCATCGATTAACCCCAGGTTATGCTAATAACCGAAGTCTTTATCGACATAGACAAAAAATTCGTGAATTTCTTAATGTTAAATACTGGGGTTATGAAGATATTGATGGCAATAAAATTCATCTTGGCATGAAACTAGCGATAAAATGTGCTTATGACGCCTCGCAGTTAATGAATAATATTTCAGACATTATCAACGTAGTTATTGAAAAATTGGTACACGCAAGTTATGAGTTGCCCAGTTTTTATCGATTAAATCTCCTTGTTCGCCATACACGTCACAGCGTCAATAATAAAATTTTTCATGAAACAATGAAAAAAACAAAGGATTCTAACCAATCTGAGGTATTTCACAATCTCTTAAAACTTCAAGATGGCGTTCAACGTACCTTATTTAATAAGTTAAAAGAGATTCCAAAAAGACCCAGTATCAATAGATTCCATGATTTTTTAGATCATTTTCAATGGCTGATGTCCTTTGGAAACATCTTGCATTGTTTAGATGGCATTGCAAAAATCAAAATTGAACAATTTGCTGAAGAGGCTTATCAGCTCAGCGCAGATGAAATAAATGAATGCAGTGAAGCAAAACGATACACATTAATCGCCTCGTTAATTTATCGCTCACAGGCCAATGGTAAAGATGCCTTGGCTATTATGTTTTGTAGGCTCATTGCTATTGCCCATCGGCAGTCCAAATTAGAATTAGAGTCTAAATTAAATCATAGCAAAGAAGATACCTGTAATATTGTTGAATTATTCAAAAAAATACTCCAAGACGGGGAGTCTATAAAGGAATACACCGAATTTGTGCAAGCTTTTTACCAAAAAGTTAAAGACGGTGGTGGATTCCCATTTCTGACCCAAAAATGTAATGACATATTGGCCAGCCACGGGAATGAATATAGAATATATCTTATCGATTTGATCCAGAAACGCCGATCATTGCTCTTTAAAATTTTAAAATCATTAGACCTAAATAGCTCCACACAAGATGACAAGCTAATTGTTGCCATAAAATATCTGTTAAACAATGAGAATCGGCGCGCTGAATTCATTACGGAGGATATTGATTTATCATTTGCCACCGCATTTTGGAATAAACAAATTATGGGTGTCGATAAAACAAAAGCTAATCGGCGCGCATTCGAAAGCTGTGTTTTTGAGTATGTCTCTAAAGGACTTAATTCTGGGGATTTGTATGTTAAAGGTGCCAGAAACTATGCTGATTATCGCGCCGAACTGTTGCCTTGGGACGATTGCTTGGAACATTTAGATAAATTTTGTGAAGAAGTTGGTATTGAAAATAATGCAAAAGACATGATTACTAATCTCCAAAAATTATTGATTGATAAAGCACAATATGTCGATCAAAATTATTTAAATATTCCTGATTTTGTCATTAACGAAGATGGTCGGCCTGTTCTCAAAAAATATGAGCCAAAGCAGAAAAGTGAACACGCTGAAATGATAGAAAATTTAATCCGATCCCGTTTACCGGAAAGAAATTTATTGGATATTTTGACGAATGGCCACCATTACACGGGCTGGGCTGATGAGTTTGGTCCAATTTCAGGTACAGAAGGAAAGTTAGAAAATGCCATTGAAAAATACATTCTAACCAATTTTTGCTATGGTACAGGTTTAGGGCCAACTCAAACCGCCAAACATGTACGATTTGAAATTGAACCTCGTACCTTATCAAGGGTAAACAAGAAGCATTTTACTTTGAATTCGTTATCAAAAGCGATTATAAGAATCATCAATTGCTTAAATGAATTTCCTTTATTAAGAACATGGGGTACTGGTCAACGAGTAGGAGTTGATGGAACATTTGAAGATATTTACGACGACAATATGGTTGCTGAGCAACATATCCGCTATGGAAAAAAAGGCGGTGTAGCCTATCGGCATATTGCTGATAACTACATAGCCTTATTTTCAACATTTATTCAATGCGGAGTATGGGAAGCCATACATATTATCGATGTTTTACTTAAAAATGCCTCCGAAGTTCAACCCAATATTGTGCATGCGGATACACAAGGCCAGTCTCTGCCAGTATTCGCTTTTGCTTATTTATTTGGAATACAGTTAATGCCAAGGATTCGTAATTGGAAAGATCTAAATTTATATCGACCAGATAAAAAAACAACTTATAGAAATATTGACTCCATGTTTTGCGATGCCGAAATTGACTGGGATTTCCTGGAGATGCATTGGAAAGATTTAATGCAAGTCATTATTTCTATAAAACTTGGTAAAGTGTCTTCTGCATTTATATTATCCAAACTCAATTCATATAATAATCAAAATAAACTATATAAAGCATTTCAAGAACTTGGCAAAGTGATTCGTACCATTTTTTTACTTGATTATGTATCTGATAAAGAATTGAGACAAACCATCACTGCAACAACCAACAAAGTTGAGTCCTACCATACATTGGAAGACTGGATTAGGTTTGGCTCAAAGTATCTGGTCGTATCAAACGATCCTGATGAAATGGAAAAAGCTGTTAAGCACAATGATTTAATCGCTAATTGCATCATGCTGCAAAATGTGATTGATATTACCGATGTATGTCATGATTTAATACAAGAAGGCTATAGGATTATCGCAGAAGATGTAAGCCATATGAGTCCTTACATGACTGATCAATTTAAACGTTTTGGTGAATATGTATTAGATTTAGGGCATCGACCTACAAACTTGGAAGCAACAAGGGATAAAGTTCTATTTGAAGCACAAGATGAAGTAGAGGAAGAGAGTGTTGCTTAGGTGAATAATCATCTCAATTTTATACAGAACAAATTTTATAAAAAAATCCTACAGCCCTTTTTCAGAAAGGGTTGTAAATGGGTTAAAATTTAAAAAGTCCTATCTACTGACGTATCCTGACTTCCCCCCAAGGAAATCTGAAACTAGTGACAAACCCATTACCCTTCGGTATTTATTGACCCCGAAGTACGAACTTTTATTCGCTAGAGAAGGGCTTCCAAATTCCTACATACCCCCTCATTTTGCTATGACCAATGAACGACAACAAGCGGCTATCGCTATAACAGCCGGTAATATAAAAATTGATAAAGACGACAATATTGTGTTTTTCAGCAATAAAAGCGGAGACTTTCACCCTTCGTGGGATTCGTTACAGTATGGTATATCTGCTATGTTGGCCTGTGATTTGCCCATTGCAGATACGATTGAAATAGAAAAGTTTGAAAATGGTAAACCTATGGAGGTTTTGACTTTTACCTTTGACGGTTTGAAAAAGGAATTATGTGGGCTCTCTACATTTTTTCAGAACGAGCTATACCAGGATACAAATAATAATTTATTGACCAGGGTTAGTACCTATCCCAAAGAGAAAGATTGTTCTACCGAACAAAAAAACCCTGCCCTAAACTTCGCTAGTTGTAGAGGAAAGCTTAACTTTAGCGATAAACCGACAATGCAGAATAATTTATTTAGCGATAAAGATTATTTTGCTGAGGGCTCGCCCACCAAGAGTTATTTAACCACTCGTGAGACCTTTTTTTCGAATAAAAATTCTATTTCAAAACAATTATTAAAGGATAACTCTGATTGTTCAGAAAAATTAGTTGCTAAGAGCCAAGATGAGCAGAGTGAAGATAGCTACGAAATATGGTAGGTCTTTTTAGAACCTTTGTGTAATTTGCAAAGGACTTTAATGATAATAGTACCGCCTAATTAATTCTTATACCCACCCATTTGCAGGAAGGGTATGAGAATTTATTTATTCAATGAATCCTAAAACAATTATAATTTAAAAGAAGTGGAGGTAGATTTATAATCTAGTTCTAGCGCAGTTAAAAGTATCTTATTCCTAATATCTATATCAAGTTTCATTTCCGAACAGGCAAAAAATAAATGTAGATTATGTCCAATATGATGAGAATTACGTTGTTTAGTAGCACCAAAATTAGTAAGTAACCTTATCAAATCATTCTTTCTTTTAGGTTCAATACCACCAGCAAAAGGGTCATAGCAGGGCTGAGAGGCTAAATACTCAACTACATTCTGATGTTTATGTTCTGAAGCTGCGAGGAGAGCACCATTATCAAGCGCGCTGGGATCTACTTTAGGGACTTTAATCAGAAATTTTACTATTTTAAGATAACCGTTTTGAGCGGCCAGACAGAGTGCATCGCTGCCGTCGGGCACAGCACCTTTGGGAAGTATGGTGCTGTCGTCCGGCACAGCATCTTTGGCAAGAATTGTGCTGCCGTCCGGCGAAACATCTTTGGGAAGCATGTTGCTATCGTCCGGCACAGCACCTTTGGGAAGAATGCTATATAAGAATTTCATAATCTGCAGTTTTCCTTTCTGGGCAGCCGCATCGATAGCATCCTTCATATCTAAAATTTTATATACTTCAGCTATTTTAGAAAGTTTTTCTACAATTTCCCCTAGTCCATTTATTATCGCCGTATTAAATATACGATTTAAAACTCTTGCACTCAATTCTTTATCTACCAAGACAATTTCTTGATTGCCTACGGGTTTTAGGTTATCTATTTCTTCAATTAAGTTTTCGATGATTGTATCTTCGCCCGGCTCTGCTTCAGGATCAATTACTATAAGCATATTATCTTCCATTGAAATAAGGTAATTTAAAGAGACTTGATAAGGAGAGCATCCCTAAGGGGGGTCAAGGTAACAAAGAAGCAAGGTTTCCTTCTTCATCTTAGACAAATTGTCTTCCTCCTCCTTTAAATTTCAACTCCCTTAAAAAAGTAAATGAGCTTGTATTAGTGCCCATAACGTTTGTTGTTTAATTAGCCATTTATCTGGCGACAATCAGGTTAATCCTTTAGTTTACTAATCAATTTTCGAGATTAGTGTCCTTTAAGTGGCTAGCATAGTTAAAAATTATCTATTTTACAATAAGATACGAAAGAAGTGTTTCAATAATTTTTTTAAGGCTTCCTCCTCAAGCTCAGAGTAAGCTTCTTATAAACAATCAGGGCAATATTAAGCCTTTTACTTTGCCTAATGAGGTCCAATTCTGAGGGATCGACACCTTTTTAATGTGGCGTCGTCCCTGCGTAGGCAGGGATCCATCCAAAAAATAGCACAATGCCACATTTTTGGATGGATCCCTGCCTACGCCTGTCTCTTGATCACATCTTAATCATCCCTGCAGCCAGAGCGAGATAACACCCCTCAACTCGCTCAGTTAATCTCCACCATCCCTCCCAAATAGTAGCCCAGGATGCTTTTCCTGTTCT
>JACCWL010000248.1 GCA_013697645.1 Tatlockia sp. | reverse complement strand
ATGTCCCTAAACACGCAGCCTAATCAAGGTTTTTCATTTTATTCAGACTATAAGCCCATGAACTCATCTAACTTAGAACCGATATCCTCAACACGCATTAAACTTTCGCCAATTAGAAAGGTATTTATTTCATGCTCCTGCATCAATTCAATATCCGTTCGCGAATTGATGCCAGATTCGCTAATTAAAATTTTATCAGCAGGAAGCTGTTCTGCAAGCTCAAGACTGGTTTCAATCTTAGTTACAAAGGTATGTAAACTGCGATTATTGACACCCATTAGAGGAGTGGGTAAGGGCAAGGCTCGGTGAAATTCTTCAGGGGTATGGCTTTCAACAAGAACTGCCATATGCAATTCCTGAGCTAATTGACAATAATCCTGCAATTGTTGGTCATCGAGCAGGGCAACAATCAACAATATACAATCAGCGCCTAGAGCCCGGCTTTCATGGATTTGATAGCTATCGATAATAAAATCTTTTCGCAAAACCGGAAGTTTTGAATTACTTTTCGCTACAGCCAAATACGAAGGTGCACCTTGAAAAAAGTGAACGTCAGTCAGTACAGATAAGCAAGATGCGCCATGTTGCTCATAGATTCTAGCAATGGTTGCCACATCAAAATTAGCCCGAATAAGACCTTTACTCGGCGATGCTTTTTTTATTTCGGCAATGATGGCTGGAGTCCTTTTTTTCAGGCCAGCAAGAAAATCACGCACTGGCAGAGCCTGTTTTAGATTAAAGCTGTCCAGGGGGCGTTCTTGTTTTGCTTGTTCAACTTCATGGCGTTTGTATTCGCTGATACGGTTTAAAATACTATTCATGGTTAGCTTGTCTTAAATGAGTTAATTCTTTTAATCGATTAAAGCGCAGCAAGGCTTCTCCGCTATCGATAGCTTGTTTGGCTTGTTCAATTGCCTCGCCAAAATCGGCGGCTAATTCTGCACAATAAAGCGCCAATGCAGTATTTAATAAAACAATATCCCTAGCAGGGCCTGGTTGTCCGTTGAGCACTTCATAAGCAAGGTTAAGACTTTGTGCAGGCGAGTCAACAACAATTGCGTCAAGGTTGCTGTGAAAACAGCCATAAACTTTCGGATCAATCGACCAATGCTTATATATCCCTTGATGGTATTCCACAACATCAGTAGTAGCAGAGATGCTAGCCTCATCCATTCCATCACGAGAATTAACCACTAAGACACGTTCAGAGCCTAAGTTGGCAAGTACTTTGGCTAAGGGCTCAAGCCATACCTTGGCAAATACACCAAGAACTTGTTTTTTGACCCTTGCAGGATTGATCAAGGGGCCAAGAAAATTAAAAAGCGTGCGAATTCCAAGTTGTTGACGAGCATTTTTGGCATAGCGCATTGCTTGATGAAAATGAGGAGCGAATAAAAAGCTGATGCCACAATCTTGCATACATTGTCTTAATTGATCATCGCTTAGTTCAAGCTCAAATCCGGCATGCATTAACAAATCTGCACTTCCTGAGCTGCTAGAAGAGGAGCGTCCACCATGTTTAGCGACTCGTGCGCCTGCTGCGGCGGCGACAAAAGAGCTGACGGTTGAAATATTAAACGTGTTTTTTCCATCACCCCCAGTACCAACGATATCAATGAGATTTGGGCCTAAATCAATACAATTGGCTAAATCCATCATCACTAAAGCAGCTGCGGTTAACTCCTCAACGGTTTCCCCTTTCATCCGCATCAGTGCAAGAAAGGCCGCTATTTGTGCATCAGTTAATTCACCACTCATACAAGAGCGCATAAATTCTTGCATTTGCTCTCTCGTTAAGTCTTTACCATCAGACAACTGTTCTAGTAACTTATTGATTTTCATAGTCTAAAAATCGCTTTAATAGTTGGGGGCCATATTCGCTTAAGATCGCTTCTGGATGGAATTGTAGACCAAATAAGGGAAATTGACGATGAGAAACAGCCATAATTGTATTATCTTCAGACCAGGCATCAATGGCAAAGCAGTCAGGCAAAGTCTTTATGTCTACTGCGAGGGAATGATAACGAGTTGCTTTAAAAGGGCTTGGTAGATCCTGAAAAAGCCCTTGTTTGTGGTGTCTGATTAAAGAGGTTTTACCATGAATAATTTCTGACGCCTGAATGATAGAAGCACCAAAAGCATGAGCAAGGCATTGATGACCCAGACAGATTCCTAAAATAGGAAGGCGTTGATGAAAATGTTTGATTAAGCTTAAGGAAATTCCTGCGTCTTCAGGGCCTTTTGGGCCTGGTGAAATAACGAGGTATTTAGGTGCGATACGCTCTATTTCTTCTAGAGTAATACAATCATTCTTAATGGTGAGTACTTCTTGGCCAAGACAGAGAAAATATTGGACTAAGTTGTAAGTAAATGAATCGTAATTATCAATAAGGAGCAACATATTATAAAGAAAACCCTTCGCCTAAATACACTGTCCGCACTTGCTGATTAGCAAGAATGACATCAGGAGCGCCTTCACAAAGGATTTGACCTTGATTCACAATATAAGCCCGCTCACAGATATCCAGAGTTTCGCGGACATTGTGATCGGTAATAAGGACGCCAATATTTTTATCACATAAATGAGAAATAATTTTTTTGATATCAAGAACTGAAATAGGATCAACTCCTGCAAAAGGCTCATCAAGTAGTATATAAGCGGGTTCAATAGCTAAGGCTCGCGCTATTTCAACACGACGACGCTCACCGCCGGATAAACTCATACCTAAATTGTCACGCAAGTGTAGGATATGGAATTCCTGCATCAGCATTTCCATTTTCCCCCGGCGCTGCTTATCCGTCAGATCTTTTCGCAATTGCAAAATTGATAAAATGTTATCAGCAACTGTCATTTTTCGAAAAACTGAAGCTTCCTGGGGCAGATAGCCAATCCCCATGCGAGCCCGTTTATGCATAGCTGCTTTGGTGACATCTTTACCATCAAGAATGATTTGACCTCGATCGCAGGATTGCAAGCCAACAATCATGTAAAAGCAAGTCGTTTTACCCGCACCATTTGGGCCTAACAATCCGACACATTCACCAGGACGAATATTTATTGAAATATCATCAACTACTGTGCGCGATTTAAATGATTTTCTAATGTGCTGTGCTGACAGCTCACTCATGTTTTTTTTCCGGGTGAATAGTAATAGTCGTACGGGTTTTTCCATCCGATTTAGAAACTATATGTTGCTTCACGGTATCATAAATAATTTTGGGAGCAGTAAAAAAATTCACTCCTTGAACTACTTTAGCATTACCGATTAGTTCCACCTGGTTTCTATCTGGTAAATACCTGATTGTATCTGCATAAGCATGGAGGGGAGGTTTGTCTAAGGATAGGAGAGTCCATAAATGCGCCTGCTCTTGCTTAGTTCCCTTTGCCTCGGCAAGTACTAATTTATTTTGTTTATCGCCTTTTGTGATTGCATTGGCTGCTCGTAAATGGGTTGTACCCTGATCAAGTTCTACATTCCCACTAAATTCACCGTGGTGAGTTTGTTGATTTATATCTGCAGTATTTGCAGATAACTCAAGGATTTTTTCTCGATCATCAGGCATAGCAAAGCACGGTTGGCTTACAATGATAAGCAAGCTAATTAGAATTAAAGAGACAGTTTTAAGCATGTTTAGGCTCAAAGGTTGCGTGTGCATGATTTAATTGCACTCGTTTCTCATCCAAATAAGCTTTCATTCCCTTTGAATGAACAATTGAGCCAGGTTGCTCAAAACTAACTGCCGCTTTTGTCATCGCAATTCTGGTTTTAGAAAAATAATGTAAGAGCTCAGTTTTGATTGTGCTTTCTTGCCCTTTTGTGTTTTTATCCTGGTGGATGACGACATCGTTTATAAAAGTAATTTTTTCACCGCCATTGAGTGCTTTTGCCTTCTTAGAGCTAATTTCCCAAGCAGGTTGATCAGTTTGATTAAGAGACATACGCGGTGAGCTAAAGTAGAAGGTATTATTATCAGGGACATGTTGCATCTCGGGTGCCTGTAAAAAATTAACAAGTTTTCCCTTTTCATCGAAGCGTCGCACGACCAAATTTGAGACTACCATATCAGCTGTTTTAGAAAGAACAGAATCATTTAATCTTTCAACAGGTTTTAAGCTCGCAAAATAGAATCTTGAACAAGCCAAGGCAATTAAAACACTAACTAACCAGGCAGCTTGTTTAAGGGCATTCATGATGCTAAATACCGAGCGAGAGCGAGATCTTGTAAATTTTGGGCATTAAGAATAAGTTCACAGACTTCTCGTACAGCACCTTGGCCACCTAGTTGCTCAGTTTGCCAGAAAGCAAATTCTTTGACCTGGCTTACCGCATTAGCTACTGCAATTCCCAAACCTACCTGGCGAATAATTGCCAAATCAGGCAAATCGTCGCCAACATAGGCGAACTCTTCATTTTTAAAGCCTAGGCTGGCCTTCAGCTGATTAAAAGCAGCAGTCTTTTCGACCTGTCCTTTAAAATAGTGTTCAATGCCAAGTTGTTTCATCCGATGATCGATAACAGCATTTTGAGAGGTGGTAATCACGGCAACCTCTATTCCGGCAGACATCAGTAATTTCAATCCCATTCCATCTTGGACATTGAATGATTTTAATTCGTTGCCAAAATTATCAATATATAAAGATCCATCTGTGAGTACACCGTCAACATCACAGATTAGGCATTTAATGTTGTTTGCTTTTGCTAATAACTCAGTCATTGCCATGCTATTTTCTCATCTAATTTAAATCACACCAGCGCGGAGCAGATCATGTAAATGAATAACGGCTGTCGGATGATTCTGTTCATCAACAACTACCAGTGAGGTTATGCTGTATTTCTGCATAATTGCTAAAGCTTCGGCGGCAAGCAGTCCTTTCTTGATTGTTTTAGAGTTACGACTCATCACTGAGCTTATCGAAGTGGTATTAATATCACGATTTTGGGTCAGTGTTCTTCTTACATCGCCGTCGGTATATACGCCTGCAAGTTTGCCATGTGAATCAACAATACAAGTCATACCTAATTTTTTTGCAGTCACTTCAATTAAGGCTTCGCTCACTGTTGCGTGTTCAGAGATAATTGGCAATTCATCACCGCGATGGCATAAATCATCAATACGAAGCAGCAGGCATCGACCAAGAGTGCCACCAGGATGCGACAGAGCGAAATCTTCGGCACTAAAATCCCGAGCTTGTAAAAGAGCAATGGCCAGAGCATCCCCCATGACCAATGATACTGTTGTACTTGTAGTCGGAGCTAAGCCCAAAGGACAAGCTTCCTGCTCAATACTAATGTCTAAATTTACGTTAGCTGCTTTTGCCAGGGTTGATTCTACATTGCCAGTAAGTGTAATAAGAGGAATTTCAAGACGCTTTAACGAGGGTAGCAAGGCGACAATTTCATTGGTAAATCCTGAGTTGGATATTGCAATAACAGTATCTTGTTTGGTAATCATTCCCAAATCACCATGGCTTGCTTCACCAGGATGCATGAAAAAGGCAGGAGTACCCGTGCTTGAAAGAGTGGCGGCAATTTTATTACCAATGTGGCCAGATTTTCCCATTCCTGTAACAACTACACGTCCTTTGCAGGCAAGTAATATTTTGCAGGCGTCTTCGAAGCGTTGGTCGATGCGTTGTGTGAGCGCAAAAACTCCCTGTGCTTCGGTTTCAATCACGGCGAGACCTAATTTGCAAAAATCCATGCCTTCCACTACCTTCTAAAACAATTTAAGCCCGAATTTTAACACAGTAATTTTTTTCTTTGTAGAGACAAATTTTTTATTGGTGAAAACTAATATTAGGGTATAATCAAAGGTTATATTCTTAATCAATGGAATAACTCACATGCAGGACAATTTGGTGCGAATCACCAATCTCACTTATATGCGCGGTGAGCGTTATATTTTTGATAATGTCGATATGGAAGTGCAGCGGGGTAAAATAACGGCGATTATGGGACCAAGCGGCAGCGGAAAAACAACACTGCTGCGTTTGATTGGGGCTCAATTAGAACCTGTTTCAGGTGAGATTTTTGTTAACGGTGCCAATATACATCATCTATCTCATAAGGCTTTATACTTGGCCAGGCGTAAAATGGGTTTACTTTTCCAAAGCTCTGCGTTGTTTACTCATTTAACTGTTTTTGACAATGTAGCCTTCCCTCTGAGGGAGCACACCAAATTAAATAAAGAAATGCTACGAGATATCGTATTAATGAAGTTGGAAGCAGTGGGTTTACGCGGTGCTGCCCAACTCATGCCCGAAGAGCTATCAGGCGGCATGGCAAGACGAGTAGCGATGGCAAGAACAATGGCACTTGATCCAGAGTTAATGATGTATGATGAGCCTTTTACCGGCCAAGATCCAATCTCGATGGGCGTATTAGTTCGATTAATAAAACGGCTCAATGAATTGTTAGAAACAACAACGATTATCGTATCCCATGATGTTGAGGAAACCTGTTCAATAGCCCATTATATTTATCTTATTGCCGGTGGTCGTTTAATTGGGCAAGGAACTCCTGAAGAATTAAAAAACTCTACAGAGCCTCAGGTAAAACAATTTATGCATGGCGAAGCGGATGGAGCAGTACCTTTCCACTATCCAGCTCGTCCTTACACAGAGGAGTTGCTAAATGCTTAATCGAATCGCGCGCATTGGGCAACGCGGCATCATCTCTCTACAAACTATGGGCAGTTCTGGTTTTTTTTTACTGAGTCTTTTTTCCAGACGTCCTAATATTATTAGACTCTGGCCTTCATTACGTAACCAACTTTATTTCATAGGAGTGTTGTCCTTCTTAATCATTATTGTTTCCGCCCTTTTTATTGGCATGGTTATTGGATTACAAGGTTATAACACCCTACAAAAATTTGGAGCTAGCTCTCAATTGGGTCAGCTTTTAGCCTTAAGTATTACAAGGGAATTAGGACCTGTAATCAGCGCTTTGCTCTTTGCAGGTCGTGCTGGTTCTGCTTTAACTGCAGAAATCGGCTTGATGAAAGCAACAGAGCAACTGGCAAGCATGGACATGATGGGAGTAGATCCGATGGAACGTGTTATTTATCCTCGATTTATTGCCGGGCTTATTTCTTTGCCGGTTCTGGCGCTGATATTTTCAGTAGTTGCCATTTATGGCGGTTTTTTTGTCGGGGTGCAGTGGCTAGGTGTTGATGACGGCACTTTTTGGTCTAATATGCAGGCTGCAGTGAATTTCCGTGCTGATGTTGTAGGCGGAATCATTAAAAGTATTGTATTTGCCTTCGTTGTTGTGTGGATAGCGGTATATCAAGGTTTTGGTTGTGTTGCTACCGCTGAAGGTATCAGCCAAGCAACAACGCGAACGGTAGTTTATTCGTCGCTTGCTGTACTCGGGCTTGATTTTCTTTTGACAGCAGTGATGATTGGAGGTTGGTAAATGAATAATAGTACTAGACAACGGTATGTTGATCTAAGCGTAGGCGTTTTTATGCTATTAGGTTTGTTTGCCCTATTGATTCTTGTGATGAAAGTGAGCGGGCTTTCCAATATGGTTGCAAGCAAAGGTTACGAGGTAACCGCTAAATTCACTGACATAGGTGCGCTTCGAGTGCGAGCACCTGTAACTGTGGCTGGTGTAAGAATAGGAGAGGTTACACGTATCGAGTTACAACCAGGGGAATTAAATGCCAAGGTGACTATGGTCTTACGTAAGGATAAAAAAATACCCTATGAGGATTCATCAGCCCGTATTTTAACCGAAGGCTTGATTGGCTCGAATTATATAAGTATTGTGCCCGGCTTTGATGATGAGGGTAGCAAAGATCATCCTTATTTGCGCGAAGGGGATGCCATACCTAAAACTCAAGAAGCTATTATCCTTGAGAATTTAATTGGTCAACTTTTATTTAACATAAAAAAATAGGTGAACTATGAAGGGATTAAAATCAATTATTTATGCCGCGGTTCTATGCGCATTTTCCCAGATACTTTGGGCTCAATCTTCACCTTTACCGATGCTTGAAGGGTCGGCAAATCAAATTCTTTCAGCGCTTAAGCAAAATAAAACAAGTCTAAAGAGTAATAAGCAGATTATCTATGAAGCAGTAGAACGTCACTTACTCCCTAATGTGGATGTGAATGGCATGTCTCGCTCAGTACTCGGTCGAAAAGCGTGGGGTGAAGCTACTGCCGCCGAAAAGCAACAGTTTTCCAAAGCATTTACCCAATTAGTTATTCGAACCTATGCCTCGCCCTTAGCTGAGTACAGTGACGAAAGCATTGAGTTTTTGCCTGTCAGAGGCTCGTTGGAAAGCCGATTTATTCGAGTAAACAGCATTATTATCCGCTCAAAAGGCAAAAACATCCCTCTGTCATACAGCCTAGTATCCAACGGTGACGGATGGAAAATTTATGATTTAAGCGTTGAAGGAATAAGTTTGTTACAAAGTTTCCGTTCGCAATTTGCCCAGGCTTTACAAAACTCAAGTATGCAAGATTTAATAAAGCAAATGCGTGAGCACAGTGTAAAAAAGGCAACCTAAAATGGAAAAATCATTTAAACCATCACAGTGTATGACTTTTGATACAGTGCAAGCTGATTGTAAGCGCTTACATGAATTCTGCCATTCTAATAAAGATGATGTTTTAAATTTTCATTTAAGTGAGGTGAGTCACTGTGATAGTGCGGGCCTTGCTTTGTTGATTGAAGCAAGAAGACTTTGCGGCCTACAAAATAAGACTTGTAAACTTATTGGAATGCCTAAAATTATTCAAGCTTTATCTAAGTTTTGCGGTGTCGATGAAATGTTAGGCTTGCTAGATTGAGTCAAGAAACCCAATTTGAATGGTTAAATTTACAGTAGGGATATTTCCCTCTGATAGTGATCTGCACCTTTAAATGAGATTATTAATGATAAGCAATGAAGACTTAGAGCGTCAGCTCGGAGAGATGGATGAAGTTGAATTCGTTCAAGTTAAAGGGGATGGTTATCATTATCAATTAACTATCGTGTCCGATGCCTTTCAGGGTAAATCCTTAGTAGCAAGACAACAATGGGTTTATGCAAAATTGAAAGACTATATTACCAGCGGAAGTCTTCATGCCTTGAGTATGAAAACTTTGACCAAAGAAGAATGGGGAAAAGATCATGGATAAGTTAATTATTAATGGTGGCCATGCGTTAAATGGCGAAGTGATGATCTCTGGCGCAAAAAATTCAGCCCTTCCAATCATGGCTGCAACCTTGCTAGCTACAGATAATGTGACTATCTCAAATGTGCCCCATCTTAAAGATGTGACTACCATGATGGAACTTCTTGGTCAACTCGGTGCTCAATTAACTGTTGATGAAAAAATGAATGTGCAGGTGGATGCCTCGCACGTAAATGAATTTTTAGCTCCCTATGAGCTTGTAAAAACCATGCGTGCTTCAATTTTAGTGCTAGGCCCCTTACTAGCTCGCTTTGGTCAAGCTGACGTTTCTCTTCCTGGAGGTTGTGCTATTGGCACACGCCCAGTCGATTTACATCTTAAAGCACTTAAAATGATGGGAGCTGAGATAACCGTTAAAAATGGTTTTATTAAAGCGCGTTGTAAAAGAGGACGCTTACAGGGTAAACCGCTGGTGTTTGATACCGTAACAGTAACTGGCACAGAAAATGTGCTAATGGCTGCTGTGCTAGCGGAAGGAAAAACCACTATTAAAAATGCTGCTCGTGAGCCTGAAGTAGTTGATCTAGCTAATTTTCTTACCCAAATGGGTGCAAGAATCTCAGGTGCAGGAACATCTACGATTGAGGTAACGGGTGTTGAATCCCTATCCGGTGGAGCTTATCCCGTGATGCCTGACCGAATTGAGGCGGGAACTTACTTAACAGCTGGTGCGATCACTCGCGGCAAAGTTACTGTACGTCGAGTTAAGCCGGACAATTTATTATCCATGCTCTGTAAATTTGAAGAAGCTGGCGCTGAATTATCGATTGGAGAAGATTGGGTAACCTTAAATATGCACGGCTTACGTCCTCAGGCAGTTAACATATCGACCGCACCTTACCCTGCATTTCCTACCGATATGCAAGCTCAATTTATGGCATTGAATGCTGTTGCTGAAGGTTCCTCCACAGTGATTGAAAATATTTTTGAAAATCGCTTTATGCACGTTCAAGAATTACAACGGATGGGAGCTCAGATAAGTCTAAATGGCAATACATCTGTAATAAATGGTGTTGAAAAATTAACTGGTGCGCCGGTAATGGCCACTGATTTACGCGCTTCGGCAAGTCTCATCTTGGCAGGTTTAACCGCTGAAGGTGAAACTACAGTAGAACGTGTTTATCATGTAGACCGAGGTTACGAGCGTATTGAAGAAAAACTTTCAATTTTAGGTGCAGACATTAAGCGAGTATCCATCCGTGATAAAGCGAGATGACTTAGCTGCCTATCTGTACGAGTTATTAGCCTGTGCTGATTTCGAAGATTATTCACCTAACGGCATACAAATAGAAGGTGGACCGCAGGTCCGCCGAATTTGTACTGCCGTTACTGCGTCTATGGAAGCAGTCGACCAGGCAGTTGCCTTTAAGGCCGATGCACTGCTGGTGCATCATGGTTATTTTTGGCGGGGAGAAGATCCTGTTCTTACCGGTATGAAACGACAGCGCATTGCCAAGTTAATTGAGCACAATATTACGCTACTCGCCTACCATTTACCTTTAGACTGCCACGCTGAATTCGGTAATAATGCATGCCTTGCTCGTTTATTCGATTTGAGATCAATTAAAACACATAAGGTGGGTAAAACCAGAGATCTTTTATGGTCTGGTTCTTTGTCAAAGTCGATTAGTGCAAAAAATTTCGCCCTAGAACTAGAAGAAAAGTTAGGGCGAGAGCCCTTACATATTCTGGGTAGTGAAAAGCCCATACAGAAGCTTGCGTGGTGCAGTGGAGCTGCCCAAGACTTAATTGAAAATGCGTATAACTTGGGTGTTGATGCTTATCTAAGTGGTGAGATTTCTGAACGGACTTACTACCAGGCCAAAGAAATGGGCATCCATTATTTTGCCTGCGGCCATCATGCAACTGAGCGCTTTGGAATCCAGGCTTTGGGAAACCATCTTGCAGTAAAATATGAACTTGAATACCAGTTTATTGATAGTTCAAATCCTGTTTAATAAAAATTTACGGTAGCCTGGTTAGCGCGCAGCGATAACCAGGACGTTCTTAGATAGAAACCTGGTTATCGCTGCGCGCTAACCAGCGCATTTAGAAACCTTTCGGAACAAATAATGTTGAATTATGAAGAGTTAAATTTTGCCTATGGCAAGCCAAATTCGACCGGTTTAATTAAGGTCTTTCCTGAAGATTTTAAGGTTGATGAGATTCTTGGTTTTGAATTGACTGGCGAAGGAGAGCATCTTTTTTTGTGTGTAGAAAAAAGAGGTTTGAATTCAGAAGCGGTGATAAAAGCCTTGGCATCGGCACTAGGAAAGTCTGAAAAAACAATTTCTTATGCAGGTCTAAAAGATAGACAAGCTATAACTACTCAATGGTTTGGTGTGCATTGCCCTGGTGAAAATCTTATTAATGCAGAATTATTGCAGGGGGAAGGGTGGCGTGTAATTGAGGCCAAACGTCACCTGAAAAAATTAAAGATTGGCGCGCTGGTCGCGAATGAATTTACTTTAGTGTTACGTCAATTAACTCAGAAATTAGAAATCGATAAGCGCCTTTTACAAATCCAGGCAGACGGGGTTCCTAATTATTTTGGCATGCAACGTTTTGGTCATGATGGACAAAATTTGGTTAAGGCCGAAGCTATGCTTCTAGGCGGAACTAAGGTAAAAAATCGATTTTTACGCGGACTTTATTATTCCTCAGCGCGCTCTTTTTTGTTTAATCAAATCTTAACCGAGCGCGTCAAAGAAGCGAATTGGTGCCAGGGTTTAGCGGGTGATGTGATGCAGCTTGCTGGAAAAAATAGTTTTTTTTCTATATCAATTGCTGATGAAATCATTCAAGAACGACTAGCTAAATTTGATATTTCACCAGCAGCGCCCTTATGGGGAAAAGGGGAAGAGAGAGCCAGCTTGGATGCCTTAACCGTGCAAGAAAAAGTACTATCAAACTATAAAGTTTGGTGTGAAGCACTAGAACATCATGGATTGGAGCGCGCTTATCGTCCTCTTAGATTACACCCAGAACAACTAAACTGGGAGTGGCCGGATGAGCAGACCTTAAAATTAAATTTCAAATTGGAAGCGGGTAGTTATGCGACTAGTGTGGTTCGAGAATTAATAACATTGTCTGATTTTTAATAAGTTTTTAGCTTGATCTAACTTCACTTTTTGTGTGTCGTCCCCGCGAAGGCAGCGAAGGCGGGGGATCCATCCACAAATGCGACAATCCTGAAAATGTTGACCCCGGAGCCCGACTCACACTTAGTAATATTAAATACGATGAAATATCAATAGACCTAATTAACCTAAGGTTAAACAAATGATATAGTTAGCGTTTTTAGTAAATAGCTTATAGTGATTACATGACCTCATTAGAGAATTTTATTTTATTACTTAGGCTTTCTCATTGGAAAAAGGCAGCTTTTGTTTTGCTTGGCGTTTTTTATTCTGGTTCGCTTCTTTACCTTCCCCATGCTTTATTAGCTGCTTTTGCCTTTTGTTTAATTTCAAGTGCTGTATATATTTATAATGATATTCAAGATAGGGAAGACGATCGCCTACATCCGCACAAATGCCGCAGGCCACTGGCTGCCGGGGATGTCTCTCTTGATTTTGCTTTAAGTATGCTAGCTTTGCTATTGGTTGGCGGGCTGGCATTAGCTTGGTGGATTTCGACAACCTTAGCCGCAATTTTAGGTCTCTATTTGCTTATTAATTTAGCTTATAATCACCTATTAAAAAATGTGCCCGTGGCAGATGTTCTTTGTATAGCTAGTGGTTTCATGTTGCGTGTTTTAGCCGGTACTATAGGTATTGGATTACCGATTTCATGGTGGTTAACGCTGATGGCTATCTTAATCAGCCTGTTTATTGCCTTGTGCAAAAGAGAGTTGGAAAAGCAGCTTGATTTACAACATGAAACCCGATCTGTTCTTAAAAAATATTCTTTTCAATACCTTGATTTAATGATAGTTATTGTTGCATCAGCTTGTTTTGTTACTTACTTTTTTTATACCATTTTTTCACGAAATCAATCGTTTTATTTTCTATTAACGCTTCCTTTTAGCGCTTTTGGTTTATGGCGTTTTGCTCGTTTAACGATGAATAATACTACTGGAAATGATGATCCCGTTTCTTTATTTATAAGCGATAATTTATCTCGGTTTAATTTATTATGTTTTTTGAGTTTAACTCTGTTTGCCTTGTTTAAATGAACTTTAAAAAATGGGTTTTAGTAAGCCTAGCCATCTGTTTTTTCTATTTGTTTATCTTACAGCTTATTGCAGTTTGGCCTTTTACTATTGATGATATGTACATCAGTTTGCGCTATGCGAAAAATTGGGCTAAAGGTTATGGCTTAGTATGGAACATTGGCGAAGAACCTGTTGAAGGCTATTCAAATTTTAGCTTTGTCGTCTTGGCAGCTTCTACTATCCGTTTAGGTTTTGATCCGGTTATTGTTCTTAAAGCGGTAAATGCCTTTAGCCTTCTATTGAGCACGGCTGCTATCTATTGTCTGACAAGACTATGGTTTCCCCGTTGGCTTGCGTTGATTCCCTGCCTTTGGCTGCTCACTTATAGAGGTGAATTATTGTGGGCAGTTAGTGGTTTAGAAACAATTTTTTATCAGGCATTAATCTCTTTTTCTTTATTTTTTTTGTTGCGCGGCATCGGTTATGATGTTTATCCCAATCAACGAGCAAAACCGAAGATTCTGTTTTTGCTAAGCGCCGGATTTCTTCTTGGATTAGCAGGGCTAACCAGACCGGAAGCTCCAGCCTTAATGATCCTTTTTGCTGCTTTGGCTTTGTTAGATAGTCCTAAAGTAGAACGAGTAGAATATTATAAAAAACTAAGTTGGGGTTTCTTCATTTGTCTATTGATTTTCTTACCCTATTTTTCTTGGCGTTGGATTTATTATGGGCGGTTATTTCCTAATCCCGTTTATTGTAAAGCCTTTAGCAACTTTTTCGCTTTGGCTGATCTAAGATATTTGTCTTTGGCCTTTCCCTTACTGATTTTATCATTACCTGGAATTTTTAAGGCTGAAGACAAAAGGCATTATTATTTTTGGTTACCGAGCTTCGTTTATCTGGCTTTTTTAATTAATGCCGATCCCGTTTCAGCTTTTGAAAATCGCTTGTTTCTACCCGTTTTTGCTTTGCTTTTGCCCTTGGCTTTTTTAGGTCTTGCTAGATTATTGGATTATTTTTTGCCCAAAAAAGATGAGATTTATTATGCAGGGCTGATAATAGGCGCTTTTTGGTTTGCTTTTCTATTTCTTCAACCGCTAAGTTTAGCTAACTACCGCTCTTTTACTATCAACCCTCAAGTGGGGATTCACTTGCGAGGGGAGTTGCTTGTCTGGTTAGAAAAGAATGTTCCCTCAAAAAGTTCCGTTTTTTTAGCAGATAGTGGCCAAATTCCTTATCATAGCTCGCTGCGTTACATCGATTCTTATTGTTTAAATAACAAAGCGATGACTTCTAATTTAAACATCAATATGTATCAGGCCATGTGTGATGAGGTGTTTATTAAAAAACCCGAGGTGCTTATTCTGACTTCTCTTTTAAACTGCAAAGGTGAAGAAATATTTTATGCACCTGCAGATGCTTGTGTAAAAAATCGATTAACCCATGACAAAACCTATCTCTTTCGCAAAATATTTCAAACTGATTGTCGAGATTTTGCTTATCGCTATGAAATTTATACCCTAAGGAATTAAAGCGTAGTAGTATAGTTGTTTCACTAGATTCTTGTATAATATATCGGCAAGGCGCTGCAAGGACTCAAAAATAATTATGATAAATATTAGCTCTTTTTTTCAGAAGCTATACAAAAAATTACCTTCTATTATCTATGATATAAGTGCAATTCCCATCGCCTGGTATTGCGCGTATTGGCTTCGCTTCAACATGCAACCTTTTCCTAGCAACCAGCGATTGTCTTTTTCTTTATGGTCACTATTTGTCCTGATGGCTGTGCAATTGCTTTCTTATTATTATTTCAAGGTGTATCGCGGACTTTGGCGTTTTTCTTCTTTAAATGATGTGGGAAGGATTATTAAAGCTGCACTATCTGCTACCATAATTTCTATTCCGCTTCTTTACTTAGCTACCTTGTTGCACCATATTCCGCGCTCAGTTTTTCCTCTTTATACCATGATTTTAATAACCCTCCTTTGTTCTGCTCGGTTACTAATGCGTACTTCTTGGGAACATCGTAATAAAGTGAGTGAATTGAGCGTTGCCAAACGAGTTCTGATTATTGGAGCAGGCCAAGCGGGTGAAAGTTTAGTGCGTGATTTGAAACGCACACAATCTTATCTGCCAATAGGTTTGATAGACGATAATTTGGATAAAAGCGGGATGGAGGTTCATGGAGTCAGAGTTTTAGGAACTATCCAAGAGTTAGCGGAGCTTGCTGTTTTACATCGTATCGATTTGATTTTTATTGCAATTCCTTCAGCACGCTCCGCATTAATGCGACGTATAGTTAATATTTGTGAAGCTTGTAATATTTCTTTTCGCACGCTGCCTAGTATTTCTGCTTTAGCAGCAGGAAGGGTAGAGGTTAATGCACTGCGAGATGTGAACATAGAAGATTTATTGGGTCGTGATCAGGTTGTTCTTAACTGGGACAAAATTGCAGCAACGATTAAAAACAAACGAGTAGCAGTGACAGGCGGCGGTGGCTCGATTGGTTCAGAACTTTGCCGTCAGATTATGGCGCTTAAACCATCTAAATTACTAATCATCGAAAGTTGTGAATTTAATTTATATAAAATTGAAGAGGAATTAAAAGCCAAATTTCCTAATATAATTCTCGAATTAGGCTTAATTTCTGTAATAGATAAAGTCGCTATCGACTATCATTTCAATTATTTTGTCCCGCAAATTGTCTTCCATGCAGCCGCTTATAAGCATGTTCCCATGCTTGAAAAACAAGTGCGTGGAGCGGTTCAAAATAATATTCTTGGTACTCAGTGTGTTGCTGAAGCAAGTGTGGCCTTTGGCGCTGAAAAATTTATTTTAATTTCTAGTGATAAAGCAGTGAACCCCACGAATGTGATGGGAACATCCAAACGAGTTGCAGAAATTTATTGTCAGAATCTAGACAGACTTGTTGAAACACAATTTATTACAGTACGTTTTGGCAATGTGCTTAACTCTGCGGGTTCTGTTGTGCCATTGTTCCAAAAACAATTGCAAGCGGGTGGACCACTTACGGTTACCCATCCTGATATTCAACGTTATTTCATGACAATACCTGAATCTTGTCAGTTAATTTTACAAGCCATGTCTAACGGATTGGGCGGAGAAATTTTTGTTTTAGACATGGGTGAGCCAATTAAAATCAGCTATCTGGCTGAGCAAATGATCCGTTTGGCAGGAAAAGAACCGGGCAAAGATGTGGCCATTGAATACATCGGTCTACGACCGGGCGAAAAATTATTTGAAGAGCTTTTCCATGACTCAGAACAACTGTCTCCTACTGAGCATGAGAAATTATTTAAAGCTAAATTTCGGGAGTTAGACTGGAATGACTTAACTCAAGCAATCCGTTTGTTAGATTCAGCGTGTAACTCGCATAATGATGAAGAACTTTATCTCTTGTTAAAAAATTTAGTACCGGAATTTAGCTCGAATGGGATTGTTGATGTTCTGCTAAGCTAACTTCAATTAACAAACCTTGATGCAGCGACAGCGTATCAAGATTCATTTATAACGCGTAGGCGGCGCC
>JACCWL010000009.1 GCA_013697645.1 Tatlockia sp. | reverse complement strand
GAGTTGAGGTAAATCAGCCGCTGACACAGTTAAATGAATACTCTCACATTGTGAGCACTGAATTGCTGAAAATCTTTGCAAGATGTTAATGTTAATGTTTTAGCTGCAAATTCCGGATCTTTTGCTTGAATAATTTCCCATGAAATTAGAGGTTCTATCGGGGGTATATTACGAATTTTTATGCCTTGAGTCCCTGCTGACAGACCAAGTGAGCGATTCAACCCATTTTCCTTTATTTCGTTTGGATCGGCTAATAAGATCTCGTGTTCACCTATGTATTTAAAGGGGATATTCTTTTTAATATATTGCTTGTAGGTACTTACTAAACAATCTTCATAAGAAATGACAAGGACTTGATCCGCTTCTCTAAGTTGCCTTTGAACCTTTTCATCTAAGCTAAAACGAGCATGGTCCTCGACATTCCCATAATAAAAAGGGATTCCCAAAGCGTTTAGTTTTTCACCGATAAAGAGGTAATTTGATTCTTTCCCTCTTTCATGAAATAAAACAAAAGGGATGAAATTCACATCGCAGAATTTGGGATTTATACGAAGAGCATTTAAGATATCTTCAAAATGTGAGTAATCGCCTACTCCATCAAAGTTGATAGTATTAAAAATAATATAGGTGGACATAAAATCTCTTTTAATATCAATACTTAGCTACCTAGCCTATTCATATAGACTGGGAGAGCTTAGAAAGGGATATAATTTGAAAAATTAATTGTACATTAATTGGATTAAGTAGTCAATATGAGAGCAATGAAAGCTCCTTTCTTTATATAGTCAGTAAGGAGCAAAAAGCATTGATCAGGCTACAAGCCAAGAGTTAGCAGAACAACAATAATCCCATATAGAGTAATGCTATCAGGTGGGTACTGTATTCTGTTTCCTTTATCTCTCATCCTTCACAATGGGAAGAACACCAGCCATATCACCGATAATATTAATCAATTGAGAACCACTGGGAACTACAATTTTGGCATTGTTTTTTAGGGATTTTTCAACTGCCTCCAATTTTCTAAGAACCTGAGCATTACCGATAAAATATAGTTCAGCCGCCTCATTGACCGTTTTTATAGCTTGTGCTTCTCCTTCGGCTTCGAGGATACGCGCTTGTTTGATACCCTCTGCTCGTTTAATTTCAGCCCTTTTATTCCCATCTGCAGCTGTTTCTGTGGCAGTTGCAAAATCAATTGCTGCAATTTTTTCATTTTCTGCCTTCACGACTTTATTCATCGTTTCTTGAACATCTTTGGGCGGGTTGATTTCTTTAAGTTCTGCACGAACTATATCCAAGCCCCAGTTACTTGTTTCCGTGGCAAGTGTTTTTAATAGTTCAGAATTAATTTTATTTCGTTCACTATTGGCAGCTTTTAGTGTCATCGTGCCAATTATATTTCGCAGTGTTGTCCTTGTTAGATTGATTATTTGAAATGCATAATCATGTGCCTTATAAATAGCATTTTTAACGTCCTCCTCAGTTGCCCTTACTTTATAATAGATTTGAGCGTCAACAATGGCATTCAAATTGTCGTTAGTTATGATTTCCTGGGGTTCGGCTTCAACCAACATCTCTGTGATATTCACACGGTATAACTTTTCAACAAAGGGAATTATCCAAGTGAAACCGGGTTGTGCAAAGCGTTTGTATTTCCCAAGGAATTCAATAAGACCCCGCTCTGTGGGACGTAATATTCGGATTCCAGCTACAAAGGTTGCCAGGATTATAAATAAAAATGTTAAAATACCACTCATTGTAATGCTCCATGTTATTGATTAGAGAATAATCAAATAGTTAAAATGAGATTGATGGCAATCAACATTTATAGCATTCAAATAGAAATAAATCCCATAAATCTTAAAGACTCTGGGTGTTACTAAATCCAATCTAGGCAACCTCAATAAAATGTCCAGCAGCATACTCATGCAAAACAGAAGCGATAAAGGTTTGATAAGGTAACCCTTTATAAGCTGCTTTTTGCTTGAGACGAGTTAGAACAGAGCTAGAAATCCGCAAAGTAATACGTTCATCCTTACGTAAGAAATTTTCTGCAGCCTTTTTGGCTGAATCCGTTTCTTCTTCGAGATTACTCACGGCATGCCATTCACCGCTTTCTACCGATTCTAAGAGCTCTTTTTCTTCCTGATCAGAGTTCAAATTTGATGCATTAGGTTTCTTCATCATTTCCATCCTCATACTTAAATAAAGTTTAGTAAGTCTTAGACTTGGAATAATTTTTTTTAAAAATATAGTGTTAGAATCTTTTTTAATAAAAGGCACTAAATTCACATTTCCATTAATATTTACTACATAGATATGTTGGTTCGGGTATTTTGAATTATTAGGGTGTTCCAATATATCTAAGAGGCCACCATTATTCATTGCTGCAATAATTGCTTCAAAACTAAGGTTTCGCTCCTCTATTAAGGAGCGATTTTTCTCAGCAGAAAATTCATATTGTAATTTTTCTTTCATTTATTAATGATAGAACAATGTGCAACTTTTGTCACAAAATAAAATGTATATAAACCAAATAAGAAGAAAATGTTGCATCTAAGCCAATAAAGTAGTAAGTCTCGTGTTAATAGAGGACAAACTTTTGCGTAATGATATAATATCAGCTAGGCTATAATAACGATGATTACATAACTTAAGGAAGGAACTCATGGACGATAACAACCCCAATAATTTAAATGATCGAAATAATCCAAATAGCCGGAAAAATCCAGATGCTCCAAACAATTCAAAAGGGATTGGTATTATTGCTCTAGCCATCCTTGCATTAATCATTTTATTTTTTGTGTTTAGAACACCTGCCGAAGTGGATAGAAATGCACCAGCAAGTTCTAACCCCAATTCAACGTTAAACGCGCCTGCTTCTAATCAAACGATTGACAACCCGAATCAATCTGGGACTACTAACACAAATTCAGGTAATACAAAAACTACTACACCTTAAATTTTAAGGGTAATGGGACGATAAAGTATTCCATTACCCTATTAGTGACTCTTTTTTCTTCAAATCAAAGAGACTATTAATATATCTTGGTCCGGTAACAATTGTTCTCTAATCTTTCCCATATTATAATTGCAAGAATAAACTTGTTCACTTAATTCTTTGCTCACAGCATTTCAAAATAATCGGCATATAATTTTTGAATTGATTATTTTTTTAATATATCAAGATTTTCGGCTATAGGTTTGAACGAACAACTGGCTGTAGTCACTTTAAATCGCAGGGTGTGTCAGCTCTATTCTGCTCATCCATTATACCACCTAAGATGCTTCGGGGGAGAACCAGGCGAGCATCCTGAACTAGTCAAACAAGCTATTTCCCTTGATAGTCTACGCATGTATTTTCCACGATCAGGTAAAGTGCCTATATTATCTTTACGAGCTAATGATACTGAGGCTGACCCAGGAGTGTTGCCTCCTAAAAAAGTCAACAAAAAAGCTAAAATAACGATTATCTCTCTAAAAGAAGCAAAACATATTGATCTCTGTGATCGAGGCTCTGAAAATATTCGAAAGGAGTTTAATGAAATTATTTAAAATTCATGAGAAATGCACCATGAAAAAAATTATTTTATTTTTATTTTTCAATCTGATAGCTAATGCATGGGCAGGATCAACTAACACTTTTTCCTTACCAAATGCCATAGTTCAAAAGCTTCAATCTAAAATTAATGGGGTTCATTATAAGTTATTTATAAGTTTGCCTAAAAATTATAACTTCGACAAAAAACATTATCCGATTATCTATTTATTAGATGCTGATTACAGCTTTGCATTAGCTAAACAAATTGGAGAGCATTTATCTGACAGAAATAGAATCAAAGAATCCATCCTTGTAGGTCTAGCTTACTCAAATTCAAAGGAGTATAAAAAAAATCGGACAAGGGATTATACCCCAAGCTATGTTCCTTCTGGTGGGTATGGTTCTGAGTATCAGAAATATTCAGGTGGTGCTGAAAAATTTTATCAGTTTATTCATAAAGAATTAATTCCCTATCTTAGGAAGAACTATAGAGTTCAGAACAACTCCACATTTGTGGGGCATTCATTCGGCGGCTTATTCGGAGTTTATTTATTAATAAACCATCCTCATTTATTTAATAATTATATTATTGTTAGTCCATCGCTCTGGTACGATAATAATTTTTTATTAAAAATGGCTCGCAGTAAACAGGATTTTAATTTAAGTCAATCAACGAAAGTGTGCTTCATTATTGGCGGTCAGGAAAATAAGGGGGATTATCGTATGGTAGAAGACCTTACAACATTGAGCACAATTATTGGCACTAAACCACATAAGAATCTTTATGCGTTTTTTGAAGTGATTAAAGATATGGATCATGACACTGTATTTCCAACTGCTCTAACAAAAGGCCTTTTGAAGATTATGGGTAATTACTCTTCTTAGAAAGTCGATTAACTCAGAACGATGATTAATTACTCATTTCGAATTTATGATGTTGTATCAGTATTGAAAACGCCGAATATGACCGATATGTTCAAATTGTTGACTGTGTTTACCTTTTTATGGTAGGGTAATAATGAGTTCAATATTTAACCACATTTGGAGGTTTTTATGTTAACACGTCACTTATTGGTAAGAAAATTGAAAAGTAGTACTTGTTCAGATACAACTTCATCAAGTCGGAGCCGGGGGTATCTTTTTAGAAACTAAAGTCAATTCCTCCAGCCAACAATATCTTCCTCTTCCTCTTCCTCTTCCTCTTCCTCTTCAAAGTGAAATTAATCTTTCAGTTGATGCAGTATGTCATCTAATAAGGCAAGAATTTCTTCATAACCATAACATTCATGCTCATAGCCATCAGCTAAAAGGTATCAATCATGTGATTATTTACCATAATGGAAATTTATTGCTTTGTGGTAAAGATAGGAGTGGAAATATTATTGAATTGGAAAGCCAAAAAAGCCCTGCTCTGAAAGATCAATATAAATTAATTAAATCAATATCTCACCTTTCAGTTATGTTGGAAGGATCTCTTCAATCCATTCATCAAAACCAAGAGTTACTAAAGATTAAATCACTCTTAGATATGTTAAAAAATTTAGATAATGATTGGTTAAATAAGGAATTAAACGTCATTAATCGAATGGTCCAGATAATTGAAAAAGCGCTGGATTCAACCAATGAGAAAAATATTCAATGTTTACATGCTCAATTTACAAAAGAAATGCAGCCTGTTAATGATAGATATGCATCGCTGGCATCAGGCCTACAAATAAATGGTTTGCATGACATCATGTCTTATTGGGCAGAGAGAGAAAATATCCGTTTAGAAAATTCCCGCGTCCTGATTGTATGTGCAAAGGGACCAAGAAAGGACTTAATTGAAAAGCAATACTTTCAGTGGTTATATTCAGAAGAAGGCATCAATAAAATAGAAGAGAGCGGCCATCTTATTTGTGTAGAAATGCTACCAGAGCAGATGAGTACTGTCACCACGTCTTCGTTGCTTAATGTTCTAAAAAAGCATGAAATAAACGCTGAAATAGGCAAAAATATGTTAGGTGATTCTGATGCGATGAATAAGGATGTTTTGGCTCAATATGCACCTGATTTACTAAGAAATTTATGTCCATTACAAACCGGATTCCATCACTTATGGCTTGATGAGACACAGATAAAGTCAGTTCAATATACTCAAAATAGGGATCTATTCTTTTCTAGACCTTTCAACCGCAATGAAGCAGCGAAGATAAATAAACTAGAGCAAAAAATTAAGGACAAATTGGATAAAGCTCACAAAGAAGGAAAATTATTGCTAATAATAGTCGGGGAACGCCATTATCATTCAACTTCAGAGCAAATTAACGATCTAATCATGACTATGTGCAAGTTACAATTCAACATGAATATCTTGGCAATAGAATCAACTCATGTTGGTACAGATGACCAAAAAGCAAAACATGAAAACTGGATTTTAATTCCAGTTGATAAATTTAATAGCCCTCTAAATCATGATGAGTTGAGACAAACTCATCCAAGCTTGACCTTAAATAGTTCTTATATGGAAATACGCGATCGTGGAATGATAGATTCATTATTAGAAATAAATAGCGATGCTCTGTACATTGTAGGTGCAGCCCATTTAAAAGGGCTTGGCAACAGCCATGAGTTAAGGAAAAAGTTTGAATTATTGTTAGTGAATGGTTCGGATTATCATCTTTCGCTTAAAAAAGATTCCGCAGAATCTGAGGAATCTAAATGGTTTACTGATGAAAATAGGGTTACCCAATTATATCCTTCTAATACTGAATAAAAAAAATCTAATCGTATAATACTCATTATGCGATTAGAGACCACTAATCAATGTATGAGAAAAAGTGGATAAAATAATACTTCCTTTTTGAAAAATGTTTATCTATAATGCCTCAAAATTTGACAAAGAGAGAAATAATATGCAAGAGCGATTAGAAAACTGTATTAATAAATTTCAACAAAATATCAATAATGCTAAATCACAACAAAATTTATTTTTTGGCAAGAAAAATACAGCTGAAAAATTTGCAAAACTGAATAAGTGTTTAAGGCATTTGGAAAATTATAAAGATGAAACTTTAAACTTAATTGAAAAAAATAGCGAAAATAAAGATTATTTGAAGGCCCACAGGGAAACCGTGGTTAAGCTGTTGGAACAAGTTGAAAATAGAAAATTTAATTTACAAGAGAATGATTTTATACTTGTTGTACCTCAAACTCCCTATAAAGAAACTAGCTTAAAAACTCTTAGCTATTACCTTGAAATTATCGCTTGGAGTGTTGCCTCCCTGGGAGTAGCATGTGGTGTAGCAGGTAGCATAATAGCTTTCATCGCTTTTCCAACAGGTGCATTTACTCTTGCCGCGCCGGCAGGGGGAGTTATGTTGGGACTTTTAATAGCAGCAGCAGTACTTATAACTTTAACTTATATTGCGGCGACAGTTAGTTATTGCATAGATTCTTCTTTTGCACGTGAAGAAAAATATTTAAAAGGCTCAGCCTTTGATACCGATTTAATTATGGATGCTTATACTATTTTGTATAAAGAAACCAGAAATGCTTGCAATCAGGATATTGAAACAGAGGAACAAGATCAAAATAGGGTTAATTCCTTCTAGCGCTGGTTTATTAGCATGCCCCGTCATCCATTTTACGGTGTAGACGGAATATGTCTGCAAATGGGGCATTTCCTTTTTAAAATAAGCTTACAGACCTTGCCACTAGAGGCTACAGGATTTTTTTTTAGAAATGGTTTTGCAGCTGACGTGAACAATTTTCTCTCAGATTATCAATTCAAGAAACAAATCCTTTAGGATCTCCTAACACTTTCTGGGCTATAGGGGAGCAAAACTCGATTAAATCTGCGTAACGTTTCATAAAGAGATCAACATCAGGCTTCTTAGATTTATTTATCTGATTAAATCAGGAAATAGTTCGTATCGTCCGAATCCCGACCGACCGATAATTAGATAATATAGATGATTGCTTATTTGCCTTTATGTTCATATAAGGTATTATATGAAATATTTTTGACGTACAATTTCCAACAAGAGGTCAGCACATGAGATATAAAGAAGAGCTCATTCAATTAATCTTAGACAATGAAAAATTAGGTTCAATTCTTAATCAAGCTTCTGAAATTCTTAATATTATTAATCAATCTGATAGCGTTGATCTCATTAAACTAGAACTCAAAAATCCCGAAAATTATGCTATTTTAAAGCAATCGGCCGATATATCTAATTATTTCGATGTTCTAGGTAACTTAGGTGTAATTGATTTTACCAAATATGTTCTAAGGAAAATGGATTTAAGTGAGAAATTGTCTTCCTTAGAAACACAATTCCTTACAATCCACCTAATGAATCATTTTTTTCATAACAATAAAGATTTATATGAGGTCCTATCACTAAAAAAATCAAATGAAAATTGCTCCACTTTTGATGTAGTATACGAGCCAAAAATCTATCAGAAAATCGACCAAGTTAGATATCAATTTTTATTTGATCTTCAAAACAACAGTTGGAAACTTCACCGATTTGCTCCGGGTAACTCTGAACCAGAGATTATAACCGATGACTATGTCAAACGGGACATGAGTATTGTTCTGGCTAATATTCAGCCTGAAACTTTAAATCCTTTCCTAAAAAAGAAGCTTTATTCCAGCTTAGAAATTTATGAAAATCGTTACTTCCAAAATCAACAAAAAACTCTAATTAAAGAAGTCTTTAAAAATAAAGCTCAGGAATTAATTCCTTTAATAAAGCAGTTTGTTGAGGAAATTTCTCTAAACTCCAATCTGATTAATAAAATTCATTGTATTCAGGATACTTATTTTAAAAATGCAATTAGCAAACCCGAATTGATGTCTAAGCTTTTATTGGAAAAAGATATTTTTACGCTTAAAAATGATTTTTCTTTAATCAGTGAACTGTCGGAACATGTAGAATGGACAAGAATAGAGGAATTACTTCAAAAAGAATGGATAAAACTTTCACTTTTAGATGCACAGTGGGGTGATCTTTATACCCTTGAAAGAGCTGAGAAGGATCTAAGCTCTCTTAGTCAATTTTTCTTTAAAAACGTTTCTAAGGAAAAATTGAAAAAATTAGATGTTAATTGTCTCAAGAAATGGGTGCTGGCTCTTAGCGAAGACGATTTAGTTAAATACATGAATGAAGGTAAGATAGAGTTGGAATATCCTCCAAGTTACTCTGATTTTATAGAAGAATTGTATAAAGCCTATCACCGTCAATTTCCCACTATTTTAGAAAAGATGATCTCAAGCGGAAAAATAATTCATGATATTCCAAGAGACAAAAAAATACAGCAATGCTTTGTAAACTTATTTTTAAAGCACGATGGACAATGGCTCAATTTAATTTACCAGGAAAAAAGAAAAAGAAATAGCTTAAGCTTTAATCATAAAGCTGACCTACTCAGTCTAGCTCTAGGAATATATCCGGAAAAAACCTTAGCCATTATTAAAGCGCATAGCCTTCAAGATTCAAAAGGGGAAAGCTACTTTCATATGGATTTGAATGCTGAAGAGATTACTAACCTAATTAAACAAGCACCAGAACATGCTTGTGTTTTATTGGATTATAAAAATATTATCGAAACACTTAAACAAGATACTATCTCATATAAACCTTATGGCAAGCTTCGGCGGTTTGACCTTTTATTCTCTATCTTAAGAGGAATACCAGAAAATTATACAGAAAAGTTGTTGCGATCGGGTATCCTTTTTCCCGAAAAAGGAATGCCTCATTTCCAGCATTTATCAGGTCTTGGTGCTTTTGGTGGAAGGAATGCAAGCGGTTGTATTAATAATATTTTAGAAAGGGTCTATCAAGTACTACCCTGTTCCACATTTATGTCGGCGCTATCTGAGGGCTTGGTGCACCAAAATGTCAATCACTTATTCTTAAAAGAAGTGTTTGAAATTAATTTAATGGAATTGGCCAAAGTTTTAAGTCAATTTCAAAACATTAAATACCTTGATCTAGCCTTATCCCTGAAAGAGGAAAATCAAAACAATATTATTGAATTTTTCAAAATTTTAAGAGAAACAAATCCAGATCTTAATTACCATATTCAGGTAAAAATTACTCATGATACAGAGGAACTTGTATTTTTAACCAACTACTTATCGCAATCAGATGATCAAATTATTAGTCTTACTTTTTCCGTAGAAGATTTTTGGATAAGGGCAAAGTTATTAGATAAAGACGACCCTTCTTTTAAAAATTTCTTTGATAAAGCTATCGAAGAAATCTGCGAAAATAATTTCATTTTACGTCAGATAAGCATTAACGGTTTTTCAGAATCAATCTTTTCTAGAAATGAAAGTGCAGGTTATTGTTTTTCTAATTTTCCCTCTTATAACACCTCTTTATTTAGCATTAATAGCACAGATGCGTTGTCTTCGTTGAAAGAAGATAGTGACACAAAGATAGATCTGAAAAGAAACAGAGCTCTTCAAGCATTAAAGGTGCTTTCTAACGAGATTAACCATTTTCAAAATATCTTGGAACTTCTACCTTGGTTTGAGCTATCTGGCTTGTCAGCAGAAATCATTGTTAAAATTTTTGAAGAATTAAAGTACCAACATAGGCTATCAACTGCAACTCCTCCTTATCAAAAAATCTTAGAATCAATTCAAAAATTAAAACTGGAACCATCTGAGAATAATAATGATTCTTTTGCAGAGTTAGAACATGGAATTAACAAGGCGAAAAATTTTTTAAAAGTTAGCTCGATGGCAGCCTATCATCGCTATAAGCCACATAAAGAAGATATCCATACCCTTAGGCAATATTTACAAATGGATAAGATACATGAACGAGTCGTTAAAGCTATTTCTGATTGGTTTAGTGATGAACGTCCGAACTTGCCTCTAATGCTAGATCAATTCAAAGTTGTAAATAAGATAATTGCCAACCTATCCTCGACTGATTTTCCAAGGATAAATACGGTTAGAAGTGATTTACCCTTTATTTACGAAATGGATGGGATTCCTTTAAAAAATGATAAGGCTTCTGAGCATATTTGTGAGATTCGAAATACCTTGCATCATTATCAAAAAGCAATCTCAAGATGTGCAAAAAGTCTGCGAAGGGATGCCTATTTTGAGTTCCAATGTAAAGGCCCTCTAAAAAATTCCTTACACTGGAAGGATTATTCAGCACAATCTTTTGATGGAGTTGAATTTTTAGCTGTTCTAATGAATGATGCAATATTCTCCAAATTTAGTGAGAAAGAGTCTTGCTTATTTAATCAAATTACTGAGGAATTAAAACTCTATCTTTTACAAAAAGAAAAATCAAAAGAGAAGCAATGTGATAAGCATAAACACTTACATAAAAATGAGTTATTTAATCTACTACGTCCCGAAAGCACAGTTATTTTTAATGATTCAAACCCGCGCCTTTATCAAATTTTTCAACTGCAAAGAGAGCGCTTAGCAAATTCAATTACTAAATGTTCCGTTAAGTTATTGCTTAGTTATTCGGGTCTATATTCAAGCCAGCACGAAAAGAAAAAGTTATGGGATGAGGAGATTGTTTCTAAATATAAGAAAGAAATAAAGAAGAAATGCATTACAGTACCAGAAGTAGAGAAAGAGTATAATGATAGTTCTACCCAAAGAGACTCTGCTGACAGTGCAGAATGTTGCATGATGTAAAAGATTATTTTAGGGTATGGCCCTTGAGGAGCGGGAAATAGTTAAAGGAAGCTTTCCATAACTATTCCATTGTTCCTCTAATCCTAATCACCTGTTTTTTTATAGACTTGCTAAAGTTATCTGCACTTAGTCTATGTTTCTATTTAAATTATATGGTGTGCATTCCTCATACGAAGATAGAAAAAGCAAAATCTTTGACAGTTTACCAACATAAATTTCTATTTTTTCATTTATCTAATTAAAAGTTATTATCAATTAATTCTAAGAAAGGTTCCAAAAATACAAGGTTCCAAAAATACACAGTAAAAAAATGGTTCCTCCAATAATTATTGCTACCCAATTCCATTTAGAGATTTTATGATTGCTAACAAATCCAGGAAATTGCGCTTGGTTTATCTGCAATGCAATTTGATTCGCTGAAGCAATAGGTAAAAAGCCTAAAAATGTTAGAAGCCAATAGGGATCGGGAAGTTTTACCATTACGTGTAATATGAAATATGTGATAGCAAGAAAAAAGATTGGAAATTTCTGCCTAATTCCATTTTTAAATTGTAAATTCCTTATTTCCTTAAAACAAAAATAAGCAAATAATGGGGCAAATAATGCACGCAGGAATGGATTGCATTTCTTTCCTGCTTTCTTTAAAACGCGCCAGTTTTTATAAAACCAGTAAATATCATACAAACCAAGTGTGCATATAGACATAATTACTAATTTTGAAGTTGAAGGCGTGAAGAGGGGGCTCTGATCATGGTCATTAGTTTCAATGGCTGAATTAATTATTGCACTATTTTCTTGTAACATGTCTATTTCTCGTTATCTAATCATGACCAATTATACATTATGTATCATAATTACTCAATATATTAAATCACCGTAACCATTCACCACAATTCTCCCCTGCGGGTCGGTTCGTGGTGATGAAATTTGAGAAAAGTGATTTTTCGTAAAAAAGTAAAATAGTTCTTGACACGTTTTTTTGTATTTTTTTGAAAAAGCAA
>JACCWL010000092.1 GCA_013697645.1 Tatlockia sp. | reverse complement strand
ACACCTTGTAATAAACTGTGGGGCTGGTTCCCCGGTTATCGCTACCGCGCTAACCAGGCTACCATTTCTAAAAAATAAACTGCCTTTCAATGAAAATTTTTCTTGTGTTTAAAGACAGTATCTACGCGTAATTGAAGGGGATGAAAACCTTAGATATCAGCAAGGCTGCCCTTAGACTCTAGCCAAACCTTCCGATCCGCTGCCCGTTTTTTAGCAAGCATCATATCCATTAGCGCCATGGTATTAGGCTCATCATCTAGTGTGAGCTGCACAAGCCGTCGTGTATTAGGATCCATGGTTGTTTCACGAAGCTGAATCGGATTCATTTCGCCTAAGCCCTTAAAGCGCTGGACATTGATTTTTGCTTTAGATACTTTTTCAAGATGGGCAATAATATTTAGTTTTTCTTCATTATCCAGTGCATAGTGAACAATTTTCCCAGAGTCAATACGATACAAAGGCGGCATAGCTATAAAAATATGACCGGCTTTAACAAGGGGTTTAAAGTGGCGTAAAAATAGTGCACAAATGAGTGTAGCAATGTGTGCACCGTCAGAATCAGCATCAGCTAAGATGCAGATTTTACCATAGCGCAAGCCGCTTAAATCATCAGAGCCTGGGTCAACGCCTAAGGCAACGGAAATATCATGAATTTCCTGCGAGGCTAGTACCTGTGTAGAGTCTACTTCCCAAGTATTAAGAATTTTGCCCCGTAAAGGTAGTATCGCTTGGAAATCCTTAGAGCGAGCCTGTTTTGCCGAGCCCCCCGCTGAATCGCCTTCCACGAGAAATAATTCAGCTTGATTCAAATCCTGTTGCAAGCAATCGGCTAATTTTCCGGGTAAGGCGGGTCCCTGACTAACGCGTTTACGTGCCACTTGCTTAGATTGGCGAAGACGTTTCTGTGCCCGCTCAATGGTAAAAGCAGCAAGTGCTTCGCCTTGGTTGCGGTGTTGGTTTAGCCAGAGTGCGAAGGCATCTTTTACTATTGAACTGACAAAACCTGCACTTTGCCGCGAACTTAAACGCTCTTTGGTTTGACCCGCAAATTGAGGTTCTTTCATTTTCACTGATAAGACATATTGGCAAGGCTCCCAAAGATCATCAGCCGTTAATTTAACACCACGCGGTAAGAGGTTTCGCAGTTCGCAAAATGCAGCTAGCGCTTCATAAAGTCCCGTGCGCAATCCATTAACATGAGTTCCTCCTTGCACTGTGGGAATCAAATTAACATAACTTTCACTCAAATTTCCGGTCGCTGTAGGAACCCAGGCTAAAGCCCACTCAAGCGTAGCTTCATCGCTGCTATAATCGCCTGTGAAGGGTTCTTCAGGGAAATAATCGGAGGGTAATGATTGGCGAAGGTAATCAGCTAATCCTTTTTCATACAACCAATGCATTTCTTCTTTGGTGGCCATGTTGATAAAAGTCATCGACAAACCAGGGCAAAGTACGGCCTTAGCGCGCAAGACATGGGTTAATTGTTTAACAGAAATTTTAGTGGTATCAAAATATTTGGGATTTGGCCAAAAGCGGATAGTGGTACCAGTATCCCGTTTTTTAGTAACCCCAATTTCGTTGAGCTCAACGAGTTTATCGCCATTGGCAAACGCCATGGTATAGATAGTAGAGTTACGTTTTATAGTGACATCAACCCTATCAGAAAGCGCATTGACTACGGATACACCCACGCCGTGCAGGCCACCGGAAAAATTGTAAGTTTTGTCAGAGAATTTACCGCCAGCGTGCAAACGAGTCATAATTACTTCAACGCCGCTTAAGCCAATTTGCGGATGAAGATCAACGGGCATGCCGCGGCCATTATCTTCGACCTCAACCGAACCATCTTCAAAAAGTCGAACAATAATATGGCTAGCAAAACCGGCAATCACTTCATCGACACTGTTGTCGATAACTTCTTGAGCAAGATGATTAGGTCTTGTCGTGTCAGTGTACATACCTGGACGACGTTGTACAGGCTCAAGGCCGCTTAAGACCTCGATCGCTTCAGCTGTGTAATTTTCAGACATTAGAAGGTTACTCTCTGTAAACCGTGCCTCGGGGATTAGGACAATAAGTATAGCATGGGAAATCAAACGGGGATTGGTAGTAATCATAAATTATTGCAATTAGCACGAAGCCTCTCCTGGGTAGCAATGCTTGCTATTTTGTTGCCTGACTTGCAATCCACAGAGCGGAAATGTTGGTGGATGGGAAGACCGCTTCGGGTGCGTTTCATCTAGGTGTTTATCTTTTACAGCGGATTTACTCTGCCGAATACTATAATTTTAAAAAATCAATTTCCAAGAATCTAGGTTTTTGATTACAAGATGAGTTTTTTTGTATATTATGATCAATAATTAATCTAGCTATCCCGGTTTGCATGACAATCACGTTAGTTGGATTGAAGTATATCAATTCTAAATCAATAAAATACTCAAATTTTTATGAAGTTATATTTAATTTACTAACCGATAAAAATTCGATTTATTGGCTACAATCCAAACTGGCAAATGGTTTCGAGAGTACCGTGGGAAATTTCGTACCTACCTAAACTATACCCTCAAAAGTATTCGCATTGTTTTTTATATCATTACTATATTGTATCTGTATGGAGGCCATATGAGAGCGCTTGTTTACCAAGGGAAAGGCAAAAAAGGAATCGAAAACCGTCCAAAACCAACAATTCAAAATCAAACTGATGCCATTATAAAAGTAGTTAAAACAACAATCTGTGGTACCGACCTTCATATTCTTAAAGGGGATGTAAGCACTTGTTCTCCAGGACGTATACTTGGCCACGAAGGCATAGGCATAATTGAGCAAGTAGGCACAAACGTTAGTGCCTTTTCCGTGGGTGATGAAGTACTTATTTCATGTATCTCCTCATGCTCTAAGTGTGACTATTGTAGGCGCGGAATGTATTCCCATTGTAGCGATGGAGGTTGGGTGCTTGGCAATACCATTGATGGAACACAAGCTGAATATGTGCGTATACCCCATGCTGATACCAGCTTGTATAAAATTCCTAATATTAAGGACGATGCACTAGTTATGTTAAGTGACATACTTCCTACAGGTTTTGAGTGCGGTGTTTTAAATGGAAAAATCCAGCCTGGATCAACCGTTGCTATAGTTGGTGCAGGCCCAATTGGGTTAGCGGTATTACTAACCGCACAGCTATATTCTCCTTCTCTAATCATTATGATTGATAAGGATCAACATCGATTAGATATTTCAAAACAACTTGGCGCAAACTATATTTTGAATTCCAAAAATGAAAATATCATTGATAAAATTATGGAAATTACCAAATGTGGGGTGGATACTGCCATTGAAGCTGTAGGAATACCAGAGACGTTTGTCACCTGCGAAAATATAGTTGCGCCGGGAGGCGTCATTGCTAACATTGGTGTGCATGGCATTGAAGCTCCTCTTCACTTAGAACGATTATGGTCTCAAAATATCTCAATCACCACCAGGCTAGTTGATACCAGCACGACGTCAATGCTGCTTAAAATGATTTCTTTAAAAAAAATTGATCCCACTATGCTTATTAGCCATCAATTCAGCTTTGAAAATATTATAGAAGCGTATGAAACCTTCGCTGAAGCAAATAAAACCAAAGCAATAAAAATGATTATTAGCATGTAGCAAAAGATTAAAGGGGCTTCAAACAAAAAGATTATTATTTAGACACTTTTTCTATTTTAAGACTTAAAGGTTATGCATGAGCAAGCCTTTAAAACCTGGGGCCCGGCATTTTCTCGTGTAACCGCGAGTTGAAATCCTAATGCATGTAAGATTTCATTTGTATTTCTTAAATAAGGGTTCCCTTCCCTTGAAACAGTTGTATATAAGCTATTTCGGCTCTTGGTTGTTTTTTCTGACAATTTGGTCATACCACCATTAGCTTCTACCACATTACGCAAGGCCTCTAAAAAACCATTAATATCATCATCCTCAAGTGCTGCATTTAAATATCCTGCTGCCTCTTTGGGATCTTTAAGTGATTCAATCAAATAATTATGATATCAAGACTCTTACCCATGATGCTCCCCTTTCAAATAATCTTTTAAATATAATGGATGCTCAGATGACCTGGTTTTGAGACTTCTGTTCATTATCCGAGGATAACCAATCAGATATGAGATTCCATAAAAGATAACCTAAATAGGCCCATCCGTTCACAGGTATACAAACAGCTAAGATAATCATCCCTAAAGTTGGTTTATCAATATCCCAAATTATAGATTCTTTCGCTGGTTGGAAAAATTGATTAGATTTTCTTAGGTCTTTCTCTAAGGGATTATTCGCTTTGGGAATTTTTTTCCCACAAGAACTTTCTGTTTTTAAAATTTCAATAGTAGAAGGTGATGTCTCGATTAGCTTTGTATCCACCTCGATAATTTTCACCTCAATATTCTCATTAGCTGGGAAAATTACTTTTTCTTTAATCTCTAACTCACTAGTTACTTCTTCATTGTTATGGAATGCATTTTCAAACGAGCAAGGGTAAGGATATGAAAAGGTCGGAAGAGATTTTGAGCAAATCGTTTTTAGATGAAACAAACTCTCGCTAAAGAATTCTTCATCAACAAGGATGTTTTTCTTTCTTTTATAAACTGCAGCGTCAAAGACCTTTCGAGCATATCTCGCCAGGTAATCGAGATCGGATTCGGTACTGTATTGAGATTTATCATTTAGTTGAGAAATATGGTATTCCCAAGAAACAGAATTCTTGGATAAGCGGGGTAATTTTCCTGAGCCGGTTCTGTTCTC
>JACCWL010000227.1 GCA_013697645.1 Tatlockia sp. | reverse complement strand
GAAATAGAAATAATTCGTCCATATCCTTTATCGAGCATTGGCGAGAGTATATTTTTAGTTACATTAAACACAGAGTTAAGGTTGGCATCCATCACTTGCTGCCATTGCAGTGGCGTCATTTTTTTTAAACAGGCATCTGCAGTAATTCCTGCATTATTGACCAAAACGTTAATCTGGCCATATCTCTCCATTATTAGTGACGTTAACTTTTCGCAATCCTCAAATTTTGCAATGTTGGCGTAAATGATATCAATATCGTAGCCCGCATCTTTCTGTTGCTCCTGCCATAGTTTAGCTTCCTCATGCTTTCCTTGTTTGTAATAGCAGGCAATTACTTGGTATTCTGCAGTAAGACGTTGGCAAATTGCAGTACCAATCCCGCCTGTACCTCCTGTAACAACGGCTGTCATTCGATCCATGAACCTTCTCTCCCTTTAAGTTGTTACTGCAATCTACTACTTCAAAACAAAAGTCATCTAAAGTCAATCTGTGAGCTATAATTTAATCCTAAGGGTATGAGAACGCATGGAAAAAAATATCTTCTATAAATTAGGGAAAGCTGTTTATACACTACGCTGGTATGTAATTCTGGTGTGGATCTTAGTCATTTTAGCCTCTATTTTTGTGCTAATTGATACCACCGCTCCCTTTAAAAGCACAGGTTTTAGCGATGAAAATTCAAAAAGCGCTAAGGCTCAGGAATTTATTAACAAAAAGTTGGGCTACAATGATGCCAATAAATTTTTAATTATTTATCGTAGTCCCAGTCTCTTGGCCACTGAGCCTCTTTTTAACGATAAAATAAAAAAATCCCTCTCTAAATTAAAAAAATTCCCAATTAAACATGAAGTTATTCTGCCTTCAGAAAATAATGATCAAATTTCCAAGGACAAGCATTCCGCTTATGTGGTGCTAATAATTAAAAGCAAGGAAGTGCTTGATGATAAACAATTAGAAAAGCTTGAATCACTGATAAAAAAGCCTGCCCATATGACAGTCGAGATTGGCGGTCAAGCTATGTTTGTTAATGAAATCAATAAGCAAACAGAGGTCGATCTTTATAGAGCTGATTTTATTGCCACACCCGCAGCAATTATTCTTTTATTAATTGTTTTTGGCTCCTTAGTTTCAGCGTTGCTTCCTATCATTTTAGGAGGAGGGTGTGCCTTAGTTATTCTGACTGCACTTTATCTTATTGGGCAAACCTATACGCTTTCGGTTTATACCCTAAATATCGCCTTATTATTGGGGCTCTGTCTGAGCTTGGATTATGCGCTTTTTATCATTAATCGGTTCCGAGAAGAACTTCGTAACGGCGGATCTATTGATTCGGTCGTTGCTATAACTGTGGAAACGGCTGGAAAGGCTATTTTCTTTAGCGGATTAGCAGTTCTGGTCAGTCTTACCGCCTTATTTTTATTTCCCATTAATATTCTTTTTTCGATGGCTGTAGGCGGTATAATTGCAGTTTTTATTGCTGTCTTAAACGCTCTCATTGTATTACCCGCATTGCTTGGCATTCTAAAAAATCGAGTTGATTTATTATCTATCCACTTTCGTAGAAAAGATAAAGAACAGCGCTCAAAGTTCTGGCATTGGATAGCAGAAAAAATAGTTAAGAGACCTCTTGGTTTTTTCTTTCCGATACTGGCATTCTTATTATTACTTGGTTACCCATTTTTGTCAGCTAAATTTGGTGTATCTGATTATAAAATTACGCCAAAAAATTCTGAAAGTAGGCAATTTTTTGATAGATATGAAGAGAGTTTTAATATTAAAGAACTAACGCCGCTTATTCTTTTAATACAATCTCCTCATAGTTATATTTTATCACTAAAAAATCTTATTAAATTAGAGAAATTAGTTGATAATTTGGACAATAATCCATCAATAAAATCGGTTAAAGGAGTTGTTTCTTCAGGTTCAAAATTGAATGCTGAAGAATATCATCAGCTCTATTCTCTTCCCAAAGATAAAATGCCTGACGCTATTAAGAAATTACTATCGTCTAGCACGAGACATTCATTTACCATCTTAAATATTAATAGCAAATATGATATCAATTCTGACAAAACAACCGCCCTTGTCAAAAAACTGAAAAACACCAAATTTTCGTCGAGCTTCCGTACCGAATTAACCGGAACGCCTGTGGTAAATGCTGATGTTTTAGAGCAAATTAAGAAAAATTTACCTTACGCTATCCTGTGGATAATGATCTTCACGTATCTCATATTACTCCTTTTATTACGCTCCTTATTCCTTCCTTTAAAAGCTATCTTAGTAAATTTACTAAGTTTATCTGCCTGTTACGGTGCTTTAGTTCTGGTATTTCAGGATGGATATTTAGCGCAATACCTCAATTTTGAGGCGCAAGGAATTTTAGATATTAGCTTATTAGTGATTATTTTCTGCGCCTTATTTGGATTCTCCATGGATTATGAAGTGTTTTTATTATCACGGATAAGAGAAGCTTATTTAACTTGCAAAGACAATAAGAAGAGCATCGTTTTTGGTATCGAAAGAAGCAGCAAAATTATCACTTCCGCAGCCTTAATAGTTATTGTTATTTGTGGTTCATTTTTAGTTGCTGATGTATTAATGGTCAAGGCCTTTGGACTGGGTATTGCAGTGGCTATTACAGTAGATGCTTTTTTGATTCGTACTTTCTTAGTTCCTTCAACGATGGCAATTTTAGGAAAATGGTGTTGGTATCTTCCTAAATGGATGGATAAAGTTTTGCCTAAACTCTAACAATAAACGGGATAGGGAAATGATTAGAAAATTGAGGAAGGAAGATGCCAATACCTTAGTTGCAATGTTTAATCAACAGGTTGCAAAAAATCCACCTAATCCAGCTGTTGTTTTTGGAAAGCAATGCCTAAGCTATGAAGAATTAAATAACAAATCCAATCAATTAGCCCATTATTTAATTGGCTATGGGCTAAAAGCAGATAGGTCAATTGCTCTAATAATGGATAGATCCATTGAGCTTTTGATTGTTATTCTAGGAATTTTAAAAGCTGGCGGCGCTTATGTTCCCTTAGATACAACCTGTCCCCAAGAG
>JACCWL010000212.1 GCA_013697645.1 Tatlockia sp. | reverse complement strand
CTTTTATGTTGCTCCGATTTAATCCATAACAGGCAAACAATTTGAGGAAAGCTTTTATGACCAATCGTTTTGCAGTAATGGGCAATCCAATTGCGCATAGCTTATCGCCCTTTATCCATCATCGCTTTGCTGAGCAAATGGGTATTCAATTAAATTATGACAAAATTCAAATTGCCGATGAAAGCCTTTTTGAAACAAAGGTATCTGAATTTTTTAATCAAGGAGGCAAAGGTTTAAATATTACCCTGCCCCTTAAACAAAAAGCCTTTGCAATGGCTGCAATCACAACGCCTCGGTGCAGACAAGCGAAAGCGTCTAATACCTTATGGTTAAAAGAGAATCAACTGCATGCAGACAATACCGATGGTGTAGGCCTAATCAAAGATTTAGCAAATTATTGCCAACTTGCCGGACAAAAAGTGCTTTTATTGGGAGCGGGAGGAGCAGCACGCGGCATTATTGCGCCTTTACTCGCGGCAAAAATTGCAGAGTTGGTACTGGTTAATCGTAGCGAAGAAAAGGCAAAAGATCTGCAGGCTGATTTTCCCCAAATCAAACGAAGCCTTTTATCAGAGTTAACTACTAGTTTCGACCTAATCATCAACGCGACTTCTGCAAGCTTAGCGGCACAGCGGATGGTGCTACCACATTTACTATTAAAGCCCACAACCCTTTGCTACGACCTCGCTTATTCAAGAACAGAACAAACACCTTTTGTTGCCTGGGCTGTTGAGCAAGGTCTACAAGGCATCGATGGCTTGGGAATGTTAGTCGAACAAGCGGCTGAGTCTTTTTACATCTGGAATGGATTGCGGCCTGATACAGTGGCTGTATTAAATGAGTTACGAGCTCTGCCCGTTTGATAGGAGGTCTAATCCTATCATTGAGAGCGCAGCGAAGGATCTCCTAAATGTGGCTCAGTGCTAATCATGAGGGGATCCTCAGTTGCGCTCTCGATGACATACTAGGCAAAAAACTTCTGCACTTCAACCGCTTGTTCCAAAGTGTCTTGATAGCCTAAGTTAATTAACTCACGAGTAAACCCTGGCTCAAACAATAAGAAGCTAAGTAGATCACCAGAGTGATGTTTCGCTCCCAACATGTTGAGGAGCATACGCAGCAAAGAGGGCATGGAATTGTATTGAGCTTGTGCAACTGCAGCGATATCGAAACTAGGTCTAAGGTGAAAGGTTTCAATTGGACGCCAAGGTGAATGGCGCTTTTTCCACATGGATAATAAGCGAGCAATGTCGTTCATGCGATTAACCATTTCGATATCGCGATCCAGGTTATCAAGAAATAACCCGTTTAACATACCGCCTAATATGTGAGCAAAACCGATGTCGTCTTTATGTAACTTTTCTGGCTCCTGAAAAGTCGCAAGTTGGCGTGTACCGATGACAAGAATTTTTTCAACCTGAAAACGAATTGCCCCACGCAAAGGCGAAACAAGACCCATAGAGCCATCACCATAATGAAAACCATCAATCCCCACCGTCGGAAAGAAAAGAGGCAAAGCGCTTGAGGCAAGAATGTGTTCCATGCACAGATTAGTCTTTTTAGAGATATGGCGAGGATAATACCAGTCCTCAAAATTAGCATCACCATGCTGATAAAATGAGATAGTTTGCTGAGTCTCATAGCAATGGCTAATAATCTCTATTGTTTCCAATTGACGACTATCAATATTTGCCTTAATTAAATCAAAATCGATAATATTAGTAATAAAGTCTCGTAAGGGAGCCGTATCAAGTAAGGTGCCTGATTGCCGTTGTTTAACCAATAAATGGCTTAAATTCAGCAAAACTGATTTAGAAAGTTGGAAATTGGAGGCATTAAAAATTTGTTCGCAACGTATATCTGCCCAGAGTGCTTCAATCTTTTCAAGCCCGGTTCTGAAATCATGGGCGTATTCAGCAAGCACGGCTGCGTTAATGCTGCCAACACTGACACCGCTAACCACCACAAAGGGCATTGCCTTAACTTGTAAAATATGGCCAATGGCTTTGAGCACACCAGCTTGATATGCACCACGTGCTCCGCCTCCGGCTAAATAAAGAGCTGTTCGAGCCATATACACTTATTTGTTTAGTAGATTGTAGGAATATAGTTGACTAAGTAGGCATCTGGCAAGCTAAAAAAAAATAGACAATTGCAATTTATATCTAGCTGATATAGCTTAATCCAATATTTTCAAGGATAGATCTGGCAACTAAATGCTGACTTTGTTTCGTGAACAACCTCGCGCTTTTTATACAATTTTCTTGTTGGAAATTTGGGAGCGCTTTGGTTTTTATACGATGCAAGGCGTGATTATCTTATTTTTTATTCGTTATTTAAATTTCAGCGACCGTGAAGCCTATTATGTCTTCGGCGCTTTTTCCGCCTTAGTTTACGGTATGGTAGTTTTAGGTGGTTATCTTGGCGACAAAATCCTAGGCACTAAGCGCACCATTATTTTGGGGTTAATCATACTTTCCTTGGGTTATCTAGCCTTGGCCTTTGTTGGTAAAACACAGGTCTATCAAGCCTTAGGTATTATCTGTGTGGGTAATGGCTTATTCAAAGCGAATCCCTCAAGTTTGTTGGCAAAATGCTACCATAAAAATGACCGACGCTTGCATGGCGGCTTCACTCTCTATTACATGGCTATTAATCTAGGTTCAATAGTTGCTTTATTAGCGGGACCCCCAGTAGCCGAGCATTTTGGCTATTCCTATGCTTTTTTCCTAAGTGCAATTGGCTTGGTATTTGGACTGCTTAATTATATTTTGCAACGTCGGCAGTTAGCACCTATTAAATCAGAGGCAGACGAACGGACTATTCCCTTCTGGCTTTGGGCTGTCGTATTTCTTGGAATAATTATCTTTACCTATATCTCTGCTTTTTTGATCCAACATGAATTCTTGGCTAAAAGTCTGTTTTGGCCCATTTTCGTCCTAGTTACTCTAATCTATTTTTACTACATGCGCCGAGAAAACAAAGCATCTAGAGTGCGTATGCTGGTTGCTTTTATTTTGATGTTGGAGTCAGTGGTATTTTTTACGCTTTACCAACAAATGCCAACTTCATTAAATTTGTTTGCAGTTAACAATGTGAATCCGATTTTATTTGGGATTGCGATTGACCCCCAAAGTTTTCAAGCTTTAAATCCAATTTGGATTGTTATAATGAGTCCTGTATTAGCAATGATTTATAGCAAAGCGCATGAACGAGGATTTTCTATCTCTATCCCCTATAAATTTGCAACCGGCATGCTTTGCTGCGGGTTTGGGTTTTGCCTGCTATTTTTTGCAAGATATGCTCACAATGGAGAAGGTATTGTCACCTCGTGGTGGTTGGTTGGCAGCTATTTTTTTCAAAGTACTGGTGAACTTCTTGTCTCTGCTTTAGGTCTTGCGATGGTTGCTGAATTAGTTCCTAAACACATTTTTGGTTTTGTTATGGGAATGTGGTTTTTAACCATATCTCTTGCGGGTTTTATCGGCGCCTCTGTGGCTTCCTTAACCGCCCTCCCTGAACAACTTGCATCTGGAAAAGAATCATTAATCATTTATACTCAAGCCTTTGCGCATATTGGTGTTGTAACCTTGTTTATTGGGACTGTGATGTGGTTATTTTCCGCAAAGTTGAGCCAATACATTAGGGGCGACTAAAATATAAAGCCTTTAATTTAATCTTATTGTATAAAAAACGTAAAGAATTATGTCAATTTATACTCTTTCTTAATGTTTAGTTAAGTATTTTGTTTTATCCTAGCTAACTAACATAAGTTGAGAGATCATCTCCTGCTTTTTGCTCTATTTTAAAGGTGGCTCAATGACCCAAAAAATAGCTCTGAGCCCTAAATCAATGGCCCTAATAGCTAAATTGAAGAAAACTAAACCATTATCAAAGAATCTATTAGAGACCTTTAAATTGGGAGTGCTCAAAACTGTTGAACCAACAGCACTTTTGGATTGGTTAACTCAAAGTAATGAGTCTCAGTTAAATGAGCGCGCGAAAGTTCTATTGGCTGCTTTACATGCCTCCTTATTAAAAGACTTAGCTCGATCATTACCTAGTTATAAAAAAAAGAAAAAATCGGATAATAAATTAAGTTGGTCTCGCAAGGCTAAAAATGGTTTATTCGGCTTTCTTACTATTGTGGGAACGCTTGTTTTTGCTTGCGATGGGTTTGATGGAATTACTTTAATAGTTAGCGTATTGCCCTTATCCGCGCCGATTCTTTTTACTGTGGGTATCATTTTTGCCCTTATCTCTGTTCTTGCTTTTTATGCCTTTGATTTGACAGAGATTGCAAAAAATCTAGAAATATCTAAAAAAGAAGCTCATCGGCTAGTCGATAATTATTTAAAAGAAGTTGAAGAGATCAACGCAATTAGAGATCGTATAAATAACGATTATATAAATCTAAAAACCAGTGAAGAGTTGGAGGCGGATTTACAAATTATTAAGACGATAATCGTTCGTTATAATGCCTTAGATAAAGGAAGAGACGCGTTATCCAATCAAAGTGAAAATAAAAACTTAGTTATTACAAGATATCTAATAGCAGGTCTCATAGGGATTGTTTATTTTAGTTGCGGGTTTTTTGCCGGGCAGGCAGTTTCCCTAGCCATAGCTGGGCTTATTGTGACTTCTGTGGTGCCATTTTTTTGGCCTATACTGGCCGCAAGTTTTGCAGTTGGCGCAGCTGCATTTCTCGTTTATTGGTTTGTTGAGCGTCCTAGTATAGATAAACTAGTTGGTAAGTGGTTTGGGCTTGAGAAAGAAAAAATAGATCTTTTATGCGATTCCGAAAGAATGGAAAAACATAAAAGCAAGTTAGAAAATTTAAAAATAAATCTGGAGTTAAGAAAGCACACACTTGCGGCAGAATTGGAAAAAAATGCTGACTATAGAACCAAACTTAAGAGTGCAACTCAAAGAATAAAAGAGTTAACCCAATTGTCAGTTCAACCTACACAAGAACTTAATTTTGGATTTTTCTCCAAAAGTTCACCACTAACTGTACCCACTCGGAAAACCTTAACTCTTCGCCAAAAAACTCAAACTCTTATCGAACAGTTAATTGATCAAACAATGGAATCTGATAAAATTTCTCAAATTTTTAAGCCCAATCCTCTTGAGAATATTAAACAAACAAAAATTATTAAATGGTTTAATCAAATTAATCAGCCCGCACAACCTACAACTGAAAAGCAAGATGAAGATTTGCAACTCTTATCCGCCTCTCTAAATTCAGCCTTGCTTAAAGATTTAGCTGGTTCTTTGCAGATCCCTCTACCTGAGAAAAAACAAAAAGAAAAGACAACCTCATATAGTTCTATTTATTATTTCCTAGCTCTTGCTGGAACTCTTTATTTTGGTTGTCAGGGATTTGAGGGAATTACATCACTCCTTAGTATATTTTCGGTGCCCAAGGCTGCGATTTTAATTATAGGTTCTATTTTTGCCCTTATATCTGTAATTGCCTTTCAGGCCTTTGATTTAACAGAAATCGCTAAAAATTTAGGTATAAAGAAAAAAAATGTGCACAAGCTCGTTGATATTTATTTAAAAGAAGTAGAAACAATTAAAGCAATTCGCAGAAATCTTACCGAGCTATATCCTAAGCGGAAAACTGTGGGAGATCTTGAAGAGGATTTGCAGATAACGGAATTGATAAATGCCCGTTATACAAAGTTAGACGAGGAAAGAATGGAATTGACCAACTTATCGAGGGATAAAAAATTAACTGTTCTAAAATATGTTGTAGCAAGCATTATTGGGATTATTTATTTTAGTACGGCTTTTTTTACTGGCCAGACTGTTGCACTGGCACTAGCTGGCTTTTTTGTTGCCTCGATAGCACCTTTATCCTGGCCTGTTATTTTAGTCAGCACTATTGTGGGTTTGGCAGCCCTTGCTGTGTATTGGTATGTTGAGCGTCCTAGTATTGAGAAACTGGTTAGCTCTGTTGTTGGGCTCGACCAGGATAAGATAGGCTTGTTATGCAATCCTAAAATAGTTGAAGAAGAGAAAACCAAATTAAAGCAGCTGAAAACTAATCTCATTAGCTGCAAAGAATACCTAAAGGCAAACGTGGCTGAAAACGCTCTATGGGAAAAACAATTGCAGACAGCAGATGAAGAGATAAAAGTATTGATGCTAAAATCGGAAGAGAAAAAAGAGGTTGCCTCAAATTCTACTTTGTCATTCAATTCATCACTTGCTAATGCGCCTGATAGTCTTTTCTCTACAAAAGAGCTTCAACCTAATTCCATCCCTGATTTAAGTGCTGAACGTTTAAATATTTAATATGGATTTAACAAAGGGAACTGTAATTCGACGCTGAGCAGCCAAGGATGCTTTATCCAAATAATCAAGAATACAGCTTAAATCATGCATGTTGCGGGCACAGCGATTTAATAAAAATTGGCCGACGCTAGTTGGTAGTTCAATACCACGTTTAAGAGCGTGTTGCTGAATCGTTTTTATTTTCAGTTCATCGTTTAATTCATTAAGTTGAACCACTAGCCCCCAAGCTAGGCGTGATTTGAGATCAGGCAAATCAATAGTCAGGGAGGAAGGTGATTGTTTGCCTGAAATAAGCAAAACTGTTTTACCGTTATCGCGAACCTTGTTATAAAGATGAAATAAAGCTTCTTCCCAAACTTTGTCAGAGGCTATGGAGTCGATATCATCTATGGCAATTAGACTTTGTTCGCCCAGATCAGCGATGCTTTCAGGACCCCACTCTTTTAGGATATGCAAGGGGAGATAGATTGCTGCAGCA
>JACCWL010000208.1 GCA_013697645.1 Tatlockia sp. | reverse complement strand
ACCTACACGTTTTAAATAAACCAAGCCAGGCATGCAGCGAGGGGCTAATGTATAAACTGCACCAAGGTACCTCAGTTTAACATTGTAATATATAATTTTAATAAAATATTGAATGGACACTGCCAATTCTATAGCTTATAAATAAAGCATCAACCAGGAAAAAATTAACTTTTAACTTCACACTTATTCTTTCGCAACTCTTTATTGATTTATCAAAGCGCAAGTGTACATTCAAGTGAACAAGCGGTGACGGCGACTACTGCGTCCGAACCCGGGCACTGACCCATAGAATCGAATTGGATAGCTTAAGTCCTCTCAAGGTCTTTCGTCTATTTCTTTACGCTGCGTTGGCAGAAAATCTTTTCTATCCAAGCCCATAACAACTGCTAGGGCGCCCGCAACATAAATAGATGAGTAAGTACCGACAACGATACCTATAATAAGTGCCAACGAAAAACCACGGATGGTTTCACCGCCATAGATAAACAAAGCGACCACAACGAACAAGGTCAAGACCGAAGTCATGATAGTTCTTGACAGAGTTTGGTTAATGGAAATATTCATTATCTCTAAGGGGCTTGTACGGCGAATCTTTTTAAAATTTTCACGTACCCTGTCAAAGACGACGATAGTATCATTAAGCGAATAGCCAATTACCGCTAATAATCCCGCTAAGGCCTTCAGATCAAACTCAATGCCAAACATTGCAAAGACGCCGAGTATCAGTACCGGATCATGAACCAAAGCTACGGCTGAGCTAACTGCCAGACGATACTCAAAGCGCATGGCGATATAAATCATCGTGGCAAGCAAAGATACAATGATAGCTAAAGCACCTTTAGTTGCTAACTCCTGGCCTACTTGCGGACCCACAAAATCGACCCGTTGTTTTACAGCGCCTGGTAACTGTTCCATCACTTTATCAACCAGCAGACTTTGATCTAAGTTGGCATGTGGTGCAATGCTAATTAATACATCTCTAGAAGTACCATAACTTACAACCTGCGCTTCTTTAAAACCCACTTTATACAAATTGTCGCGAATCGAAGTCAGATCTGCAGCTTGGTTTGGGTAAGTTACCTCAATTTGCGTACCGCCAGTAAAATCCAATCCCCACTTCAACCCGTTAGCAAACAAAGCAATAAGAGATACCGCAAAAATAAGCGCAGAAAATAAAGCAGTCCACTTGCGTGCACCCATAAAGTCTACGTTTGAATTTGGATTAAAAAATTCCATCTAAGCCTCGTTTTAGATACCGATTGATAATTTTTTCACATTACGACTGCCATAGTACCAATTTACAATGGCACGCGTGTAAGTGATGCTCGTTAACATGGAAGTGAGTATTCCTAAACAAAGAATTACAGCAAAGCCACGCACAGGCCCTGTACCTATTGCAAACAAGATTATACCAACTATAAGTGTTGTCACGTTGGCATCAATAATTGTCGAGAAGGCACGGTCATATCCCGCATAAATTGCGGCTTGTGGTGAGAGGCCATTACGCAGCTCCTCACGTATTCTCTCGTAAATAAGGACATTCGCATCCACGGCCATACCCACTGTTAACACAAAGCCAGCAATACCAGGCAAGGTTAAGGTAGATCCGATAATTGACATCAAAGCAGCTAACAAAATCAAATTTAAAAGAAGTGCGATATTAGCAACCAAACCGAAGAAGTGGTAATAGACCAGCATCAATACAAGAATTAATCCCATACCTACTTCTAGGGATATCATGCCTCGATGAATATTTTCTTTACCTAGAGAAGGACCGACTGTGCGCTCTTCCACCGGATAAATCGTAGCAGGTAAGGCACCGGCTCTAAGCAGTAAAGCTAAGTTAGCCGACTCTTTCGAATCGACAAGGCCAGTTATTTGGAAGCTGTTACCCAAGGCATTTTGAATAACGGGAGCAGAAATCACACGCTCTTCGCGTTTAGTGACACGCTTCTCAACTCCGTCTATCATCTGCGCGCTAGACTTTGTGTCCACATACACAATCGCCATACGTTTACCAATATTTTCACGAGTAATCTTGGTAAATAGTGCTTCACCGCCTCCTCCCAACTGAATTTGTACTGAAGGGGAAGCTGTTTGTTGATCGAAACTAGAAACAGCAGAAGTGATTGAGTCGCCACTTAAAACAACCTGACGCTTCAAGAGGATAGGCTGTCCATCCATCATATACAATTTGCTATTTACAGGAACTGCACCGGTTTGCTTGGCAACCTGGGCATCGTGTTCTTGATCAACTAAATAAAATTGCAAAGTCGCAGTACCGCCAAGAATTTGTTTAGCTCTTGCCGCATCTTGAATACCAGGCAGATCAACTCCAACACGCGTCGCACCCTGTTGTTGTACAACTGCTTCGCCAATCCCCAATTCGTTTACCCTGTTACGTAAAATTGTCATAGTCTGCTCAATTGTATTTTGGCGGATACTATTTAATTCTGTCGGAGACAGGTTTGCTGATATCGAAGAGGTGACTTCCGATTTAGCTAAAACAAGATTTGAAAATTTATCTCTTATTTCAGTATAAGCATTGTTCATTATCTCAGCGCTTCGAAAATGTATTTCCACACCCTTGTCTGCAATATAGCGTATCCCTGAATAGCGGATATCGGCCTCACGCAAATCTTGGCCTATACCTTTCATTAATCCTTCATAGCGGCGAGCGATCACAGAGTCAACATCGACTTCTAAAAGAAAATGTACCCCACCTCGCAGATCCAAACCCTGCTTCATCGGTTCTGCACCTATTTTAGAAAACCAACTTGGCGTAGCCGGAGCTAAATTCAATGCCACTGTATATTTTGTGTCTAGACCGTTTTTAATAACATCACGCGCCAGCAATTGATTATCTGTGGTGCGAAAACGCACTTCAACTTTGTCATTGACAGTTGATATCGCAAAGTAAGGAATCTTAGCTTCATCTAAGAGTGTCTGAACTTGCTGAGACAACTGATCTACGTCAGTAGTCGATTGCGATGAAATCTGTACAGCAGGATCTTCACTGTATAAATTAGGTATTGCATAAAACAAGCCGATTATCACAACAGCAATCAAGGCTAAGTTTTTCCAAAGTGGGTATTTATTCTGCATATATAATTGTCCCTGAACCTAACTTAAAGGGATTTAAGAGTGCCTTTTGGCAATACTGAGCTCACTGCACCGCGCTGTATGCTTATTTCAACACCTTCAGCAAGGGCAAGTTTAATATACTGCTCGTCAATAGTTACTACCTTACCGAGAATGCCGCCAGACGTGATAATTTCATCGCCTTTTTTTAAATTACCAACCAATTCACGATGTTCTTTAGCGCGTTTGTTTTGTGGTCTTATCAACATAAAATAAAACACAACAAAGATAGCAACGACCATGATCAGGGAAAAAGTCCCATCGGTTTGAGCAGCCGGTGCTGTGGCAGCAGCCAATGCATCATTAATAAAAAAACTCATCCCACTCTCCTTTAGCGCAAATAGCCCGACATGATAGCGAGAATTCATTCCCAGGTAAATGAAGTCTTAAGTAATTCATAAAACTAAGCTCGAAGTTTCTATTCGATGATTGTAATAATGTACATTATGATGAATTAGAAACCGTTGGCAAAGAAGAGGCGTGTGGGTTATCAGATGATGGAGATAGGCGCGGGTCAATTTTTGCCTGCAAGTTGGACAACCACAGTTTGAACTTATTGGTACATGTTGGTTAGTCATTTCCTTATTCAGCAAGCTAAAACTATCTTTATCACCATAAACTTGTCCATGAAAAGCATCGCTTGCAGGCTTATCAGACTCCAGCCAATCAGCTCCATGCTCTATTAATTCCTGCGCCTCTGAGTAATTAAAGGCACCCGATAAATAAAGGGGCCTTGCTTTGTATTGCTTAACCTGACTAAGCAAATCGGAAAAAGAGTAATTCATTTCATAAACTAAATTAACACCAAGATTCGCGGTGTTTTCAGCTTCTAATGATTCGTCTACGGGGACAAATAGTTTTATGGATGAAGGAAGGGATAACTGCTGCTCTACCAGGTAAGCTCTAAATCCTGCAGGCAAAATCACTAGATCCGGCTGTAATTTAATAATCAGTGAAAAAAGTTCTTCTTGGCTAATTGAGATCAACGAGCCATCATAAAGCGAACGAAAGGTATAGATACCTAAAGTATTCGCTGCAGCTAAAGTTGCAGTTAAAACTATTGAGCCTGGCCAGCCACAATAGCTTTGCAAATTTGGCAAGGAATTAAGCAGAGAATAGCCAGGCTTCATTAATAAGGAATGAAGAGAATAAGCTAGAGTCTGAATGCCAAGCTCTTGCCAATTGGCCATCGTTAGACAGGATCCAGATTGGCTAGTTGCTAGTGGAATAAAACTTGGTTTCATTATTGTTTCCTTCAACTTTGGCTTTAAATTAGCAAACTCGCATCACCATAACTAAAAAAACGATAGCCCTGGCTTATCGCTTCTTGATAAAGCTCCATAGCTTGCTTATGGCCGATAAAGGCCGAAACTAACATGACTAAGGTTGATTCTGGCAAATGAAAATTGGTCATTAAACCGTCGCAAATTTGAAATTGGTAGCCTGGATAAATAAAAATATTCGTATCACCAGTGCAAGGCTTGAGGACCCCATCGCTTGCTGCAGATTCCAAACTACGTAAAGCAGTAGTTCCACCAGCGATCACCCGCTTTCCAGCGACTCGTGTTTCATTGACAGCCTGACATAGTTCTTCAGAGATTATGAACTGCTCGCTATGCATCTTATGATCAGCAATCGCATCACAGCGCACAGGTCGAAAGGTTCCAGCACCTATATGTAAAGTAGAATAAGCAATGTTTACACCCTTTGCTTTAATTTGTTGCAGTAAAAGCTCATCAAAATGTAAACCAGCAGTCGGTGCTGCAACTGACCCCTTATGTTCTGCATAAACGG
>JACCWL010000153.1 GCA_013697645.1 Tatlockia sp. | reverse complement strand
GCTTATAATCGTCATTGTTTTGTTGCCAGTCACTTTTATTTTAAATCGAATAGTATTTTCAAAACATTAAGAGGAGCATCGTCAAGTTAACTTTCTGGCTTGGTTTGGCATTACGGAATATTTCTTTAATTGAAACATTGCCACCTAACTCTTGAACTAAATGCACCCCCTGCTTATTGTGACATCTGCCCTCCCCTCTAAATCTGTCTTTTATATAGATTTATGAACAGTAATTGTAGGCTAAGGGGATTAGCCGTTTCATTTTCTCCTTTAGGGCCAAGTAAGGGGAGCGGCTGATTAAAAACCGGAACTTTGACACCTAAACCCATCGTTAGAATTCACAGTTATAGTTTTTTCCGAAGGTACAATGTCGTTGTCAGTTTTTGATTTCTTACTACCTTTTCTAAAAAAACCTGGGTTAGTTTCGCTAGTTTTTTTGAAAATTGCTTTTTGAATATGACTGCCGAGCTTTAATCCCTCACCACTAAGTTTTAATTGTTGCATTTCATTTTCTATGGTTTGCATGCCTTTTAAATCAAGAAAGCTCATAATTATGCGCAATCGCTCATCCATGTTTGAAATTTTACTGAAGCCTAAAACATAATTCAAAACTAATAGATGTTGTCTTTCCAATTCATTTATTTGATCTAAGCTGATTGTCTCGCATTTAGAATAACTTATACAAAAATTATTATATATATATATAAAATCAATACTCCACACAGCTAAATCACTGGCGGCTTTCATTCCAACAATAGCGCTAATGAGTGCTATTTCTTCGATTGTATTTTTAGACTTGTCTATTGTTTCAAGTCTTCTGGCAAACTGATCAATAATATAAATTATTTCGCCCATATCCTCATTTGGTAACTGATACTCTCTAATAACATAGAAAACACTACAAAGCGCATATAAATTACATTCAAATCCTTTTGCTCTAATCATCCCCAACATGGCTTTTTCATACCAGTTGTACCTTACTATAAACCTATTGAATGGATTGATGGGAATTAGGGTTTCTAGTTTATTCTTATTTTGCCAGACTGGTCGGCCAACAAATTCTATGACCTCATTCGGCAAATCAGTTGGTTCTGATTTTTGTTGCATAGGGAACTCTACTTTAAAAATGTACGAAAATTACACTTCTCTATTTTATAATTGCTTTATCACATATACAAGTAAAAATTTTGGACAATCTTCATTTATCTAAAGAACAGGACTCAAATAAATAATTAAACCTATTGACATTGCCGTTACGTTATCTTTTATCGTATGAAGGGTCAGTTAGAGGAGTTCAGATGCGATACACAGTAAATAAATTAGCAAAGCTCTCAGGAGTTAGCCCGCGCACCCTTCGATTTTATGACGAGATTGATTTACTAAAGCCTGCTTTCGTTGGTGATAACCAATACCGTTATTATGAAGAGGAGCAACTTTTGATGCTTCAGCAAATTTTGTTTTTTCGTGAATTGGGTTTTCCTCTTAGTGAAATACAGCAGATTATTAGTAGTAATGGCTTCAATAAAATTGAAGTATTGAATACTCATAAATCTACGCTTAAATCAAGTCTTGAAAAGACAGAAAAACTTATCAAGACCATAGATTTAACAATTGCACATTTAAAAGGTGAAATAGAAATGAAAAATGAAGAATTTTATTATGGATTTGATTCGGAAAAACAAAAGCATTATGAAAAAGACTTGGTTAAAAAAGGGGTGGTTAGCCAAGAGTTTATGAATGAGTGTAAGGAAAAAACCAAGCAATGGAGTGAGGAGGAAAAAGCTGATTTCCTGAGTGAAGGAGAGGAAATAAATAAGGCTTTTGTTAGGGCGATTCAAAAGAATTTGAGACCCTCATCAAAAGAGGTTCAAGCTTTGGTTCGCAGACATTATGAGTGGATTAAACGCAGCTGGACACCAAATAGAGAAAGTTACATTGGTTTAAGCCAGATGTATTGTAAGCGGTTAATAAACCCCATCTATTCAATCGAAAAATTATTTCAGATACTTGCTGACGTTGACTAACACAGGGGTATTTAAATGAAAGCAACAGCGAAAACACAAGCACAAGAT
>JACCWL010000137.1 GCA_013697645.1 Tatlockia sp. | reverse complement strand
AATTATCTCCGTTTTGGCTCCAGCCTCATCTAAAACCCTACGTGGTTCAGTCAGTTCAATTTGCTCAAACCCATTGGCAACCAAGATCGCAAATTTTTTTCCATCTAATCTATGGGACATATCTAACATCCTTTCTGTTTAGGTCACAAGATAATAGTAAAAGCGTAGTGAGCGAGATTATCTTTGTCAAATTTCGGTGACTTTTACCCTAAATTCTGTTATCAAAGTTTATTATCAATCTTGAAATGAAGGCGCTGGTGGCCACTCAACATAAAACCCTTCGAGCATATCTCTTCTCATTTAGCCTATTTGCCGCAATTATCTTTGGCGGTTTTTTTGGCTATTTATTGGGTCCAAAAGCGCAAGTTTTAAAGCCTTTTGGAGATATTTTTCTGAATTTGATTTTTACAGCCATTGTCCCTCTTATTTTTTTTAGTGTTTCTTCAGCAATTGCTAGAGCAGGCTCAATGGGGAAATTAGGAAAAATTGCTTTTGCAATGACCTTGGTTTTCTTATTCACAAGTCTAGTCGCTGCAATTTACGCACTTTTTATAGTTAAAATTTTTCCACCTGCCAAAGGAGTTTTCTTATCTTTGCCTAGTACTTCTAAGGTGGAAATTTTAAGTTTTTCTGATCAAATTGCAGGAATTTTCACTGTACCCGAGTTTACCAAATTATTGTCTCATTCTAATATGATGGCTTTGATCATTTTTGCCATTTTAGTGGGACTGGCAGTAACAGTTTCTAGCGAGAAAGGGAAAAAATTTATTGGATTTTTGGAGTCAGGTGAGGAAGTTTTTATGCGGGTTTTTTCACTGATTATGTATTACGCTCCGATTGGCTTTTTTGCCTATTTTGCTGTTTTGGTGAGTGAGCTTGGTCCGAAAATTATGGAAAATTATCTTCGGATAGCTCTTATCTATTATCTGGCAGCCTTTCTCTACTTTATTCTTGCTTCCACCTTATATGCCTATCTGGCTGCAAAGAGTGAAGGGGTGAAATTATTTTGGAAAAATATCTTATTACCCTTCACTACCTCGATAGCAACCTGCTCTAGTGCGGCCAGTATTCCAGCCAATTTAATGGCAACAAAGGCGATGCGAGTCCCTCCAGAAATTGCTGAAACGGTCGTGCCTCTTGGGGCCATTATCCATAAAGATGGCTCTGTCATTGGTGGAATATTCAAAATTGCCTTTTTATTTGGCATTTTCCAATTGGATTTTTCTGGGACAACCGTGTTGCTAACTGCGATTGGTGTTTCCTTATTGGTAGGAACAGTAATGGGGGCGATTCCAAGCGGGGGCATGCTCGGGGAATTGTTAATTTTATCAATTTATGGTTTTCAACCTTCTGTGCTAATCGCAATTGTCGCTATTAGCATCATTATCGATCCCCTGGCAACAATGCTTAATGTCACTGGAAATTGCGCCTCCTCGATGATGATTTCACGTTTTGTGGAGGGTAAGCTCTGGTTTTTCAGCGACTCTGCAAGAAAAGCAGCAGCGCCGACTACTGCACAGGTAAGGTAAGGGTCAAATAAAATGCCAATTTCAGTGACAGCTCTATTCGACCCGCCATTTTATCTGCAATTGAGAAGATAAAAGGGTTAATCCTTTTTAATATTTAATAAGATAATACCCGAGATAATTGCTCCAATCCCGATTGCGATTAACGCACTAGGTAAGGGTTTATCGTGCACAGATTGAGCTATTTCCTGGGTTTGCTCTTTCAAGTGGTCCCCTAGTACTTCAAGTTTGTCTTTACTTTCTTCATAGATATGATTTCCAGCATTTAAACTTTGAGAAAGTAGGCGTTCCATTAAATTAAGTTCCTTTTTCATCGCATTGTCCTTAAGTTTTTTGGGATTATTACTTTCAAGTATAGAAGATAAATTGATTTTTACTTTTTTGAAAATTTTTTAGTCAGGATATTGGATTGATGAAGTAAGACCTTACGTTATCACAAATCCCAATCCAAAAAACTTTCGATTATTGTATCGGTTTTCGGTTTTTCCATTTTGGCTACTAATTTTGGGGGGCTTGGATTGAAGGTTCTTAAGGCGTCTTTTAGGCTTACAAAGTTGTAATCCTTTTCTTTATAAAGACTAATAATATCTGACAGAGAATAAGCATTAAGCAAATTGGCATGGATTAATAAAATTTGAGCCCGTTCTGACTTGCCTGCTGAGCGATTCTCTTGTTCCGCTTTAAGCGTTTGTTGCCAAATGAAATTGAGATAGCAGGGTTTTAATACCTTAAGAAAATTTCGACGCGCGTTTTCGGGCACGGCCATAAGTAATTGATTAAAAACAAAATCTCTGCTGTCTATAGTGATTGGCGCAATTTTATAGTTTTTTGTAGCGAGGTATTCAAGTACCTTCGATTTTTTTTCACCACCACTCATTGCCAAATAGGGATAGCGAAAATATTTCGGCTTAGTGAGAACAGGTTTTAAAATTCGGTCAGCTTCTTCAATTTCTTGGATGTAGGCATTAGAGTTTACTTTATTTAGATTAGCATGGGATAAGGTATGGTTTCCTAGCCCTAAACCCGCTTCACGGAATTTCTGCAGCATTTCCCAATTTCTAGGTTCAACTTGACCGGCAATAACAAAACCTGTAGCAGGAACTTCATTGGTTTTAATCGAATTGAGAATCATTTCCAAATGATAATTTTTGCGTGAGCCAACAAAAGGTAGATCATCAATGGTTATAGCCACTTCTCGTGCAAATAGCGGGCTTGTCATGTTAATTAACAAAAAAATCAATAAAGATTTTTTAAACAAAATAGAGTTCATCGATCTTATTAAAAGCCCAAGGCTAAAATTGAGCGAATCATAGCATAGACAGTATTATCGATACAGGTTGATTTGCGGTTCCACTAAAACAGCTAGAAAGACTTGAATTTTTATAGCAAGCCAGTATGCTGTCAATTATGGGCCGTTAGCTCAGCTGGTAGAGCAGGAGACTCTTAATCTCTTTGTCATAGGTTCGACCCCTATACGGCCCATAGATTAACGAATTAACCCTCAATTAGATTAACTGCGAATTCAAACTTAAAAAAAGATGATTGTTTTCTGGTTTATTTTGTCAGCGTGGGTGAAATGAAGGTACAGAGAAGAAAATCAATGGGTTCTATGAATAATGCCTGAAAGTTGTCCATTTGATTAGTAAAAAAATAATAAAACTAGTTTTTCCTAACCATCTGTTTTCTTTAGCAAAGTACTTTAAGAATAGTACTTTGGCATTTTGTTCCACAGAACCCCCTTTTTATTTTTTACAACCTCCCTAAAGTGAAATTACAATCCGAAGAAAAATCCGCCTCTTCCAGTTACTGGTGGAGCGTAGCCTCCGCTAACATAGTGCTGCCAAGTTGGAGCGGGTCGATAGCAAGTATCGCATGGAACCATATGCCATCCGATTCCTGAAACCCCTTCTTGGGTAGTACATGTTGCACAGGTTGGTTGGCTAGTCTTGCCAAACAAACCAAAGCCTAGGGCTTGGCTTGAGCCGGCTGCAATCATGGACGTAGCGAATATTAAACCGACTACTGTTGATTTAATCTTCATATTAATCTCCTTAGTACGCTGTATCATAATGAAGCATAATACTGCCATTTAATTATAGACTAAGCGAAGAAAATAGAAGTAATTGTATATTTATCATTAAGTTAATGTGAAATTGCAGGGGATCTAACGATTAACGCAGTGCGAAATATTTATGTGCATATTGATTAAAATTTGAAAATTAATGTCTCGTTCGGTTACGCTCTTTAGCCTTAATTGTTGTCTTTTTTGCTTCAGAGCGAGATCCTTTAAAATTTATTGTTAAACATATAAAAACCACCTTGTGAATATCAGGGCTAACATATCCCCTAAGGCCATAGCACAGATAAATCCATACCATAATTTTTTACCCTCAGCTCCCGATGACTCCTTAAAAGCAAACAGATTAGTCATTAGCAACCAAACAAAACACAGCATTAATATCGAATTACCTAGGGAGCCTAAAAAATTCAGGTGCAGTTCAAGGTCTTTAGTAAAATCATAACTGTATAATTCCGGATCTAAGTTTTTTATAAGAAGCGTTATAACTAAAGTAATTAACAAGGGAAACCGTGCCATAGCTACTGTACCGAAAAAATCAATAATTCTAATTCCTCTTAGTTTCAATAATTTTGCCGTAATAATAAAAAGAAACGATAAAGTCAGCCAGGCTACACAATTTTGATACAGTAATAAAAGAAAATTGGGTTTCATCGCTTTTAAATGAACAGGAAACATATAGCCCAAAATGCCGTCAAAGTAGATATCGGTATAGGTGCCGATAAGAGATAAGACAACCAAGATTAGAAGGCCCAACAGCAATGCTTTGAAACCAGCTATCTTTTGAAAGGGATTAATTAGTAATGAGTTTTCAAGACGTGTACAAAACGTTTTTTTGTGTAAGGCTGTCAAAAGCATTTGATATTCAGATTCGGAAATCCTATTGTCTTTAAGCATTTTTACTAACTTTGAATTTTCTTTATCCATTGTTTCTCTCACAAATTGATTAATAATTGAGTTGCTTCTTTGGCAGTTATTTTCCCTAATTCTAGTAATTGTAAAATCTCTTCCTTGGAAGTTTGCTTTTTTGATTCCAAAGATCTTATTGATTCTATAAGGTTATTTAATCGATTCCTTAAGGTTGGATAAGACACGGCTTGTAATTTAGCCATCTCTTTTAAGCTTCCAGAGTTGAGCACAAAATCCAAAATAAACTGCAAATCCACTTCAGATAACTGCAATAATTTTGGAACTGAAAAATTCCCTTCAAAGGTCATCCCACAAGCTGAACAGCCCATTTTTACTACTTCCACCTGATTGCTTTCACAAGAAGGACAGTGAGAAATAATTTTACCCATAGTTTACCCCGTAATTATATTTAAATTTTACCAAATCCCTCAAATAAACTCAACATAAAATTAATAAACTTAAATACTATTTTAACTTTATTTAAAAATATCTTTACTTTATTTAAGATATTGCTATATTTTTAACCCTTGCTATCAATCAAGGTGTAAAAATGAAACTTAAAATAGAAAATCAAATCAGCGCTGATACTACAACAGACCTAGATATTACAAAAGAAACAGAAGTAAAACCGCCGCCTAGACCTATTACCTGGAGTGAACGCTTTAATTTAATTAAGGATTATTTTGTTAATTCGGATGAAAAGTGGATTGCATGGCTGCAAGTAGGGGGCATTGTATTTTGCGTTATTGGAGTTGTAGCTTTAACTTTCGTCATGGGATGGTTGTTTACAGGATTAATGGCAGCATTAACTGCGAGTTTATGGACTCCATTCCTTATTGCCATAGGTGAACTTGTTGCTGTATTTTGTGGGCTAGCTATTTTAAATTCACTCCAACAATATCTTAGTGGAAAGTTGGCAATAAATTGGCGAAATTGGCTAACTAATCATTTTATTAAACTAATAGATCCTTTGGAGGTAAAACGCACCTCCCCTGGATTTAAAAATATATCTCAACGTGTACAAGAAGATATTAAAAATCTTGTTAATTTAAGTCTTTCTTTAAGCACTGATTTTTTAAAATCCAGCCTTAATCTAATTGTTTTTATCACAATGCTATGGATAGTGGGGGGTAGTTTAGCTTTTATTGCTTTTGGTTTGAATATTGTCATTCCTGGATATTTAGTTTGGATAGCGCTTTTAATTGCGGTTGCTGCCTGTGTTATTTCTTATTACATGGGTAAGCCCTTAGCCGAACTGAATCAAAAAGAAGAGCAGGTAGAAGCAGATTTAAGACAGCATCTAGAGACTATGCATCTTGACGCTGAAAATATCGGTCTGGAAAAGACCCAACAATTTCATCTTAATACCATCGAAACAGATAATGGGAACTTAAAGGATAATGGGACTCAAACACTGAAAACACAAACCGCTTTAGGGGCATTCCAAACTCTTTACATCTATTTTTCTCTAATAATACCTTACTTAGTGGCAGCACCTCTTTATTTTAAACAACTGATTAGCTTCGATAAGCTTAGTGAAATAGGAAGCGCATTTGCACAAGTCAATTTTGCCTTAAGTTGGTTTGCTGGAGCTAGAGAAAAATCTAGTCTTTGTCTGACAAAGGCGGATAGGCTTATTGAAATACAACATGCGATTGATGCAGGAATACTGAATTCCAATCCTAAATCTATCCTTATTAAAGAAAAAGATAAAAAGTCAATAAAAATCAAAGGATTAACTATACAAAAACCCTTATCTTCAAGTACTAGTGACATACTCCGAAATTTAAATTTGAAACTAAAGAAAGGAGAACACACTATGATTGCGGGAGAATCAGGTACAGGAAAAAGTACACTATTAAAAATCCTTGGCCGTTCTTGGGAATATGGTGAGGGGAAAATTAGGTTACCCAAAGGCAAAATCATGACTTATTTACCACAGATACCTACCCTAACCTATAATTCTTTTAAAGGTCTTTTAGCCCATCCCCATCCGGTATCAAGATACAGTGAAGGCGAATACCTTGCAGTAATTAGTGCAGTCCAAATGAATATGGAAGATATCCCTGACTTAGATTTGAAACAAGACTGGTTCTTTTTATCAGGAGGAGAGCGACAAAGAATTTCCTTTGCTAAGGCCTTGTTACAAAAGCCAGATTGGTTATTCTTAGATGAAGTAACGGCTTTCTTGGATGAGGAAAGTGAAGAGTATTTATATAAACTTCTTATGTCGGAACTTAAAGAAACTACGGTGGTAAGCATAGCGCATAGATCCACTGTCAGGTGTCATCATCAAAGATTTATCAAATTAGGGCCAAGTAAAGAGAATGTTATGGAGATTGTTGTTGATGAAAGACTAGAGCAATTATCACTAGCGATGTAATAAGGAAATCATAATTTTTGTCTTGTTAGAGATTCGTTATTTGCGATTCGCGAATAATAGCTTGTTAGGATTTACCAATTTGATCTTCCAAATTTTTAGGGGCAATAAAAGTAAAAGTCTTTCCTATCTTTTGCTTTATTAATAAACCTAATTCGGCTAAATCTAATAAATCTGTTCTTGCTGTTTCATAGGTAATGTTGTGAGATTGTCGATGGCTTTCAATTAAATATTGCGTCCGAGGATGATTCATTGCATGCATTAGTAAGGCTATCTGTCTGTGATTAAGTTGATTTCTTAAAGATTGATTAGCATAGACTAGTTCCTCAGTTTCTCTGGTTTTTCTAGATTTTTCAGTGATGAATTCCTGTAAGGAATCAATTGCTCTCAAAATTACATCTAATTGTTGAATCACAAAATAGGTTGTATCGTTCGCATCAGTTTCTGTATGAAGATAAGCCAAGGCGTATTTATTTGGGCTTTTTTTAATTATCTTAGATATCGAAATAAATTCCATTAACCAATAGCCTTGATTTGCCATAGACCAATAAAATAAAGCGCGTGCAGTTCGTCCATTACCATCATCAAAGGGATGATCATAAGCCAACATAAAATGCAATAAGATGGCCTTTATAACAGGATGAAGAAAAAACTTATAATCGTTTTCTTTAGAGTTAGCAAAATCACAGATGGCTCTAATACGTTCCTCCAATTCATTATAATTGGGTGGAGTATGTAATATTTGATCGGAATTATCCCAAATATGAATATCATTAGTAGTTCTAAAACAACCCACAGAATTGGAATCATCAAGCGTACCCTGAGTAAGAATGCGATGTAACTCTAAAATAATTTCTTTTGTCAGCGCTTCATTTTTAATTTCTCGTACGAATTGCATAGCTTGATAGTTATTGAAAATCATTTTTTCGCTAAGGTTTATAGGCTTTCGCTGAGTTCGTAACATTTCTTTAGCGATATGCCTTGTTGTTGAAGCGCCTTCTAATTGACTTGAGGTGATCGCTTCTTCTACCAAAGATTGAATTATATAAGTATCTCGAGCATTTTTATTGATAGGTAGGCTAGGGCTTTGTACGCTATTTCCGGAAGAACGATCAATTGAATGAAGTTTTTGTAGGACTAAATCAGGAGTGGCTAACACAATAGGGTTCTTGTATTTATCTTTAAATGGGAGAAGTTTATATAAAGCCGAGCGAGCAAGTTTTATAGAAAACCACCACTGTTCGGAGGTTAAATGAGGAGGAGGATTTAAATGCTTTAATTTGTCCCAATGTAAATATTCTCCTTTGTCAGTAGTTGCTTGTATGGGGTTTTTAGCATCTATGAATGTTTTCATGGCAGAGGAATTTTTCATTAAATCAGTCATACCTTTCTTTAAATCCGGGGGACTCATTGGTATTTTCATCTTTATCCTCTTCTAAATTCAGCTAAATACTAATTTAGTATATATTAGTAGATAATTAGTAGTATAGAAATACTAATTATCTAAAAGTTGGTATTAAAAAACCTAAATACTAATTTAGTATGGATTAGTAGGTAATTAGTATTTGAACTAAGTTTAATTAATATCTGTTTATTCCAAGCAAGCGTAACCAGGCTACCCAGAAAAATTTTCTTGTATTTTTTTTCTCCTCTTAAATGCCTTTGCGAATAGCATTGCTATTGTTTGTGCATTATTATCAACGATTAAAATGGCTATTCTACGTGAGTGAGGTGAACCAAAATGAGCTCTGAAAAAACAAGAATAGTGGTTGTTGGTGGTGGGGCTGGCGGGCTTGAGTTAATCGTTAATTTATGCAATTTAGCCAAAAAAATGCCTCTTGAGATTATTTTAGTTGATAAGCAGCTTAAGCATCTTTGGAAGCCTTTGCTTCATGAAGTTGCCTCAGGAACTTTTTCAGCTTATCAAGATGAGATTGATTACATCTCTTATGCCTATCAAAAGGGATTTAATTTTGTTTATGGTGAATTACAGGAAATTAACCAAGAATCTCAGTCAGTCACCGTTGGTCTTTATTCGCCTGAGTCGCAAAATTTCCCCTATTCTGAGCGCAAAATTCCCTTTGACATTTTGATTTTAGCTACCGGATCTCAGGTCAATGATTTTAATATCCCTGGTGTTCGGGAGCATTGCTTATTATTAGATGATTTAGCCAAAGCAGAATTCTTTCATCAAATCCTTATTGATAAAATTATTTTAAAAAATCAGAGTGGCAATAAGGACACCATAAAAATTACGATTGTTGGAGGCGGTGCAACAGGGGTCGAGTTAGCTGCTGAGTTAGCTTATACCTTTTCTAGAGCGTTTAAGTATCTTCGGAAAGGTTTAGATTCCGCTGAAAATCCTCTTTTCCAAATCACATTGATTGATGCGGCTAGTCGCTTACTCAATATGATGCCTAAGCGAATTTCTAAAAGTGTTAGGGATTATCTGATTAAACATAATATAAAGGTCCTGACGGATACTAAAATTACTAAGGTGACTGAGAAGGGATTAGAAACTGAGGATAGAGGATTTATTGAGTCGTCCATTATTGTTTGGGCTGCGGGTATTAAAGCAAATAATTTAGTACTTTCTCATAATTTAGAACTCAATAAAATCAACCAATTTATTGTTAGTGACACCCTACAGACCACAGTAGCGAATAATATTTTTGCCTTTGGCGACTGTGCTTGCTGCCCTCAGGTGGATAAAAAAGGAAAGACTAATTATGTGCCCCCAAGGGCGCAAGCTGCTCACCAGCAAGCAAAAATGCTCGCCCAATCAATAAAAAATTATATAAATAATAAGCCATTACCTAGTTACACCTATACCGATCATGGCTCCTTAATCAGCTTAAGCCACAATAATGCTGTTGGCGTGCTAATGAGTCGGGTGGCTAAAAGTTTTTTTATTGAGGGTCTCTTTGCTCGGTTAACTTATTGGCTACTTTATAAAAAACACCTTTTAATTTTAAAAGGCGCACGCTTTGTATTTTTAAGTTCGCTTATAGATTTGTTGATGAGAAAAAGAAAGCCTGAGATTAAACTCCATTAAGCTTTAATGGATGGAAAACCAATGCACTCGACCCGAGCTTGAACCTGTGTAAAGATATTTGCCGTTAGGGGAAAGCGCTACTCCATGGGGCCCTATTGGTGCATTTGGAACCTCTTCTCCTAGGGGAGCACGTTTTATCATCCCATCTACAAATTCTTGCTTGCTTTCATTGAACCTGAGTTCGCGAATATATCGAGCGCCATAGCGTTTTCCAATTATTGTATAAAAAATTTGCTTATTGGCGGATTGGATTATTTTTCCGCGACCTGGTTCATTTCTTTCATAGTACTTAATGAAATTCAGTGTTCCATCAGGCTGAATCCCAAAGACCCTAATGTCTCCTATTATATCAATGATATAAGCCAGGAGACCATCGTTCTGAATGAAGAGGTTCCTGACATCTAAGTTTTGTTGTCTCTGATAGGCTAAGCTACCGTCGGGATTGACTCGATAACAGTTTAAAGAGAAATAATGAGAAGAATAAAGATATTTCCCATCAGCTGTCATAGTAATACCCGCTAATTCGTGAATAGGGTCTTCTTTTGCAGTGACTGTTTTCTCTAAAGTTAATGAACCATCAGGTTCAATCTGATAAGCAATAATGCCATCTTTATAGGTACCTAAATAAAGATGTTTTCCATTGGGACTGATAACAAGATCTACCGGTAATTCCTTAGGCACTACCTGTCCTTTATAAGTCAATGAACCATCTTTAGGATCAATTGCATACCAACGTAGATACCAAGGCCCCCATGATTCATGATGTGAATTAGTGACATAGAGATGTTTACCATCTGGGGCAACTTGCATGCCCGCAATTTGATCTGAAGGCGAGCCATATACATCAGGGGGGCTTACCTTGCCTTCATATAATAAAGAACCTTGTTGTTCCCAGTACTGCCCATTAGCAGATACATAGGTATCGAAGAGTGCAACTGGTTTGGTCAAGGTAAGGTATTTACCATCTTTTAAACGAATCATTGAATCAAAATTTTTAAAGGGCGAGTCAGTCTCACAATTATTGTCACCACAGGTCCTTCTAATAGGAAACCAAAGCGCTGATTTAGCGGTTGAATACATTAAGCCTTCATCACCGCCTGCAACCAAATGATCAGGCTTAGAGACATCTAAGTAAGTCAGTGAAACCTTTTTCCCGAGTGCAGTTGATTGCGTCCAATTCATCCCATCGATAGAGCGCCAAATATTATTATCGTCTCCAACTGCAACAAAGGTATTAGTAGATGCCACGTATTTTACTTTATGAAGCTGGGATCCAGAATAAGGGGCTTCAGTCCATTCCACGCCATTGTTTGAATAATAAATTTTATTTCCTACCGCTACGAATTTATCTTTGCCATAGGTGACGTCATCAAGGGCTGCATCAGCCAGATCAATAAAGTGATAGGATGATCCGCCGTTTGGGGTGTAGGCTATTTTTGCCTTGCCCACTCCAACAACTGTGGCATCTCCATCATAGGCTAAGGCATGCAAGTCCAAATAATTGGGTTTATTAATAGGATCTTTCCAATCGAAGCCATCAGTTGAAGTTAAAATGGCATGTTTGGTTCCAGTCCCTACGACTACATATCCCCATTGGGTGTGGACAAGGGCATTAAAAACAGTTTGTTCATTCATTAGTTCTGAAGTGGTGGTTTGCCAATGTTTACCATCGGGTGACCACAAGATCGTTGCATTATCAGCTAAGGCAAGATATTTATTTTCGGCATAAACAATTTCTTGTAACTTGCCCTTCCATTGCGCTAATTCGCTAACTTTTATCCAGGGACTATTAAGTTCCTCCGTGGATTTATACCAAAGGGTATTTGAGCCTTTTTCTGCTGCCACAATAGTATTATAGGGAGGAGAATAGGCGATGAGAGCAAAGGCAGGAATAGAATAAAAAAAACAGAAAAAAGAGAGCAATCTGAATAATTGATTAATGTAATAATTAATGTTTATATTTTTCATGAAATGCCTCTTAATTGCAGACTCTTTAGAAGTTATTTTTGGTAGTATGTTCATTTCTTTCAACTAAATGCTGTTCAACTGCGCTGCTGCGATACGAAGTTGATGGTCAATATCAACTAGCTCTTGAGGTGTTTGCATCAATAACTCCACAATCAAAAGCGCATACCTTATACAATGTGCTCAAATTTGTCAATTTGAAAGGCACTTTTCCCTAAAATTTCCTGTGTTAATCGATTAAAAATTGTACTATAGTATAGAGGAAATCTTAACTGAGGTCATTCAATGTTATATAAAATTGTGATTAACTACGTTCGCCTTATTTTGCTTAGAAAGCTATTAAACGTATTTTTGGCAAAAGGCGCTACAGTTAAAGGCAAAGGCAAGGGTGTTAAAACGATGAGTCTTCTTACTTATGCCCTTGAATTCGCAGCAACTTATCTTATGAAGAAAGGTAAACGCGGAAAGTAGGCATGAACTTTATGAAAGTGGCCAGTCAGGGACTTACCTAATTGCTTGGGAGCCTCAGAACTTTCCTTCGGCAAATGATCAAGTGTAGCTTGGTTAGCGCGATAGCGATAACGGGTTTTCCATCAACCGATGTTTACCTGGTTTTATACTTATTTTCCTAGATGGCTTAGCGCTCCTGGACTGGCGGTACTTGAAATTAAAATTGCAAATAAAGCACGTGGCCGGATAATATTATTTATTTTGTATGCTCAGGGAAGAAATTTTTTCCCAAGCCTGATAGTTCTCTTCAATCCTCACGTGGCTCTTTTGATGTTTTGCCATAACACAGCGATTGCCTGCATCCCAGCGCATTTGCAGATGAAAATTAACCAACTCTTCATAGGGTCTTGGTTCATAATCGGTTTTCTCTTCATTATATCGATAAAACTCTGGTAATTTTTCCTGTAAGCATTTGTGAAAATAATGGCGAACATTTTCCCAGGATTCCATGCTTTCTGTGTCGAGATTTTCCAGTTGTATTTGTAACTCATTATTATTGCTAATTATGTCATTTAAAGCCTTGCAAATTCGAACGGTATATAAAGAGCAATTGCCGTCACTTTTTTCGGTTTGAATGGACAGGGAAGCATCAAAAACCGGGCTAGGCTTTTTATTATAGTTAATTTTACTGGCCATCATTTGAAAATAATCCTCATTTACCCAGGAGTTGATCACTAGGTGAAGATGGATTTTTTTCATGCTAGTGTTGACAACGGAAAGGGTGGCAAATATATGAGCATCTTTAGTTGTTGCTGAAATAATATAAAGAAAACCACGGTCATTGCCTTTCAGGGAAGAATTAGCATATTTATTGATTGCATCTCCCATCACGTAAACATCCCTCGGGTAAATGGTCCTTATACAAGAGTCAGATAAAACAGGAATTGCTTCTCTAATCATATCCAAGTAAATTTTATTTGTTTTTATGTGAGAACCTTCTGAATAGAAAAATGCGTATGGATTGATATAGCTATCTTCAGGTTGTATAGAAAAACCCTGTTTCATTTGAGTTCGGCAAGGAATGTAGTGAGATTCTTTTCTCATATCAATTTTATATTCCCTCGCAGCAAGATAGAATTCTTCTTCAATCGGATGATATTTTGGCGACAAATTTTCATTAAATAAAATTGTATCGCGCGTCATATGTTCAATAATCCCCTTGTTTGAATAAAAGGAATCGAGTAGTAATTTCAGATAATTTTGTGGAATAAAACCATGTCCTTTAGGGTATTTTTCTATATTAAAAATATCTGAAATTTCTGAGAGATCGTTTTGTTTTAAAAAATCTTCAACCGATTTCTCAAAAGTCTGTACTTCATAATCATTTTTTAACAGATTGTTTGATAATACCTGACGAGATTTTTCATAATAGATGCCAAAATCCTTATAGATTGATTTCAGCAGTTCAGAATCCATCTCCGGATGAAAAGGTAAAAGTGTGGCAACAAAATCATACTTGCCTCTAGCATAGGCTAATTCGATAGCTTTCTTTTGGTAATTATTAACGATTTTAACATCTGCACCCTGTTGTATTAGAAAATTTAAAGTTTCAGAATCCACCCCCGTTTTTATTTCAGCCAGTTTATGTAAAACAGTATTGCCTTGTTCATCAAGAACATCATTGACTGAGCTAGCATCAAATCTTTCAATTAAGTGGGTTATCAGAGGATTAACAACCTGCCAGGTTTCGGGTTTAAAAGCTAGATACAGATCAAAGGCATTAGTTTTTGCGCCTTTGTGCAACAAAATTTGTATGAGCGGTTGCCATTCCGGCTCATTACACATGGATAAACTTAAAGTCAGTGGAGAAATGCGATAAGGGCAGTTATATAAACCCGGAGTTCTTATATCTGCAAGCTCAATATTCACATCTTCCAGTGGACTGAAAATTTCTAGTAATGCTTGAGGTGGAGGATTTACTGAATGATATTTAATAATGAGATCTTTAAGGCCAGGCAGAGAGACTTGTTTATTTTCTGTTTTTGATATCATATTAACCCACAAGAATATAAATTGATTAATTAGTTTCCTATAATACATAAACAATGTATATTTAGCAACCATTTTGTATCATGTAAAAACACAAAAAAGGTCGCTGTGCAATAGTTATGCTCTTAAGTTTAGGACAACTTCTCCAGTTCCATCGTGGTTTTCTGATTTTCTAGGAAAATGTCAACCCGGCCTAATTTTTTTTCTGAAAAATGCGTTTGGTTTGGTTGCCCAGACGGTTGCCTTGTTTTTAAAAATCAAAGCTACTACACTGTTTTAATAGGGTTCACGCCGGCTTATCCCATAATGAACACTTTTGAAAAATATCAAAAATATATCAACACCCACCCACTCACAGCTCTAATGCCTTTTGTTATTGATAGTGCAAAGGATATTTATTATACAACTGAAGAGGGAATACAATTTATAGATTGTTTTTCTGGGGTTTCAGTAGTCAATACTGGCCATTCTAACCCCTCTGTAAATGCTGCTGTAATAGCACAGCTTGATAAATTAACACATTGCTGCTCCTATTTATATCCGCTAAAACCCGTGGCGGATTGTGCAGAAAAATTAGCACAAATTACCCCAGGCGGGCTTTCCAAATCTTTTTTTGGCAGTAGTGGAGCTGAAGCTATTGAGGGCGCTATCCGTTTAGCAAAACAATATAAGCGAAGTAGCGGCGCCTTAAGTTTAAGTTATTCTTTTCATGGAAGAACTAATGCAGCCTTAAGTGTTTCAGGTTTAGGAAACAAAAAAAAAGGGGGCCATTCTTATGCTCCTGGTGTGACTATTTTACCTGCCCCTTATCATTATCGTTCACCTTTAGCTGGAAAAAATGCCGCAGAAACGGCAGAAAATTGTATAAATTACACAGCTGATCTTCTAAAGCACCAAAACAGTGATGATATCGCATTTTTCATTGCTGAACCTATTCTGGGAGAAGGCGGTATAATTGTTCCTCCTGACAATTATTTTCGGTTACTCAAAGAAGTCCTGGATTTCTATGGGATCTTATTTATTGCGGATGAAGTACAAACGGGTTTTGCACGGACAGGCTCTTTCTTTGCCTGTGAAGCCTATCAAATAGTGCCCGATATTTTGGTGATGGCAAAGGGGATAGCCAATGGTCTGCCGCTTAGTTGTTTTATTTCTAATGAAAAAATTGCTGCCGCATTTGAGCCTGGCGATCATCTTTCCACCTTTGGCGGTAATCCAGTTTGTTGTGCTGCTGCTATTGCGAATATCGATTTCATTGAAAAACAAAAACTCTGTGAGGCAGTAGCGAAAAAAGGGGTTTTTTTCCTGGAGCTGTTAAAACACACCTTGAGGGATTGTAAATTGATTGGTGAAATACGCGGGAAAGGATTGATGATTGGTTGTGAAATTGTTCGCGATGCAAAAGAACCGGCTGTCAAAGAAGCCCTGCAAATCAGAGATTATTGTATGGCGAAAGGTATTTTATTAGGTGTCGGCGGTGCATTTGGCAATGTCGTTCGCATACAGCCACCGTTGACCATAGAAGAAGATCAACTCACGCAGGTTTGTGATACCTTAAAGGCTGCTCTAATGAGTCTGAATTAGTCTGTGATGGGAGAGAATTCTCAATAGGGTATTCAATGAAAACCACTTTTTTGTTACAAGCTGATTAATCACCCTCCTCTGCTCTGTCGGGAAAGAGTAATGTTGGCTCCACACGGCTGTAGAGCAGACTGAGTTCTGTTGTTAATCAAGTTCCTAGAAGGGAGTTTAATTTGTTAGCAAGGGAATTAAGAGCAAGCCAATATAGTAAAATGTTTTGGTTTGAGACGATCAAGAGGCCGAGTGAAGAGCAGGTTCGCTTCCATATAAATGGAATTTATCATTATACAACACATCCTGATTTGAATCGTTTGAAGAATGCGCTACAAGCTGTTGTTAATACGCACTATAATCTCAGATCTAATTTTATCGAGCGAGAGGGTGAATTAATTCAGGTAATTCAAAACAAGGTTAATGTAACTTTAGAATTGTATGTTGCAAATACTGATATTGAATTTCAAGAGTTTTTACAAGAAAGTATCTCACGTCCTTTTAACTTAGCCACAGAACCCTTATTTCGATTTACCTGTATTGAAAATAAAGAAAAGCAAACAACAACCTTCATTCCTAATTTTCACCATATTATTATCGATGGTGCGCATTTTGACGAGCTGATGGAAAAAATTTCTTATTATTATCATAAAGTTCCTGATCTGCAGCAAACTGATAAAGATTCCATTGAAACGCTTAATGACTATTTACATTGGGAGCAGGGAGAGATAAGCAAAGCACAGACCCATTATTGGGTTGAAAAATTACAAGATTACCCAGGTACAATTGACTTACCCTATCGAACTTCTGGCTCAAATCATAAAAATACATCGCAATTATATCAACTCGATAATGAACTCTTTATACAGCTAAATTATTTTAGCCTAGAATTTGATTGCTCTATATTTAACATTTTGAGGGCAGTTTGGGCATTATTAATTAGCCAATATTCCAACCAGTCCAAAGTCATTATCACTTATCCCTTTGATACAAGGCGTAAAGTTTTCAAAGAGGTTAAAGGGGCTTGTGTCAATACTCTGTTGTATGGCTTTGAACGCAAGGGAAGCTTTCTTGATTGTCTCTTGAAAGAAAAGAAAGAATATGTTCCTCATCAACGTTATGTGAGTATTGTTGATTTAATGGCTCGTTTTAAGGGAGCTAATTTTTTTGCAACAATTGCTCAATCTGATCTGTTGATTAATGGCCCCATTCTAGATGTTGTACCCAGTTATATCTTTGGAACACCCCGTTTTTCTTCAGATTTATGTTTGGTTATTAATACTAAAGAAGAGAGCCTAAAGTACGGTTTAGTTAGTGCTGAAAATCTTTTTGATGAACCCGCTTTAGCTCAATTCAATAAGCATTTTTGTTGCCTACTTGCTCGAGTTCTTGAAAATCCGCAGAGCAGTTTGGCTGCCTTATCCTGTCTGAGCACAGAAGAATATCAACAAATTATCTACGATTGGAATGCGACAGAACGGAATTATCCTAGCGATAAAACTGCCTACCAATTGTTTGAGGAGCAGGTGCTAAAAACCCCTAATAAGATAGCTATAGTGTTTGAAGAACAGAAACTTAGTTATGAAGCTCTGAATGAGCAATCTAATCAGTTAGCGCGGTTTATCCGACAACAATACAAAAGTGAGCAACCAAAAGACAGCATTGTAGGCTTATGCTTAGATAAATCGGTTGAGATGGTTATTGGAATTTTAGGCGTCTTTAAGGCAGGCGCAACTTACCTTCCCATCGATCCTAGTTACCCAATTCAAAGAATTGAATATTTGTTAAACGAAACAAAGACCCAATTGATCTTGACTCAAGAGCATTTACTCCTGCAGCTGCAAGGGGTAAAGCCATTAAGAAAATTGGTTGCGATAGACTCTAAGCCTTATGAGGGATGTGCTAAGAGTAATCTGTCACCCTTTAGTCAACCAACAGACTTAGCCTATGTGATTTATACCTCTGGGACTACGGGAGCGCCCAAAGGGGTGATGATTGAGCATAAAAGTTTTTGCAATCTTGTCTATTCTCATCGGGAACGTTTGGCTATTGATGACAGGTCAATTATCTTACTCTATGCCTCAATCGCTTTTGACATATCGGTAATGGAAATATTTAGTGCTATTGCCTGGGGAGCTCAGTTAGCTATTTTGCCTGAGGCTAAGCGTAAAGATCCTAAATCTTTAATTGATTATTTAATTCTTAATCGGATAACAACCGCGCTTTTACCGCCTGCCCTGTTAAAGAATTTAAATTATCAGGAACTACCTGATTTAAAGATACTAGCTGTTGCGGGTGAGGTTTGTGAGCTCTCCCTGATGGAACAGTGGAGCAAAGGTCGGCGGTTTATCAATATTTATGGTCCTACAGAAAATACTGTTTATGCAACAGCGCATGATTTTAGAGTTGAAGATTTAAATACTAACATAGGACGTCCTGCGCGCAATATAAAGGCTTATATTTTAGATAAGGATTGCAAGCCTTCTCCTTTAGGGGCAGTGGGCGAGCTTTATATTGGTGGAGCGGGACTAGCGCGAGGTTATTTCAATCAACTGAGATTAACAAAAGAGCGCTTCATTACTAACCCCTATGCAAGTGAATCAGATAAGGCCCAGGGGTATACCCGTTTATACAAGACAGGGGATTTAGTCAGATGGCTAGCGGATGGCAATATAGAGTATGTAGGTCGCAATGATTTTCAAGTAAAAATTAGAGGCTATCGGATTGAACTGGGTGAGATAGAGCAGAGTTTATTAAGCTATGAGGGAATTATCCAAAGTGTGGTAGTCGCGCTTGAAAATGAAAGTGAGAGGAGAAGAACTAAGTATTTAGTGGCCTATTATGTTAGTCAAGATCCTGTTGATGAGTATTTACTTCGTAATCATCTCGCTAAGCGGCTGCCCGATTACATGATTCCATCTGCCTTTGTGTCGCTTAAGGCTTTGCCTATAACCGTTAATGGCAAACTAGACCGAGCTGCTTTACCTGAGCCTGATTTTCAAGGTGATGATTATGTCGCACCAAGAACAGCATTGGAAAAGAAGCTTTGTGAGATCTGGCAGATCGTTCTTGGCTTAGATCAAGTGGGTGTTAGAGATGATTTTTTCAGATTAGGTGGTGATTCAATTCTCAGTATCCAGTTGATCCGAAAACTTCGCGACAATAACCTTGCCTGTAACGTAAACGATATTTTTGAGCAGCGTACGGTTGAAGAGTTAGCCCATTATTTAATGACAGAGCGACAAGAAACAGCGGCAGAACAAGAA
>JACCWL010000130.1 GCA_013697645.1 Tatlockia sp. | reverse complement strand
AGAAAAATTTTCATTGAAAGGCAGTTTATTTTTTAGAAATGGTAGCCTGGTTAGCGCGGTAGCGATAACCGGGGAACCAGCCCCACAGTTTATTACAAGGTGTTTGCTAAATTGAGATGATTTTTTTTGAGGGCTGTTTCGAGGGTTGATTGATAACCCGGTTATCGCTATCGCGCTAACCAGGCTACCCGTCTAATCAGGCGGTTTTTTGGCCACCAGAGAAAATTTGATTTAACCCTGTTTTGTATTACTACCAGAAGAGAGCTGCAAAGCCGTGACCGATTGCAAACCTCTTGGTAAGCGATGACCACGACGGCCGCGTTCGCCAATATAAGGATTGAGGTCATCGAGTTTCAATGTGAAATGACGGCGGCCTGCATGAATTGTTAAGGAATCCTCTTGCGACATCACTTGCAAGTCAATGACATATTCTTCACGTTGCTGGGATTTCAATGAAGCAATACTGATTAATTTATTACCTTTACCCCTTAAGAGCTCAGGCAATTCACTCACGGGAAAGACAAGCAATCGACCGATGTTTGTAACGACCGCAACCAACTGTTTTTCCTTGTCGCTAATCAAGCGAGGCGTCATAACCAGGCTGCTCGGCGGTAACTTGAGACAAGCTTTACCATTACGGTTTTTTACATACAAGTCTTTTAGCTTGGTTATAAAACCATAGCCTGCATCAGAGGCTAATAGCACCCACTCATCCGCATCGCCTGCAATTAGTGCCGAAAAAGTGATGGTCTCCGCTGGATTTAATTTGCCTGTTAAAGGTTCGCCTTGCCCGCGGGCAGAAGGCAATACATGACCCGGGAGGGTATATACCTTGCCCTCGGAGTCAAAAAATACAACTTGCTGATTTGATCTCGCATTCGTCTGGGCTTTGAAATCATCTCCAGCTTTATAACTTAATTCGCGGCCCTCAATGTCATACCCTTTTGCAGCTCGAATCCACCCTTTTTGTGAAAGCACTACTGTCAGTGGCTCATTGGGGAGAATGTCTTCATCTTTTAAGGCTTGAGAATCCTGTCGTTCAACAAGTGGGGAACGTCGAGCATCGCCAAATTGCTTTTTATCAGCTCGAATTTCATCTTTAATCAGAGTCTTTAACCGTTTTTCATTAGCAAGAATCGCTTCTAAAGTATTACGTTCTTCACTTAATTCATCTAATTCACCACGGAGTTTAAATTCTTCAAGTTTAGCAAGATGGCGTAATTTCATTTCAAGGATTGCTTCAGCCTGTCGTTCACTCAGCAGAAAACGATCCATTAACCCTTGCTTTGGATTTTCATGTTCACGAATGATGGCAATAACCTCATCGATGTTTAGAAAAGCCGTGATTAATCCTTCCAAAACATGAATGCGATCTAATACTTTATCCAAACGATGCTGTAGCCGCCTTTTCACTGTTGTGATTCGATAGCTTATCCATTCTTGCAAAATGGTTACTAAATTTTTAACCCGCGGCTTTCCGTCTAAGCCAATCATATTAAAATTAACGCGATAACTTCGCTCTAAATCAGTCGTTGCAAAAAGGTGAGACATTACACCCTCAACGTCGACCCGATTCGATTTCGGCACGATAACGAGTCGAGTGGGATGCTCGTGATCAGACTCATCGCGAAGATCATCAATCATGGGTAATTTTTTCTGCTGCATTTGGGCCGCAATTTGCTCAATAATTTTTTCACCGGAAACCTGATAAGGTAGGGCGGTAATAACAATATCGTGGTTTTCCTGGCGGTAAATAGCACGCATTCTCACAGAGCCATTCCCTGTTTCATACATCGCTAAAATGTTGGAAGCAGGCGTAATGATTTCAGCCTCGGTCGGGAAATCGGGCCCTTTAATAAAGTTACTAATGTCGTTTAAATCAGCCTTTGGATTATCAAGCAGATGGATGCATGCATCTGCAACTTCGGTTAGATTATGAGGCAAAATATCGGAAGACATTCCAACTGCAATACCCGTTGCTCCATTTAGTAAAACATTGGGCAGGCGCGCTGGGAGCAGTGAAGGTTCTTCCAAGGTCCCGTCAAAATTATCAACCCAGTCAACAGTGCCTTGCTGTAATTCTGCCAAAAGTAAATCAGCATAGTTTGATAAGCGAGCTTCTGTATAACGCATTGCTGCGAAGGATTTAGGATCATCTGCAGAACCCCAGTTTCCCTGACCATCAACAAAAGGATAACGATAGGAAAAGGGCTGCGCCATTAATACCATCGCCTCATAACAGGCAGTGTCCCCATGAGGATGGAATTTACCTAAAACATCCCCCACTGTACGGGCGGATTTTTTATACTTGGCACTTGCTTTAAGACCCAACTCAGACATTGCATAGACAATGCGTCGTTGCACTGGTTTTAAACCATCAGCAACATGTGGCAACGCTCGATCAAGGATGACGTACATCGAATAATCAAGGTAGGCTTTTTCAGTAAACTCAGTTAGTGGCTTTCGCTCTATGGCATCATTGGTGGCGTTCATATCGGAATCAATTGATTTATTTGCAGGAAGATATCCATCCTAGTGCAAATTAGGTTAATAAGGCAAAGCTATTTTAACAAAAATTCAAAATGCCGTTAATAGGAGCATATTGTAATTTGTGAATAACTTTATGTATTTTTTAGACATATTATGGTGATGTTAGTTAACCTATTGATTTTTAATAGGTTTTTTATTATCAATTAATAGCGACCTGTGGATAACCCTGTGTATCAATCTAGAATAAGTTTTATTAGTTCTTATTCAGACTGAGATTTAATATTAATTTTGGGGGATAGGCTTGCTTATTTATTAAGGTTTGATTGTATGGATTCTATCGTCAATGGTGGTTCTGCGCCCTGCCCAACATTGGGTAAACGGGAAAAAGAAACGTCGGGCCAGGGGCGCCGACCTACGCGTTTTGATTTAAAGCTCTTTAGCACAAGCCGCAGTGGTACTGGTAATAATAATTTTTGAATCTCTTCCTATCAGGCCGTGGATGTTGTCGCCTTCACTTTGAACATCCACTATCCAATACAGATTTACTTCATGTTTTTTCGAACTTTTTGAATTGCACGGATTTGTGCAACCGCGCGAGCTAGCTCAGCAGCAGCGATTGAATAATCAAACTCGGCATTTTTATTTGCAATCATTTCTTCTGCACGTGCTTTGGCTGCAATCACTGCAGCTTCATCCAGTTCTTCTGCACGCATTACAGTATCAGCCAAAACAGTTGTGTAATAGGGCTGTACTTCTAGCATTCCACCGGAAACATAGTAAATTTCCTGTTGTCCATTTTGCAGAGTCACACGAATTTCACCTGGTTTAAGAACGGTGAGTAAGGGGGCATGACCTGGGGTTATACCCACCTCACCGAGTTCTCCGGATGCGACAACCATTTCCACAACGCCAGAAAAAATTTCTTGTTCAGCACTGACGATGTCTAAGTGCATTGTTATTGCCATGTCTTGTTGCCTCATAGAGTTTTCGCTTTTGCAACGGCTTCCTCAATGCTACCAACCATGTAAAATGCTTGTTCAGGTAAGTCATCGTATTCACCAGCAAGAATGCCTTGGAATCCTTTAATGGTATCTTTCAATGGTACGTATTTACCAGGCGATCCCGTGAATACTTCAGCTACGAAGAAGGGCTGAGATAGAAAACGCTGAATCTTACGTGCACGCGTAACCACTCGCTTATCTTCTTCCGATAGCTCATCCATCCCTAGAATCGCAATAATGTCTTTTAATTCTTTATAACGCTGTAAAGTTTGTTGAACTCGACGCGCTGTATCATAGTGTTCCTGACCAACAATTAAGGGGTCTAATTGTCGAGAGGTAGAATCTAAAGGATCCACTGCCGGATAAATCCCTAACTCTGCAATTTGACGAGATAGAACAACTGTTGCATCCAAATGTGCAAAAGTGGTTGCAGGTGAAGGATCTGTCAAGTCATCCGCTGGAACATATACTGCTTGAATAGAGGTAATAGAACCTGTTTTTGTCGAGGTAATACGCTCTTGCAGCATACCCATTTCTTCCGCCAAAGTTGGCTGGTAACCTACTGCTGAAGGCATACGTCCGAGTAGCGCTGACACTTCTACCCCGGCTAAGGTGTAACGATAAATGTTATCAATAAACAGGAGAACATCACGGCCTTCATCACGGAATTTCTCAGCCATCGTCAAACCAGTTAGGGCAACACGCAGACGGTTTCCTGGTGGCTCATTCATTTGTCCGTAGACCAGCGATACTTTGTCCAAGACCTTGGAGTCTTTCATCTCATGATAGAAGTCATTACCTTCACGCGTACGCTCACCGACACCGGCAAATACAGAATAACCACTATGCTCATGAGCAATGTTACGGATCAATTCCATCATGTTAACTGTTTTACCAACGCCCGCCCCGCCAAAGAGACCGACCTTTCCGCCTTTTGCAAAGGGACACAAGAGATCGATAACCTTAATACCAGTTTCCAATAGTTCTTGTCCGCCGGCTTGATCTTCATAACTTGGCGCTTCACGATGTATTGACCAATGTTCTTCAGCACCAATTGGACCTGCGTCATCAATCGGGCGCCCTAGGACATCCATAATACGACCCAGCGTTTTTACACCGACAGGAACTTGAATAGGCTGACCAGTATTTTTAGCCTTGACGCCGCGCTTTAAACCATCGGTGGTACCCATAGCAATTGTACGTACGACGCCATCACCAAGCTGCTGTTGAACTTCAAAAGTCAAATCCCCTTCTACGAGCTTTAATGCATCATTAATTTTGGGAACTTTATCGCGGGGAAATTCAACATCCACAATTGCGCCAATGACTTCAACCACAGTTCCTGTACTAATTTTTTCAACCGTTCCTACACTCATCTTATACCCTCTTATAAAGCGTCTGCACCACCGACTATCTCTGCCAATTCTTGTGTAATAGCAGCCTGTCGGGCTTTGTTATAAGCTAATTGAAATTCTTTAATTAAATCGCCTGCATTATCGGTTGCACTTTTCATGGCAATCATTTTTGCGGCCTGCTCGGAAGCAATATTTTCTACAACGGATTGGTAAACTTGTAATTCGATAAAACGTTCCAACAAAGCATCCAGTAATTCTCTTGCATCAGGTTCATAAATATAATCCCAATGATGGCCTAAGTT
>JACCWL010000127.1 GCA_013697645.1 Tatlockia sp. | reverse complement strand
ATCAGGTACTGATTGATGGCGTGGTGGTTAATGGGTCTGCCCGTACACTGAGATGGTTTGCGCAAAAGGGCCGCGTTATACAAAGTGGATACCTCTATCATTATGCTACTTTTATGATTTTGGGTCTTATTGGTTTCCTAAGCTGGTTATTACTTGGCTGATTAGAAGGTGAAGGTATGCATCATTTGCTCAATTTATTAATCTGGTTGCCCATTCTTGGAGGAGTATTTGTTTTCCTCACAGGTGATGACAACAATCCAAATTTATCTCGATATTTATCGTTATTTACTGTGATATTGACATTGATTTTGTGCATTCCTTTAGTTACAGGCTTTGATCTTGGAATCTCACAGATGCAATTTGTTGATGATATCTCTTGGTTGCCGGCTTTAGGTATTAATTACACACTGGGTATTGATGGTTTATCTTTGCTGCTTATTATTTTAAGTGTATTTACTAACCTCATTGTTATTCTTGCAACCTGGGATAGCATACATAAACGGGTTGATCAGTACATGGCAGCCTTCTTAATCATGCAAGGCTTGCTAGTCGGTGTTTTTGCAGCGACAGATGCGATTGTCTTTTATATATTTTGGGAAGCAACTTTAATACCGATGTATTTGATTATTGGTATTTGGGGTTCAGAAAACCGTGTTTATGCAGCGATCAAATTTTTTCTATATACCTTTTTGGGTTCGGTTCTTATGCTCGCAGCCTTTCTTTATATGGGGTATCAAGTAGGAACCTTTAATATAGAAACATTCTATGCACTTAAAATAGGTATGACAGCACAGACCTTAATATTTATAGGATTTTTCTTAAGCTTTGCGGTAAAGATACCCATGTTCCCAGTACACACATGGTTGCCGGATGCTCATACTGAAGCGCCTGCTGGTGGCTCGGTGGTCTTGGCAGCAGTGTTGTTAAAACTGGGTGCCTACGGTTTTATTCGCTTCGCTCTGCCGATTGTTCCCGATGCGTGCTCGAAATATTCAATGGTGATGATAGCTCTTTCTTTAATAGCAGTGGTCTACATCGGTTTAGTTGCAATCATTCAGCAGGACATGAAAAGATTAATTGCTTATTCATCAATCTCACACATGGGCTTTGTCACTTTAGGCTGCTTTGCAATTTTCAGCATTGCGCATAATTCTAGTTTGTCTAATGCCGGACTTATAATGGAAGGGGCAATTGTAATTATCATTTCTCATGGCTTTGTTTCCAGCGGTCTCTTTGCTGGAGTGGGATTTATTTACGATCGAATGCACTCTCGCCAGATTAAAGATTTTGGTGGTTTGGTCAATACGATGCCAATTTTTGCCTCCTTTTTTATGCTTTTTGCCTTAGCCAATGCTGGCTTGCCTGGTACATCCGGTTTTGTCGGTGAGTTTATGGTTATTTTGGGAGCAATGAAAGCTAATTTCTGGTTAGCATTTTGGGCTGCAACAACGTTAATAACCGGTGCTGCCTATACACTTTGGATGTACAAAAGAGTGGTTTTTGGCCCCATTGCTAATACGAAGGTTGAAAAGCTAGAAGATCTCAATGGGTTTGAAATATCTGCTTATGCATTATTGGCTCTAATGGTGATAGCGCTGGGTGTGTATCCAAAGCCTATGCTGGAATATGTACACCAAAGTGTAAGCCATACACTTTCCCTGGCTGATAAATCAAAATTATAAAATCTAGAGTTTGTTGAATTTCATTCTTGAAAAACAAACCCCAACCAACAAGGTTAAATAGACATGACGACAGAATTACTTGCAAACATACACCTTGCCTTGCCTGAGATGATTATCTTAGTTACAGCCTGTGTGACTTTATTAGTCGACTTGTTCTTACGCCGCCGTTTTCCATCGCTAAGCTTTTACTGCGCCTCATTAGGTTTGATACTCGCAGCTTCTATCAGTATTTTGTTTTTAGGCAGTTTTAAAACTCTAATATTCAGTGGACTGTTCATAAGTGATGATGTTGCTCAACTTATGAAAATCTTTATTTATATTACCGTATTTTTAAGTTTCCTCTATTCAAAACAGTACATTGAAGAACGGCACATGCCGACAGGGGATTATTATGTGCTGGGCTTATTCTCAACCTTGGGAATGATGGTACTGGTCTCTGCGCATTCCCTACTTACAATTTATTTGGGTTTAGAATTACTCTCATTACCGCTCTATGCGATGACTGCCATTCGCCGAACTGATAGCGATGCCTCCGAAGCTGCTGTGAAGTATTTTGTCATGGGTGCGATTGCATCCGGTATGCTCTTGTATGGTTTATCTCTTGTTTATGGCGCAACAGGTAAATTGGATTTATTGGAAATTGCTAATGTGATTGCCTCAAGTTGGAATAAAGATGAAAGCTCACTATTAACCTTTGCCCTTGTGTTTATAGTTGCTGGTGTAGGTTTTAAATTAGCTTCCATGCCTTTTCATATGTGGGCGCCAGATGTATACCAAGGGGCACCAACTTCAGTCACATTGTTCTTAAGCACTGCGCCTAAAATTGCGGCAGTAGGTATGGCTTTAAGGCTATTAACGCTAGGCTTAAGCTTTCCAGAATTGGCAGTGCAATGGCAGCAACTACTCATCATTATGGCATTGCTATCAACGGGGTTAGGTAATTTGTTTGCTATTGTCCAATCTAACATTAAAAGGCTACTTGCTTATTCTGCTATCTCAAATGTTGGTTATGCTTTATTTGGTATTATAGCTCTTAGTGCTGAAGGGTATGCTGCCTCTCTTTTTTATGTATTAACTTATTCAATTATGACCACTGGCGCCTTTGGGTTAATCGTTTTGATGTCTCACAAAGGTGTAGAAATTGAAAATATCGATGATTTAAAAGGATTAAATAAGAGAAATCCTTGGTTAGCATTTCTAATGTTGCTTGTTATGTTTTCAATGGCAGGAGTGCCTCCAACCGTTGGATTTTTTGCTAAATTAGTAGTTCTAAAAGCCTTAGTTGATGTTCATTTGACCTGGGTTGCGGTTCTTGGTCTTCTGTTTGCTGTTATTGGGGTATTTTATTATATACGCATTGTTAAAGTAATGTATTTTGATGAGGCCACAAACAATACACCGGTTAAGTTTTCAGCACCTCTGAATATAATATTTTCTATTAACTGCTTATCTTTGTTGTATCTCGGGCTTTTTCCAACTGGGCTAATTAGCGCCTGCATCAACGCATTTGCAGGATAGTCTCGTCATTATAGGTAGAGATATGTAGAGCTGTAGCCTGGTTAGAGCGCCAGCGATAACCGGGTTTCCTTATTATAGCCAGGTGACGAGCAGAGCCTTAGGCCGGATTCCGCGGCGTGGCATCCAGGCTACGCGTTTAACTGTTTATTTCGCACGCTTTTCTCTCAATCTGAGTGATTTGCAATTTAAATTAACTCATTAGCCAACCTCCCCCAACAGTTGCTTTTTTTTGCACCGAAAAAAAGCTTGATATGTTTAGGAAGGGTGAGTATACTTGCCCTCAGTTGATGCGGGGTGGAGCAGCCTGGTAGCTCGTCGGGCTCATAACCCGAAGGTCGTAGGTTCAAATCCTGCCCCCGCTACCACTATTTTAAGAACCCCATTAATGGGGTTTTTTATTATCTGGTGTAGCACAATGTTTTACCGGGTCAATCGCGTTAATCATTTCGAAAATAGACGCAAAACAGAATCTAGTCGTAAAAATAGTAATTGCTCAGGTGGAGATGCTAACGTATTCACGAACGGACAGATTTGAGCACTTACGTAAAATAAATAGGCGAATGTTTAATATATGATACAAAGCGAAATTGAAGAGATATTGAAGCCTCTGATTAATAATCTAGGGTATGAACTGTGGGGTTGTGAATACCTTTCACAAGGTAAACATTCTCTTCTGCGACTCTATATAGATAAGGAAGATGGAATTGCCGTAGAGGATTGTGAACGGGTATCTAAACAGGTTTCTGCATTTCTTGATGTCGAGGATCCCATTTCAGGTAATTATAGTTTGGAGATTTCTTCTCCAGGTATACCGCGGCCCCTATTTTATAAAGAACAATATCAACGATATTTGGGTCAGGCTATAAAAATAAAACTGTTTAAACCGCTAAATGGTAGCCGTAAATTATTAGGCGACATAGTAAATGTGAGCGATGAAATATTGACGCTAAAGGTGGGTGAAGAGATGCTCGAAGTACCATTTCCCCATATAGTGAAAGCAAATTTGATAGGCGAGTGAGGGGCGAACAATGAGCAAAGAATTGTTACTAGTTGCTGAGGCATTATCTAATGAGAAGGGTGTAAGCAAAGAGGTTGTATTGCTAGCAATCCAAGCAGCACTTGAATCTGCCACTCGCAAACTCACAGTTAAAGATATTGGTGTTAGAGTAAAAATGGATCCTCGAACAGGCGAGTATGAAACTTTTCGTTATTGGGATGTTGTCGAAGAAGAAGATTTGGAATTTCCTGAAAGAGAGTTAACCCTGGAGCAGGCTAGAGAGCGTGTACCTAAAATAGAAATGGGTGAGCGAATAGAAGAACCAATGCCTTCAATCGAATTTGGTCGAATTGCCGCGCAAACTGCTCGCCAAGTCATCATGCAAAAAGTACGTGAAGCTGAAAGGCAGCAGGTTGTTGATCAATTCCAAAATAAATTTGGCCAACTTGTTTATGGTACCGTTAAAAAAGTTACCCGTGATAATATCATCATTGATTTAGGAGGTAAGGCCGAAGCCTTTATGCCTCGCAATGAGATGCTGCCTAATGAGATGTTTAGGCCAAATGATAGGGTTCGAGCCTATCTTTATGAAATTACACCTCAATCACGCGGACCGCAGCTCTATGTAAGCCGGATTCGCAATGAAATGTTAATTGAATTATTCCGCATAGAAGTTCCGGAAATTGGCGAAAACATTATTGATGTCAAAGCTGCTGCTCGTGAACCAGGTAATCGTGCAAAAATCGCGGTTAAAACAAACGACGGACGTATTGATCCTGTTGGAGCTTGTGTTGGTATGCGTGGTGCGCGTGTTCAAGCTGTTTCGAGTGAGCTAGGTGGTGAACGAGTAGATATTATCCTATGGGACGATAATCCTGCTCAATTGGTAATTAATGCGATGGCTCCTGCCGAAATTTCATCTATTGTTGTTGATGAAGATAGTCACACAATGGATTTAGCAGTACAAAAAGATCAATTATCACAAGCGATTGGACGCAATGGTCAAAATGTAAGATTGGCAAGTCAACTGACAGGTTGGACTTTAAATGTTATGACAATTGAAGAATTCAACTCTAAGAGCCAAGAAGAGTCGAGTAAAATTATCACTTTATTCACTTCAAACTTAGAAATTGACGAAGAAATTGCAGCACTTTTGGTTGCAAATGGATTCTCTTCCCTTGAAGAGATTGCTTATGTACCAAAAGAAGAGTTAATGGCAATTGAAGAATTTGATGAAGAAATTGTTGACGAGCTTAGAAATCGTGCAAATGATACGCTTCTGACCCAAGCACTGACTTCAGGGCAAGGTATGGCAGGTATCCCGTCCGATTCATTATTGACAATGGAAGGGATGACAGATGATTTAGCCAATAAACTGGCTGCCAAAGGGATTACTACAATGGATGAACTAGCTGAGCATGCAGTTGACGAGCTAGTTGATATGATTGGGATTAGTGAAGAAAAGGCTGCTGAGCTTATTATGAAAGCACGCGAGCCTTGGTTTAAATAAGCAACATAGAGCTTGGCGGAATGCAAAGACTAGTTGAGTCTCTTAGAGACTGAGTTCAAACAGTCAAGCTAGTAGAACAACCAGTTATTTGGTATTTTTCATGACTTGTATTTAAGGCATTTAGAAAGCCAGTTAAAGTTCTTACACTCTGTGTTTGAATCGTTAGAATCAAAGCAATTCTTAGATAAAGAGTTGCTGTAAGGGGGTTAAATTTATGGCTGATGTGACGGTTACACAATTGGCGCAGGTCGTTGGGATCCCAGTTGAACGCCTATTGATCCAGTTACAAGAAGCAGGATTATCATTTACTGATGCTAACCAAACGGTCAATCAAGAACAAAAACGAATTCTGCTCACTCATTATAATAATAGTGCTAACCGCGAGACTAGTAATACGCCTGAGCGAATTACTTTAAAACGAAAAAGCCTGACACAGGTTAAAATAGGTCATGATGTGCATAGCGGTAAAACGGTTAATATCGAAGTACGCAAAAAAAGAACTTACGTTAAACGTACCTCTTTGGTTGAACAGGAAAGCGAAATTGAAACCGAGATTGAGGAAGAGAGTTCTGTACATGAAGAAGCTACTCTGGACGAAATAACAGCGGCAACAGAGAAAAAAGAAGCGTCAACACAAGCAAATGATAAAACTGGCGAGCCAGTGGAAACTGAATTGCAAGAAGAACTCTCTGAAGAACAAAAGAGTTCAGCGGCAACGAGCGATGTCATTGTGGAACCTCTTGTAAACGAAACACCTGTAATTCCAGTTGAAGAAGCTAAGGCATCAGAGAAAGCTAAGAAAAAACATACAGAGAAGACTGACAAAGAAACTGAAGCTGAATATAAAAAAGCTAAAAAGAAAGCGAAATACAGCGCTCCTGAACAGGATGAAGAAGATGGAATGGTTCGTCATAAGCGCAACAAGTCAAAAAGACGCAAAGGATCTGAAAAATCGGAGAAATATCGAGAAGCAGAAGAGGCCTTAACTCATGGTTTTGCTATGCCAACGACGCCTGTTATTCGCGAAGTTGCTATCCCTGAAACAATTACAGTTGCTGAATTAGCCAAGCGTATGTCAGTTAAAGCCGCTGAAGTCATTAAAGTGATGATTAATTTGGGTGCGATGGCGACTATCAACCAGGTTATTGATCAAGATACGGCATTAATTGTTGTTGAAGAAATGGGGCATAAACCTCATTTGCTAAAAGAAAGTGCTATTGAGGATAATTTGGGCGATGCTTTGACCAAAGGCAGTTGCTTAGAATCTCGAGCCCCTGTAGTAACCATTATGGGTCACGTTGATCATGGTAAAACATCATTGCTTGATTACATAAGAACAACAAAGGTTGCCGCTGGCGAGGCAGGTGGAATTACGCAACATATTGGTGCTTATCACGTTAGCACACCTAAAGGAAATATCACTTTCTTAGACACGCCAGGACATGCCGCCTTTACCGCAATGCGTGCCCGAGGAGCTCAAGCCACAGATATCGTTATTCTAATAGTTGCTGCAGATGATGGCGTAAAACCGCAAACAGCTGAAGCTATACAACATGCTAAAGCTGCAAAAGTACCTATTATTGTCGCAATAAATAAAATGGATAAGCCTGATGCTGATCCCGATCGAGTAATGAACGAATTAACGGTTCTCGAAGTAGTTCCTGAGGCATGGGGTGGTGATACTATTTTTGCTCAAATTTCTGCCAAATCAGGCTTAGGAATTGATGCATTATTAGACTCCATTCTATTGCAAGCAGAAGTATTAGAATTAAGAGCCAACACCGATGGGGCTGCAAAAGGGGTTGTCATAGAATCACGATTAGATAAAGGACTTGGACCTGTTGCAACTGTTCTTGTTCAAAGCGGTACTCTACATCGAGGTGATATTATACTTGCCGGGTTACAATATGGCCGTGTCCGTGCTTTAGTCAGTGACAATGGAAGCGCAGTTGAAAGTGCTGGACCTTCTATTCCAGTGGAAGTTCTTGGTCTTTCGGCTATACCACATGCAGGTGATGAGGCTGTTGTTGTGCCTGATGAAAAGCGTGCTCGTGAAGTTGCTTTATTCCGTCAAGGTAAATTCCGTGATGTTAAATTAGCAAGAAAGCAAAAAACATCGATGGAAGGAATTTTTGAGAATATGACAGCTGCGGAGACAAAATCGCTAGCCGTTGTCTTAAAAGCTGATGTGCAAGGTTCCCTTGAGGCTATCTCTGATGCCTTAGTTAAATTGTCTACTGATGAAGTCAAGGTTGAAATCGTCTCAACTGGCGTAGGTGGAATTACAGAATCAGATGTGCATTTGGCGATTGCTTCAAATGCCCTTCTAATTGGTTTTAATGTCCGGGCTGATAACACGGCTAAACGTTTAGTTGAACAAGAATCTGTTGCGCTACATTACTACTCTGTTATTTATGACATTGTTGATCAGATTAAAGGTGCTTTAACAGGCATGTTGGCGCCACAGTTTAAAGAAGAAATTATTGGTATTGCAGAGGTTCGCGATGTATTCCGCTCGCCAAAAATAGGCTCAATTGCCGGATGTATGGTGGTGGAAGGTATGATCAAACGTAACAATCCAATTCGAGTACTCAGAAATAACGTGGTGATCTATGAAGGTACTTTAGAATCATTACGTCGATTCAAAGACGATGTCGTTGAAGTCCGCCAAGGAACAGAGTGTGGTATCGGCGTGAAAAACTACAATGATGTAAAACCTGGCGATCTCATTGAAGTATTTGAAACAATTGAAATAAAGCGAGATTTATGAGTAACGAGTTTAAGCGGATAGATCGCGTTGCTGAAATGATGCAACGCAAACTGTCGCAATTAATTCAGCAGGAAATAAAAGATCCACGTTTACCTGCCTTTGTAACTATTTCATCGGTTAAGGTAGCCCCGGATTTAAGTCATGCTAAAGTCTATTTTACTGTTCTTAACGCTGATATTGCAGAAACTAAAGCGGTTTTAGATTCATCAGCATCTTATTTACGAACTGCTTTGGCCCGAAGCGTGAAGTTGCGTACAGTTCCGCAGCTTCATTTTGTCTATGATGAGTCAGTAGAATATGGCAGGCGTTTAAGCCGATTGATTGATGATCTAACCCCACCTGAAGACGATGAACAAAGCTGAAACTAAGCAAGATATAAATGGAATTTTATTAGTTAATAAACCTCAGGGCCTTACCTCTAACGCGCTTTTGCAGCAGGTCAAGCGTTTATTTAAAGCAAAAAAAGCAGGGCATACTGGCAGCTTAGATCCGCTTGCAACAGGCATGTTACCTATCTGTTTTGGTGAGGCTACCAAAATTTCTCAATATCTTCTTGATGCAGACAAGTGCTATGAAGCGACGGGTTTATTAGGTATAAAAACTAACACAGCCGATGCAATGGGTGATGTTATAGAATTTACCTCAGTTTATAACCTGACCCAAGCCGACGTCGAAAAAGCCTTACATCAATTTAAAGGCAGCACTCAACAAATTCCCTCAATGTTCTCAGCACTCAAACATAAAGGGAAACCGCTTTATAAATATGCACGTGATGGGATTACTATTGAGCGTGAAGCACGAGAAATTACAGTTCATGAGCTTGAGTTGCTTGGTTTTGATGGAAAAAATTTTGATATTAAAGTCTCATGTACAAAAGGGACTTATATCCGAAATCTAGTTGAAGATCTCGGCGATGTTCTTGGTGTTGGAGCGCATGTTACCAGATTGCACCGCTTATCTACGGCGGGTTTTGCCAGCGAATCGATGTATACTCTGGCTGAGTTGGAAAATAAATCTTCAGCTGAGTTGCAAGAATGTTTGTTACCGACTGATAGAGCAGTTAATTATCTGCCGAGCTTAAATCTGAATGCGAATGAAATCCTTTGCTTGCGTCAAGGCAAGACCTTGACGATAAACGTCGAAAATGACCTAGAGGGTTGTTTTCGGCTCTATGATGAGAAGGCAGAATTTATTGGGTTGGGAGACCTTGATAATACAGGAAAATTGGCTGTCAGACGTCTACTGGCTTTTGAATTGGATAATGGAAGCTAACCAACTCGATAGGTGATTGCATAAAAATATCAGCTAGTACTTGTGTAACGCCCCATGCCTTGATAAAATGCTTCCCTTTAAATAAATACTGAGCTTATCTCCAGGAGTGAACAATGTCGCTAACTAGCGCACAAAAAGCAGAAACTGTTAACCAATACAAACGAGCGGATAATGATACTGGTTCGCCAGAAGTCCAAGTTTCGTTAATGACAGGCCGTATTAAATACTTAACAGAACACTTTAAAGTTAATAAAAAAGATTTTCATTCACGTAGAGGCTTGCAAGAATTAGTAAACAAGCGCCGCAAGTTACTTAAGTATCTGAAAAGACATGATCAAGCTCGTTATCAGACTTTAATCCAAAGTTTAGGATTGAGAGATTCTTATTGATTCATTGAGCGGTGCTCAGTGAGATACGGACTTGCAATTCAATTAAAATAAGAGGCGCAGTGTTATGCGCCTTTTTGTTATTATCTAAAATGCGATAGTAAATAGAGGGACTGTTGACATTTCGCTAGGCTGAGTGCCAAAGCCTTTATTTAAGAGCACCGTAATATGTGAGTAACGGAGCGTAGAAAATAAAGGCTTGGGCACCAGCATAGTAGAAATTTCAACAGTCCCTATGAAGATATAAATTTATTAATAGAGGTGACTGACGTGATTAAAATCACTAAAGAAATACCGTACGGTGGACATACGCTCGTGCTTGAAACTGGTGAAGTAGCAAGGCAGGCTGACGGGGCAATATTTGCACGCATGGCTGGTACAGAAGTCTTAGTAACAGTTGTTGGTCGAAAAGGCAGCGCAGAGGGCAAAGATTTTTTCCCTTTAACTGTTAACTACCAAGAAAAATCCTTTGCTGCCGGTAAAATCCCTGGCGGATTTAATAAACGTGAAGGTCGTCCAAGTGAAATCGAAACCCTAATTTCACGACTTATGGATAGACCCCTTCGTCCCTTATTCCCAGAAGGTTTCCGCAATGAAGTGCAAATAATCGCAACTGTACTTTCTTTAAATCCAGAAGTACCCGCGGATATCGTCTGTATGATTGCTGCCTCAGCTGCTTTATCAATCTCTGGTATTCCATTCGCAGGTCCAATTGGTGCTGCTCGGGTGGGATATAAAGAAGGGATTTATTTGTTAAACCCAAGTCATAAAGAGATAGCCCAATCTGAACTTGATTTAGTGGTTGCAGGTACCGAAGATGCAATTCTAATGGTCGAGTCAGAAGCGAAAGAATTAAGTGAAGAAGTCATGCTAGGCGCTGTTTTATATGGCCATGAAATGATGAAAGGTGTTATCAAGGTAATAAAAGAATTAGCGAAAGAAGTTGGCCGTACTACATGGGACTGGGCTCCTGCTCCTGTGGACACAAACTTAGAAACACAAATCATAGGATTGGCTACAACGCCTGTAACTGAGGCTTATCTAATAAAAGACAAGCAACAACGTTATCAGCGTCTTGAGGAAATCAGGTTAGAGCTAAGCGAGAAAATTATAGCCGAGCGTGAAGATCTTAAAGCCCAAGATGTTACTAAGATTTTAGATTCCTTGGAAAAATCAATCGTAAGATCTCGTATTCTTGATGGTGAGCCACGTATCGATGGCCGTGATCAAAAAACTGTTCGACCAATATCCATCCGTACCAAATTTTTAGATAGAACACACGGCTCTGCCTTGTTTACTCGCGGTGAGACGCAAGCAATAGTCGCTGCCACCTTAGGTAACGAACGTGATGCACAAACCCTTGATAGTTTAGTCGGCGAATCTAAAGATAGATTCATGTTGCACTACAATTTCCCTCCCTACTCTGTAGGTGAAGTAGGAATGGTTGGCAGTCCAAAGCGTCGTGAGATAGGACATGGTCGTTTGGCCAAACGTAGTTTGATGGCAGTTCTGCCAACGGCCAGCGAATTTCCCTATGTTTTACGAATAGTCTCTGAAATTACAGAATCAAACGGTTCAAGCTCAATGGCGACTGTTTGTGGTGCCAGCCTTGCGTTAATGGATGCTGGTGTTCCTATTAAGGCACCTGTTGCAGGTGTGGCTATGGGACTCATTAAAGATGGCGATCGTTTTGCCGTTTTAACTGATATCTTAGGTGATGAAGATTATTTGGGCGATATGGATTTTAAAGTCGCAGGAACTGAAAAAGGCGTAACTGCTTTGCAGATGGATATCAAAATTACAGGCATCACTAAAGAAATTATGGAACAAGCACTAGACCAAGCTCTGGCTGGTCGGCTTCATATTTTAGGTGTAATGAACAATTCCTTGGCTGAACATCGTGAAGAATTGTCCAAGCACGCGCCAAGAATTACCACTATGAAAGTAGCTGAAGATAAGATTCGTACCATTATTGGCAAGGGCGGCTCTACCATCAAAGGCCTAATTGAAAGTACTGGTGTTGCTATTGATATTGATGATAGTGGTAATGTGCAATTGTTCTCTCCTGATGCAGATGCTTTGGAAGAAGCACAACGCCAAATTAAAGCCTTGATTGCTGATGTAGAAGTCGGTCAAACTTATAAAGGTAAAGTGATTAAAATTGTTGATTTTGGTGCTTTTATTAATCTACTACCTGGCAAAGATGGCCTACTGCATATTTCTCAAATTTGCTCTGACCGTTCGCAAAAGGTTGAATCAATGCTAAGTGAAGGACAAGACATTGATGTGTTTGTTGCTGGTGTTGATAAGCAAGGCCGAGTGAAACTTGAGTGGAAAGATAAACCGCAAGCTGCAGTCAAAGATGAGCCAGCTGAGACGGAATCCGTTACAGAGATTGATACAATAGATGAAGAGATTGAATCTTCTCCTAAAGAAGATTAATTCCGTATCATCCTTGTGTTTTTCGAAGCCTAAATGACGTCTACCGAGACTGTCATTTAGGCGCTATAAAATGGAGTGTTGTGTCTGATCAAAATTTTTCACTCTTATTTCTCCTCAAATTGATAATTTTTATATTAACTATTTGAACCTTAATAATAGGGCTCAAAATCTTGAATGGATGAGAGATGCAACTATACTTATTTTTAGCAAGTTTAATTATCTACATAACCCCAGTTTTTGCAGAAATCCCTCCCAGCCCAATAGCTCAATTATCTAAAAAATTTCACGACAGCTATTTAGAAGCGGTTGATAATGAGAAAGATAAATTAGCCAGCTGCCCTATGATTACCCAAGATTTACTAAGCATGACCCTTCACACCAGCATCGGTATGAAGCCAATATTTACTATGAAAAAGGATTTATACAAAACTTTGGCTGAAATATCACATATACCTATGGTGATACATAATATTGCGGCTAAGTATGATTGGCAATTTTCCAGTAATTTATCGACTGAATTATTTGAATACCTTCAGTTATTACAAGAGGCTTACCTAAATTTTGAAAAATCTGATTTAGAGTTAACTTTAAAAGGTAGAATTAAAGAAATTATGGGTATATCTAATAAATACATTACTTATGTATTGTTAAATAAGAGTATTAATACTCAGGGTTTTTCGCGATATTCATTAGAGCTTCGACCCTTGTTAGACAAAAACCTTGTAGAAGGAGCAAAGACACAGATTGAACAATTCCATACCCAAATACAAATCTGGAAAAAACAATATCCCGATGAGCACTGGCAATGCTTAAAAATAGCTATCTTAGGCTCGCATGAACCAAGAGAGGGCTATGTATTAAAGCAATATTTCCAGTGGTTACTTAAAGAGCCTTCTTACGAAAAAAATGTAATCTATGTTGAGTTTCCAGATCTCCGAGATATTTTTTCTGATCCATCGAAATCAACTGCAATCGCAATTAATGCCTTAATAAATGGCAGTTATCAGCAAAAATTTAGTGCTAATTTTAGGGGCAACAGTGGTTATATGCAGCGTGATGTAATGGCTGATGCAGCATCAAAGATTTTAAAAAGCATGAAAGAAAATAAGAGTTGATCTTTCTTTTGAATAACTAATGAAGCTTTTGATAAATACATACTGCGGCGTAGTGCGGGCCAAGCATCCGGCCTACCCACCTCACACATTATCCCGACCGCAGTGACAATCTCCTTTGCGTGGCTTTGTGCCAGTTTTGAGGAGATCCTTTCACTGTGCTCAAGATGACTTAGAGCGTATCGTAGGTCAGGGTGCCTGCGTAATACAGTGACTCCGACCTATGGATACAATTTATTAATCTCTGACACGCAACGTAGAGAAGGTATAGAAGTTGTTAGTGTTTAATCAAAAGCAAAAACTCATTGCGGCTAGCATGATTTTCGCGTAATTCGCCTAACATGACGGAGGTTGACATGGTTGCATTCTGTTTCTCAACTCCGCGCATCATCATGCACAAATGTTTTGCTTCTACAATTACAGCAACTCCACGGGCGCCGGTGATTGATTGTATGCAATCTGCTATCTGTGAAGTTAATCGTTCCTGAATTTGTAAACGACGACTAAAGTAATCGACAATACGCGCTATTTTAGATAAACCTAAGACCTTGCCATCAGGCAAGTAGCCGACATGACATTTGCCAAAAAAAGGTAATAAATGATGCTCACACATAGAGTACATTTCAATGTCAGATACGATTACCATTTCACTCATGTCTGAATCAAAAAAGGCTTGATTTATGATTTCATCAAGATTCTCTTGATAGCCCTTAGTTAGATATTTCAAGGCATTTGCTGCGCGTTCCGGAGTGCCTTTTAGGCCTTCACGATTAACATCTTCGCCCAACTCTTTTAAAATCTTTTCATATAGTTTATGCATTGTATATCTGCCTTAACCTGGCGGCCAGGTCATCTGACGACCACCAAGGATATGTAAATGTATGTGGTAAACATCCTGCCCGCCACCAGAATTAACATTGAAAACCAATCGATAGCCCTCTTCAGCAATTTTTTCAGCCTTCGCCATTTTTTTTGCAGTGACTATCATTCGGCCTAAAAGCTGTTCGTTTTCGCTATCTATATCATTAATTGTAGCAATATGCTTTTTGGGAAGCACCAGCATATGAATTGGAGCCTGTGGTCTGATATCGTGAATAACAATCATATCCGGATCTTCAAAAGCCACTTTTGAGGGGATTTCGCCTTGCGCAATCTTACAAAATAAACAGTCCATTATCATCCTGATGTCTTAGTAAAACCGATGATTATACCCTGAGTCTGAGAATGACAACAAACCTTGTTTTCATAATATTCAACCGGGAATATGTCATTTAAGGCTTAGCAAGACCTGATAGATTCAATACAGGTCTAAGTTGTCTAGCTTTGAACTAGATTTTATCTTTCCTTGGTTAATTTTGCCTTTTAAGGCTATTTTGCGCATAATAGCGCGTCTTTATAGTTAGCGAGTATATGAAAATGAGTTTAATGGAAGTCAAATCTGGTCGTGATGTACCCAATGAAATTAATGTCATTATTGAGATTCCTATGAATGGAGCGCCTGTAAAGTATGAAGTAGATAAAGTAAGCGGCGCCCTTTTCGTGGATCGCTTTGTCTCTACAGCGATGTTTTATCCTACTAATTATGGTTATATACCCAATACTCTATCTGAGGATGGCGATCCTGTTGATGTTTTAGTAATAACTCCGGTGCCTTTAATTAGTAGTTCGGTAATAACCTGCCGTGTTGTGGGAATGCTACAAATGACTGATGAAGCGGGTGTTGATGTAAAATTGCTTGCCGTACCTATCAGCAAAATCTGCAAAATGTATGAATCGATAAAAACTTATGAAGATTTACCACGTCATCAATTGGTTACCCTGGAGCATTTTTTCCAGCATTATAAAGATTTGGAAGATGGTAAATGGGTTAAATTAGATGGCTGGGAAGGCCCGGAAGCTGCGCATCGTGAGATTCTGAGCTCAATTGCTCGTTATAAAGAGAATAATTAGGATTCTCTAGGCCTCTGGCCTCGATTTGGAACGTCGGGCCAGTAGGCCACCGCCCTGAGGTGGCGTCACCTTTTATGTGGCTATGTTTAGCGAGTATGATTGTCGTCCCCGCGTAGGTGCGGATCCATCCAAAAAATTAGTACAATGCCACATTTATGTATGGATCCCCGCCTACGCGCCTACGCGGGGACGACACACAAAAGGTGTGGATACCTTTGGGCCCGACCTACGAGAATTAAATTTTTGAAGCTTTTAATCAGTCTTGTCGACGCGGAACCAGAGCGCCTGAGCGGACTAATTCTTCTGTAAATCCAAGTGAGCTATGGTCTTTAATTTTATCTAAAAAAATTATCCCATTTAAATGATCAGACTCATGTTGGATTATACGAGCATGGAGATCTGAGACTTCTCGCTCAATTAAGTTTCCTTCGGCGTCGTAACCCTTGTAAGCTATTGATTTATAGCGAGGAACCTTGCCTCTTAACGGCCCCACACTTAAACAACCTTCGTATTCTTCTTCAATAACTTCACAGAGAGGCTCAAATCTAGGGTTAATTAACACTGTGAAAGGAATAGCTGCAAGATGGCGATGCCTTTTCATCCCAAAGACAATAATTCGTTTTGAAATACCAATTTGTGGGGCAGCGAGTCCTAAACCGTTTTTTTCCTCCAGAACTCTGAACAAAAGGAATTCCAATTTTTTTAACTCGGCGGTACCAAAATCTTTCTCTGCTATGGGCAGAGAGATCATTCTAAGCAAAGGATTACCAAGCTGTAAGACTTCATCGGAGTTCATAAAGTCACCTACAAAAGATTATCAACAAAACCATAGTTTACAGGAAACAAGAAACAAACGCTTTTTGACAGCAAAATTAGTGTTCATTTGCTGTAAACTTTGCAATAAACAAAATCATTAAACAAGAGACTAGTCGAATGAAAACAAAGGATTTAAAGTATAAAGTAAGAGCAGTTGCAGTCGCTGATCTTGATAAGCTCTACAACATGTTGCTGGATTTGGTTAAGCATGAAGGACTCTATGAACGCTTCAAGCTAACTCGAGAGCGGCTGGAATCTGAACTTTTTGCTAACAATGCAGATTGGAATTGTCTGGTTGCTGCTGATAATCAAGACATCCTCCTGGGTTTTTGCTTATATACCTTCGCTAATATCAATAGGGCTTTTAATCTAAGTCCCATGATACAGGTTGATGATTTATACATAAGTCCCTTATATAGAGGTGCAGAAATTGGACAAAATTTGTTGTATCACCTAGCTCTAATTGCCGAATCTAAAAATATTGGACGATTAAATATCTGGTGCGTAAAAGATAATGAATCTGGGCAGAATTTTTATAGCAAAATTGGTGCAGAAAAAAGGGATTTTATTGATGTATTTTCTATTCAGGTAGATAAATTACTTGAATTGCGGCCCAATGATTCGACATTCTTATCAGATCATGGGAACTAAATTGCGTTAGATGTGAATACCTATTCTAATGAATTTAGGTTGGTATTTAATATCAATAAGTTAAAGAAGGCGCAGAATTAGCAGACATTTATAGAGGAGAATCTTTAGTTTTTACCGTCCCAGAGGAGAGCTTATCATCTTGCAAAATTTGTTCGAGTTCACCTATTGCTTGGCGGGAAAAACTGATTAATTCTCTTTCCTTATTAAAAAATTCAAAAGACTTTTGTAAAGAAGCTTCGTCATGCTGGGCAAAGGTTCGCGCTTTTCTACGCATGGTTTCTGGATTATAGCCAAGGAATTTCATTACCTCTACTGCCATGCTCAGTGATGAATCAAAAATTTCACGTTTTAAATAATCTGCACCGGCTTTATTTAATTCATAGGCATGCCGACGATTGCGGGCTCGGCAATAAATTTTAAGTTGGGGAAATTCTTCTTTAGCAAGTTTAACAATGTCTAAACAAGTATCAGGATCATCGACGGCAATTATCAAAAGTTTCGCTGTGGCTGCTCCGGCGTTGGTAAGTAAATCGAGACGTGAGGCATCACCAAAATGACCTTTAAATCCAAATTTTCGCAGTGATTCAATTTGTTCCGGGTCGTTTTCTAAAACGGTGAGTTTTACGCCCTGTGCGCTAAGAAAGCGGCCAATAATTTGACCAAAACGACCATAGCCTGCAAGGATAATAGGATGTTGCTCTTCAATTTCGTCATATTTACGAGGTGGAATATGGCTAATAAACCGAGGAACGATTAATCGTTTATAAGCCAATATTAATAGAGGTGTAACTGCCATTGATAGGGCAACAGCTAGGATATAAAAATTCGCACTCGCTGTAGAAATTACTCTGGAGGAACTGGCAAATTGAAATAAAACAAAGGCGAACTCTGAACCCTGTGATAAGGCCAACGCGATGCCAATTGCTTGCAGTCTGGTGAGCCCAAAAAAATGACCTAGCACTAAAAGTACTAAGGCTTTAATCATTATAAAAGAGGCAATGGTCGTTAATAAGGCGGTCGTTTGTTGCGCTAGGATTGAAAAATCCATTCTCATGCCGACAGAGATAAAAAATAAACCCAGTAATAAGCCTTTAAAGGGTTCTATATCTGTCTCTAAAGTTCGTTTATATTCCGAATTGGCCAGTACCACTCCAGCAACAAAGGCTCCCAAACTAGGCGAGATGCCAACAGTTTGCATCAATAAACTAATCCCAAGGATTAAAGCCAGTGAAGTGGCGGTAAAGACTTCTCGAAGATTGATTTTTTCGATGAGAAAGAAAAAATGGTGAGAAAAAAAATGTCCTAAAATAATCACAGATCCAACAGCGCTAGCAATTATCCCCGCTTGTGCCCAACCCGAAAAAGAATCAATGAAACCCTTATGTTCGATTGGAGCACTGCCAGGCATCACTAACAAGGGCATGATGATGAGAATGAAGATGACGGCAATGTCTTGAAAGAGCAAAATGGCAAAAGAAGTTTCGCCCACTGTTGTCCGCATAAGGTTTCTTTCTTGCAACATTTGTAAAACAAGGGCTGTGGAAGATAAAGATAAGGCCATTGAAACCGCTAAACTAGACCGCCAGGAATAGCCCCAAGCGATGCCGGCTAAGCTTAGTAAGGCAGTGGTTAGAATGACTTGTAAACTGCCAAAACCCGCAATGATTTTTCGCAGTCGCCATAAGTTCTCAGGATCCAATTCCAAACCGATCAGAAAGAGCATCATGATCACGCCAAATTCGGCAAATTTCATTAACCCTTCTGCGTTGCCTATCACCTTTAAACCAAAAGGACCGATTAAAATGCCAATAATCAAATAACCCAAAACCGAGCCGAGTTTAAAGCGGCTCGCAAGCGGCACAATAATGCAGGCCGATGCCAAAATTATAAATACGTTAAAGAGAAAGGCATCATTCATTAGATTTTTTAGTCCTTATTTCTATGATTTAGAATTCTGTCATTCCCGTCGCTAGCTAGCTTCTCTCCTTGTTCGCCAAATGGGTTCCCGCCTGCGCGGGAAAGACACTAATAAAATCCTTCCCCAAAACAAGAGCCTAACCTTATCAAATAAATGGTCATGTGTCTTTAAGTGTGTTCTAAGCTAAATTACCTTGCTAGGCTTCACTAATCCCTCGTAAGACAAATAGGCTAGTATAGGTGAAACTATAAAAATCACCGCAATAGGGAGTTGAGAATTAGCCGGAAGCCAAGCACTAATGCTTCCAATAAACGCCCCGCCACCCAGTTGCATAAAGCTGTATAAAGAACCCGCATAACCCGCAATTGAGCCAAAGGGTGTAAAAGCACCAGCAAAGGCATTTGGCCAAATGAAAGTGACGCCGAAGTAAAATAAGAATACAGGCAAGATGATAGCGTAAATATTGGTACCAAAAATCAAGTAGCCAAGCAAAAGCAGACAACCTGCAGTCAACATAGTGGCAAAACCAAAACGAAGCATAGTTTGTCCACCAAAACGCTTAACGACTTTGCCATTAATCGCCCCTGCTGATCCCATTGCCCCAGCCCCAATGACAAAGGATATCCAACCAAATTCAACAGGGCTTAAGCCTAAGTGTTTAATGAGCAATACTGGCCCGACTGCAAACCAGGAGAAAAAAGCGCCATAACAAAAAAATACGGCAAGCGTATAGCCCATAAAAATAGGACTGGTTAATAATTGTTTAAACGCTTGTCTAATAAATACTGGCTTTAATCGTTCTGGATGGTGATATTGCGAGGTTTCTTTAAAAATAAAGACAATCAGCAATAATGTCACCAAGCTATAAACAAGAAGAAAGCCAAAGCTTGCCTGCCAGCCAAGGTAAGATTGAAAATATCCGCCTAGAATAGGCACTGCAGGGATAAAAAAGGTAATGACCACTGATAGCCAAGCGCCGTATTTTGCTAAATCATCACCCTTCCAAACATCGCGAAATACTGAGCGCCACAAAGAAGAGCAAGCACCAGCGCCTAGTCCTTGGATCAGCCGTCCAAGAATTAAAAACTCAATTCGAGTAGCTAACACACAGAGCAAAGATCCACCTATAAAAATAAGAATGCCTGCAATCAGCGGAATACGACGTCCGACTCCTTCCGAGATTGGCCCATAGATTAGCTGCGATAAGGTCAGACCAACCATAAATATGGTCAGGCTAAATTGAGCTTGCGCAATCGGCGCATGCATTTGGCTCGCAATAGCAGTAAGCGATGGTGCATAGATATCGGTTGCAATACTGGCCATGCAGGCAATTAGCAGCACATTAATAAAAAAAAGACCGGGTGTATTCATTTTGACTCCTTACTCCATTTACAATTGACGGATAAGCGAATAGACTTTATTGACCAATCAGTCAACATAGTCTGACATAAACTGACTGACCAGTCAATATGTGAGGTTGAATTCGTGACGAAAAAAGAAACAACAAAAGAGAAAATCTTAGCTGCCGCAAAAACTTTGTTTGTGACTCATGGTTTTGCAGGTACCTCAGTGGGCAATATTGCCAAAGAGGCGGATGTCAATCACAGCCTGGTGTTCCACCATTTCAAAAATAAGGAGCAATTATGGGTTGCTGTAAAACAAAGCATTGTTCATGAAGCGGATCAACAAGCTTTAAGACTCCCAGATTGCCATTTACCCTTTGATGAATTTTTAAGAAAGGCATTCTTGAGAACACTCCGTTTTTACCGTGCAAATCGAGATATTGTGCGCATGCTCAATTGGCAACGATTAGAACATGATTCGGGTTACGCGATAGGCGTTACTAAATCCGGCGAGATGCAGCGTTGGGTGGATGCGTTTAGCCATTACCAAAAACATGGGTATGTTCAATCCTCTCTCAAACCAGAATTTATCGTGACAATGTTTTTATCGATTATTAGTTCCGCAGCACTTGATCCGAATATTTATATTCAGGAGAAGCAGGCACTGGAGGACTATATTGATTTTTGTATAACAACCTTAACAAGCGGGTTAAAATAAATTTATTTTAACCATTCTAACTTGTAAAATTCTGGACTGATTCGCTGTTATTTTCTGTGGAGTCAATTTGTTGGGCTGGTATTTTCTCTAAACTTTCTAGGAAGCGATTTAATGCGGTCTGAAGAGTTAATAGATGATCCTCACTAATACCAGGAATCTTCTGTGCAAAATTCAAATGCTGTTGAAATTCCAAGCATTTATTAGCGAGGACTAACATGGGAAAAATTGCCTGAGCAAGTTCATCAAGATTATTGTTGAACACAACATATCTTATATTTTCCAGTTTTTCATTTTTGATCTCTTTAAAAACGGTATCTATTATCTTTGTTTCCTTCTTTCGAGAGTAATATTTTAATATTTCATACAATGCAGGATTTGTAGAGGGAATAATGACTAAAGCCAAATAAAGAAACTCTTTTTTAAAATGATCACTTTGTGAAGAAAACACCATAAAAAGCACCTCTCCAATAGATAGCTTAATATCTGATTCTAGTTTTTGATCTAAATTAGACCCTATATTCATAGTTAAAAAAGCACGAATAAATAAATTAAAACAACGAACGGCATGAGTATCCATAATGAAAGGAAGTAAACCTATAAAATACAGATCCAAATACTTAAAATCTTTTCCATTATTAGCTAACAACTGTTGTTCACATAAATCAACACTATCCATGAGTTGGTTTTGTGTTTGATACTCTTCATTAAATAGTGCAGCCGCTTTATTTAATACTGTTAGAGTTGCAAAGAGTTTTACCTCATCATCTTTTAAGAGTGCGGTACATAGGGTATTTAAGTTAAAAATAAGTCCCTTATTTCCAACTGAGTACTTGACTTGATCAGGGTATAACACTAAGTCACCAAAGTCGCGCAGAGTCTCAGGCTTAAATTTTTGAAAATAGGCAGATTTGCCGGACTCTATTTCTTTTTGTATAGCAGCTTTTAAAAAGGTGCGCCTAAGGGTAACTTCTTTGTGGTTAGAAAGGGTTTTAAATTGGTCATCATGCATCACCATTCTATTTTTTTCTTTCCAAAACATAGACCTAGTAATCAAATGAGGTTGGAGAAGCTCATTGACGTCACTTGAAACCAGTTTCAGCTTGAAAACTTCTTCTGGCGCAAGAAGGCACATTAATATAAGAACCGTCTCTGAAGGGAGGTCTAATAGCAAATTTTTATCTTTCATAATTAATTATAAATATTTGAACAAATTTGGACGTACAATAACATGATGCGCAAAAATTAACAATAAAGGCCAAATAAGAACCTTTTTATTTTGATCCCCCAGGTAATTTACAAAAGATTAAGACTCGAGTAATCTAAAGCAGGTTTTGACTATTTTTTACACGATTATTAAGGTTATCTTAAGTTTCACCCATTACAATACTATTTTGTGCAATCGCAGAGAAGGAATGCAATGAGCTCTAATAAGCATGCTTTGACTATTTTTAGCCTGACAATGATTACTGTTGGCTCAGTTGACTCAATCCGTAATCTACCTGCCACCGCTTTATTTGGTAGTCAGTTAATTTCCTTCTTTATCCTTGGTGCCTTATTTTTCTTAATTCCTACAGCCTTAGTCTCAGCGGAACTTGCTTCTGGATGGCCAAAACAAGGTGGTATTTATATTTGGGTCAAGGAAGCTTTTGGCAAAAAAATTGGTTTTTTAGCAATTTGGTTGCAGTGGATTGAGAATGTTATCTGGTATCCAACCATCCTCTCCTTTGTTGCCGGTACTATTGGTTATCTAATAAACCCTACAATGGCCTCAAATCCTTATTTTCTTTGGTTAGTGATTGTCGCTTCTTTTTGGGCGGCGACGATGCTCAATATGAGGGGTATGCGCTCCTCTGCTTTATTTAGTAATATTTGTGCTCTTTCTGGCTTATTATTGCCAATGGGACTTATTATTGGTTTGGGCGCAGCTTGGCTTATAGGCGGTAATCCTTCGCAGGTGCAATTTGATGTGCAAAGCATTAGCCCGCACTGGCATGAGAAGTCGCTTTGGGTTTCTTTGACCGCCATTATGATGTCTTTCTGCGGAATTGAAATTGCTACTGTTCATGCTCACGATGTGGATAATCCGCAACGGGCCTTTCCGCGCGCTTTAATATATTCCGTATTAATCATATTAAGTACTTTGATTTTAGGATCTCTGGCCATTGCAGTGGTGTTGCCGCATGAGAATATCAATTTGGTTGCGGGCATTATGCAAGCCTTCGATTCTTTTTTCTCGCAATACCACCTCTTGTGGTTTATGCCCTTAGTCGCCTTGATGCTTGTAATGGGCGGACTTGGGGGTGTTAGCAACTGGATTATTGCTCCGACTAAAGGTTTATTAGTCGCTGGTGAAGACGGTAACTTGCCCGAATTTTTCCTGCGTGCTAATCGGCAAGGTGCGCCCATCGTGATGTTAATTATCCAGGCTATTATTGTTACTGTTCTCTCAACTTTGTTTCTGTTTATGCCCTCTGTTAATGGCTCTTATTGGCTTTTAACCGCTTTAGCTGCGCAATTATATATGTTGATGTACTTACTAATGTTTGCTGCAGTGATCAAACTGCGCTTTAGCGCTCCTGACCACCACCGCGCTTTCCGAATTCCGGGTGGCTTTGCAGGAATATTTTTTGTTGCCGGTGTTGGTTCTGTTGGCGCAATAACCACGCTGATAGTAAGTTTCATGCCGCCTGAAGGGATTAATGTGGGTTCTGTAGTCCGTTATGAAATCACGCTGATTTTGGGGCTTTTAATTATGTGTTCACCTCCTTTTATTAGTTCCTGGCTGCAGAGTCGGAATTCGGCATTAAAACCTCAAATAGAACCCCAGCTGTTTAATTTAGATTTGCAAGAATGAACAACCAAGCTCTATTGCAGCAGCTGACAGAGCGTTTGCCCGAATTGGAATGGAAAATCTCGGCTTTAGGTTCGGCACTGTCATCAAAATCCCTACCCAGCGGCCTATTTCGGCAGCATACAGAGATGAGTGCTGCAAGATGCATTGCCGAAATTAAAGCAGATATTCTTTATCTGGCTACTCAAAAAAATGATAACTCTAGTCATTTTTTGGCAGAACGTGTCCAACAAAAAATTTCAGTTTTAGTAACTCTCTGCCATTTACAAACGAATAAGGCGAATGCTGGAGAAAGGATTAGTTTTGGCTTAGATAAACTAAGCACTCGTCAGCAATGGCTACAGACTGTGGAAAAAGATATTGAGGGCTTAACACAGCAGCAGCAGGCTATGACTAAGACCTTAGAGCAAATGAAGGCTCGAGGCGCCAGTGAGGAAATATTGCGCTTAAAAGCGGAGCTTGGCGAGGTTGAGAAACGCTTGACCCTGGCTAAAGAAGCATTTTCAGGAAGCTGGTGACCTCTTCTTCGTAGCCTGGTTAGCGCGGTAGCGATAACCGGGTTATCTGAAACTTGGTTATCACTACCACTGCGATACCAGGCGTACTCGGTGCACAATCAATGCCTTTGATCTGGCTTTAAAAACTCCGCAAAAGCTTCCGCATTCATTGGTTGACCATAGAAAAATCCCTGACCTTCGTCACAGTCGGTTTGCTTTAAATAGCGAAGTTGTTCAATGGTTTCAATTCCCTCTGCGAGCACTTTGAGTTTTAACCCATGCCCCATGTTGATGATTGCATCGACGATAGAACCATGATTCTCGATGGTACAGTCGCGGATGAAAGATTGATCGATCTTAAGTTTATGAACAGGAAACTCGCGCAAATAACTCAGGCTCGAATAGCCAGTTCCAAAGTCATCAATGGTTAAATTAATGCCCATTTGCTTAAGCCGTTGTAAAGTATGGATGTTTTGTTTTTTGTCATCCATGATACTGCTTTCGGTTAACTCAATTTCTATATATTTCGGGTCAAGCTGAGAATCATCTATCACTTCCCTTATAATATCGGCGAAATTATCACGCATAAATTGTATACCTGAAACATTGATAGCTACAGGAACAGGCTTAAGTCCCATTTTTTGCCAGATTTTATTTTGCATACAAGCTGTGCGAAAAACCCATTCCCCTAAGAGGATAATGAGTCTCGAATCTTCTGCTATAGAAATAAATTGAAGCGGATAAAGCACGCCTCTTGTTGGGTGGTTCCAGCGTATCAATGCTTCTACTCCGCTAATTTCCCCTGTTTTTAAATTAATCGTAGGTTGATAGAGCAAATAAAATTCATTATTTGCTAAGGCATTACGTAATTCCATTTGAACGGTCAATGTCTTTTCTGTATTTGTCTTCATGGTTTCATTGAAAAGTTTAAAATTATTGCGCCCTTGATTTTTTGCAAGATACATCGCCATATCTGCATTTTTTAGCAAGGTTGCAGCATCTTCCCCATCATTTGGAAACATGCTGACGCCAATACTTGCGGTGACCACGATCTCCTGATTTTGTAGTTTTATTGGTTTGGTTACTTTTTCAAGAACTTGTTGTGAAAGTTTTAAAATATCACTGTGTTTATTAGTGATAAATAAGATAATAAATTCATCGCCTCCAAATCGTGAAACCGTATCCGATTCTCGTGTTTTTTGGGATAAACGTTTCGCAATTTTTTGCAGTAGAATATCACCTAAATTATGACCAAAATTATCGTTAATTAATTTAAAATTATCGATATCAAGAAATAAAAGATAGACTTGCGTTTGATATCGTTTTGCATAAGAAATACTCTGATTAATGCGATCAAAGAGCAAGGTTCTGTTGGGTAATCCGGTTAAAAGATCGTGGTTAGCCTGATAAACCAGTTGTCTTTCCATCTGTTTTCTAATGGTAATATCGTGAAAATTCCAGGCATATCCCACTATGATATTTCGCATCAAATGAGGCTTGGAATACCACTCAAATACTTTGTTATCATTCATTACAATTTCATTAAAAACTTCACGGGAAGGATTTTCATTAATTTCTTTTAAAATCTTACGGAATGCTTTGGGATGTTTAATTTTTGCAGAGATTTCATTCACAAGAATCTCTAAATCAGGCTTGCTGATAAATGACTTGGAAATTTGCCACATATCTACAAATTTAGGATTGTAATAGCCAATGTTTCCTTCAAGATTTATGACCAAGATGCCATCGGCGGTTGATTCTAATGTGGATTTAGTAATCGCAAGCGCTTTTTCCAATTCTTCTGTGCGGTTCGTTACTCTTTTTTCCAATAAATGATTGAGTGTATCCAGGCTCTCATTCTTAAACCGAAGCCGCAGTGTACTAATCAAGAATTGATTAAGATAATAAGAACCACTCAAGAGAACCAGCAGGTAAATTAGGCCAAATACTCCTAAAAGTATATAGAGGTTACCCTGAGAAAAAAGCCAAATATTAAAGGGGATGAAGGCTGGAAAAAGAAAGAGTGAATTGATATAAATAATCGGTGAAAAAAAGACAAGGGAAGTGGCTGTCATAATCAACAGTAGAATTATGATAAAAGTTTGGTGCACAAGGTCGTTTGCTGGAATCATCACTGAGCCGGCAAATCCCCAGCCTATTCCAGCTAGCAAGACGAGAATTGCCAGTGCAATCAACCAGTTGTGCTGAGCCAGAGTTTGTTTTTTCTGCCAATAGAAAAAGGTAAGGATAAACCAAGTGCTATAAACAGCTAGCATATACACAAACCAGGGGATAATGAGCTGAGAAGAAAAAACGTTCCACAGGCCAATAACTAAGATTAAAGCTGCAACCATCTGCGTAGTAATTGCAATGCGATTTTCACGATAAAGCATATCCACTAATTCATTGAAAATATTGGTTGCCAAAGGTTTTTTTGCATTTTTATTTGGGCTGAGAAGGGCTGATTTTAGACTTTTTAGTTCCATTAAATACAGCCTCCAGGTAGGGCAAATTTTAGCGTTATTTCCTTGGTTTAATTATAGTCAATTTTTGCATTTTTATATCAAAAACGTGGTCGGCGCGCTGGCTCGACAAGGGCTTCGCGGGTAAGAAATGTCGGGCCAGGGGCGCCGACCTACGCTTTTTTAAAAAATAACTTCTAAGTAGTGCCATTGGGCCAGGCTCGACCCGCGTTTTAATCATTTCAGGCTAGGACAGGGCATAATTATCAATCAAACGAACCTCGCCTATTATAACTGCCGCAAAACGTCGTCCTTCGTGATCTTCTAGGTATTCCACCTTAATTCCTTGATTTTCTAGCTCAACAATGAGCTCTTTAGCGCTTTTTTCCTGGTGAAAAATGCGGGCAAATTGTTCCGCTTCTAGGCGCTGACTCGCTGTCAGGCGGTTATTGCGCGAGCTATAGGCTAATCCGCTGGCTTCTCGAATGGTGGGGCAGGCAAATATTTCGATATCCATAAAAAAAGCGCTAGCCATGTCGCGAATCAAAAGATATTGCTGGTAATCTTTTTCGCCAAAATAGGCGCGTTGAGGTTTAACAATATTGAGTAATTTCATCACCACAGTCAGCACGCCAGTAAAATGGCCAGGTCTATGTTTGCCTTCCAACAGCTGGCAAAGCTTAGTTTCTTGGACTTGATAACGATATCTATCGGTATAAATGGACGGTTCAGTCGGCAAGAGGCAGTATTCCACGCCAGCTTGTTCTAATAAGGCCAAATCAGCATCGAGTGTGCGGGGGTACTTGCTGAAATCATCAGCGCGGTTAAATTGGGTTGGATTGATAAAAAGGCTCGCTATGGTAAGGTCATTTTCCTTTTTGCAGCGGGCATATAAAGACGCATGCCCTGCATGTAAGTTACCCATGGTGGGTACAAAACCAAGAGAACGCTTTGAAGGCAAAGACTTACGATGGCTTTTCCAATCGTCCAGGTTATGAATAATTTGCATGAGAATTCCTTAGAACTGCCTCTAAAATGGCGGTTAAGCGCCGCCATCTATTCAAATCAAAAAGCTTCGGCCTCGCTTGGGTATTCTGCTTTTTGTACTTCTTTTGCATAGGCGTTAATCGCTACTAATGCCAGATCTTTAATTTGGGCATACTGCTTTAAAAATTTAGGTTTAAAGTCAGTTTGTAAGCCTAAGAGATCATGCCACACAAGAACTTGGCCATCAGTAAAAACACCTGCGCCTATCCCTATAGTTGGAATAACCAAAGAGTCAGTAATCGCCTTTCCCAGTAGTTGCGGTACGCATTCAATGACCACTGCAAAGCAGCCTGCAGCCTCCAAATCAGCAGCTTGTTGAATAAGCCGAGCGGCTTGTTCCTGCTCTCTGCCCTGGACTTTATAACCGCTTAACTGATGGATTGATTGGGGTGTTAGACCAATGTGTCCAATCACTGGGATGCCTGAAGCAACGAGGAAGGCAATGGTTTGGCAGGTATCTTTGTCGCCGCCTTCAATTTTTATTGCCTGAGCTCCTGCTTGCATGAGTTGTTTAACATTCGCAACGGTATCGGCTTGCGAAACTCGGTGGCCTAAGAAGGGGAGGTCTGCAATTAAAAATTGCTTGGTTAAGCCGCGGGCCACGGCTTTGGTGTGCATGACCATCATTTCCATGGTTGCCATGATCGTGGTTTCATAACCATGCACAGCCATTGCTACTGAGTCGCCAACGAGAACACAATCGATAGCTGATTCGGCAATGGTGCGGGCAGAAGGGTAATCGTAGCAGGTGAGCATGCTGATTTTACTTTGCAGCTCTTTTTTTCGTTTAAAATCATGAAGTTTCATGCTGTCCGCTCCTTAATATCTAGAGCTGACTCTAAAAAAATAGGTACCTGTCTCATGGATCAAGTCCTTCTAATGGGGTCAATAGACCTGGTTTTAAGGGTCACCGCTCAAAGGTTGCTTGAGTCGATGCTGTTGCGCGGACCAAAATCCCAATACATCCGAGCGACTAGGATCATAAATGACGCGCAAGAAATTGCAAGATCGGTTAAGATCTCGATTTTAATTGACTAGGTTTTTATGTTTCCAAGCGATAAATTATCTTCTGTAGGCGAGCATTCCTTTGTCTTTTCAGGCTTAGCAGGACAATTAGAAGGCCTATTAACCGTTCCGCCAAATGCCAATAAACAGTTCATTGCTTTGCTTGGTCACCCTCATTCACTTCAGGGCGGAACGATGAATAACAAAGTCGTATCGACCATGTCTCGCGCATTCAAAGAGCTTGAGATAGCTAGCCTGCGCTTTAATTTTCGTGGAGTAGGTCAATCAGAAGGACTCTACGATGACGGTATTGGTGAAAGTGAAGATATGCTTATTTTAATGCGGCTTTGTCAACAAGAACTAGCAGCAGATGCAAAATTCATCTTTGCCGGGTTTTCTTTTGGTTCTTACGTCGCCTATCGAGCAGCAGCACAAGCAGCACATGAATTACTAATCACAGTAGCGCCGCCAGTCCATCATTATAATTACGAGGAATATCCCCCACCAAGGCCTTGGGTCATTATGCAGGGTGATGAGGACGAGGTAGTTCCCTTCGCTACGGTTAAGGATTTTGCTGACCTTTTTAGCCCGCCCTTAGCCTTCTACTCTTTTGCGGAAACAAGTCATTTTTTTCATGGCAAATTGCTTGATCTAAAAACCAGCCTTCTTAAGGCTGTAAAAACCCAGGTCTTAAAGCGATGACAATCATAAACGCCTATGAAGAGGCAATTGCTCGCGGTGATATCAATGATAATGAATCGCAGCGACAAGTTTTGAATTCACTGCAAAGGCTATTGAACGATTTAAATCAGCCAAAACCTTCTTGGTGGCAAACCTTTCGCAAGCCAGAGATTAAGGGCATCTATTTATATGGTGCTGTGGGGGTCGGTAAAACTTATTTGATGGATTTATTTTATCAGCATGCAGAAGAGCCTAAAAAAGCCCGATTCCATTTTCACCATTTTATGCAGCAAATAGATGCCCAGTTGCGCCAGCGACAAGGACAAAAAGATCCCCTGAAAAAAATTGCAGAAGATCTGGCAAAAAGTATTCGTTTACTCTGTTTCGATGAATTTTTTGTACATGATGTGGCTTATGCCATGATCTTATCGGAGTTATTGCAGGCCTTATTTGCCAATGACATAGTGTTAGTCGTTACCTCAAATACCTTACCTGAGGAACTTTACCTAAAGGGCGTTCATCGCGAACGTTTTCTGCCAGTCATCAACCTCATTAAGACTAGATGTGAGGTGCTTCATTTAGTTCACCCCATCGATTATCGTCTAGGCAGGGAGCTTTTGATGCAAGCCTATCTTGAGCCTTTGAGTGCCAAAACTGAGGCAATTTTGCTAGAACAGTTTTTGAGTTTAACTAATGACGTAGAAGAACATGGCTCTCTGCGTGTGCAAAATCGTGACATTTCATTTATTCGATGTGGCAAGCAGGTAGTCTGGTTTGACTTCAAAGTGATTTGCAACTTGCCCCGTAGTCAATTGGATTATCTCGAACTTGCTGACCGTTTTGACACGGTTTTTATAAGTGGAATTCCAGAGCTCAGGGCAACAGATACTGTTTATGTAATTATGCTGATTCATTTTATCGATGTGCTTTATGATCGAGGCATTAAATTAATTATTTCAGCAGCAGTCCCTTTAGAGCAATTGTATGTCGAGGGTGAAGTAGTCAATGAGTTTAAGCGCACTCTAAGTCGTTTAAAAGAAATGCAGGCAGCTGATTATTTACAGCGCCATCCTTGGCGGCATGAACAAGATTTACCGAACTTACTTTACCCCAGCTCTTAATTTTATTGGTTTTTCCTTTTTTTCTATGGGTATACTTATAAGTTAGACTTTGGGCAGGATTTTTATGTTGCTCAAGAGTTAAGGAAACTGCAGTTAATACCGCGATGTGCGCCAGATGTTGCAGGAGTTAAATTATTTTTTAAGGAAAATCCATGACTAAAATTCTTTGTGTTCTTTATGATGATCCTATTGACGGATATCCGAAATCTTATGCTCGTGATGAGTTACCCAAAATCACAGCCTATCCTGATGGACAGACTCTACCCACACCTCAGGGTATTGATTTTAATCCTGGTACTCTGCTTGGTTCAGTGTCTGGCGAACTCGGGTTGCGAAAATTTCTTGAGGAAAGAAATTGTGAATTTGTAGTCACCTCAGACAAAGACGGTGAAAATTCTCTATTCGAAAAAGAACTTGTCGATGCCGATGTTGTGATTTCCCAGCCCTTCTGGCCTGCTTATTTAACTGCTGAGCGCCTAGCTAAGGCAAAAAAATTAAAGTTGGTGATTACCGCTGGTATAGGTTCTGATCATGTCGATTTGCAAGCGGCTATCGATAAAAATATTACCGTCGCAGAAGTGACTTATTCCAATTCTAACTCTGTTGCTGAGCATGTGGTGATGATGATTTTAGCCTTAGTTAGAAATTATATGCCCTCTTATCAATGGGTTGTTGATAAGGGTTGGAATATTGCAGACTGTGTAGCGCGCTCCTATGATCTTGAAGGAATGACAGTCGGCTTAGTAGCCGGCGGACGTATCGCTTTAGGCGTGATGAAACGCTTAAAACCCTTCGACGTCAAATTGCATTACACGGATAAACATCGATTATCAGAAAAAATCGAAAAAGAACTCGGGTTAGTATTTCACGATACGGTAGAATCTTTGGTGCGACATGCTGATGTTGTTTCTATTCATTGTCCATTAACACCTGAAACCGAAAATATGTTTGATGAGCAACTAATTGCAAAGATGAAGCGCGGCGCCTATCTGATTAACACAGCACGTGGCAAAATTTGTAATCGTGAAGCGGTGGCTAACGCTTGTGAAACAGGACAGCTTGCAGGCTATGCCGGGGATGTCTGGTTTCCTCAGCCAGCACCAAAAGATCATCCTTGGAGGTCAATGCCTCATCATGGAATGACACCGCATATATCTGGGACTTCACTCTCAGCCCAAGCCCGCTATGCCGCAGGAACACGTGAAATTTTAGAATGCTGGCTCCAAGAGCGTCCTATACGCGATGTATATCTTATAGTCGATAAAGGCAGACTGGCAGGGACGGGTGCTCGTTCTTATACTGCTGGGAATGCGACAAAGGGATCTGAGGAAGCCATTAAGTTTAAAGTAGAAAGCTAGTTGCTATGTAAACTAACGCTTGTCGTCCCCGCGAAGGCCTGAATCTTCTACACATGTTGCCTTATGGTTCCATTTATGATCAACTACTTTTTTTTATTGAGAGAAGTTATGAACATAGACCTATCAGATGCAGAAAAGTGGTCAGAGGCAATATTTGGAAAAT
>JACCWL010000126.1 GCA_013697645.1 Tatlockia sp. | reverse complement strand
ACACTATTCTACTTGATCGTAGCATCCCTTAAGTTTTTCGTTAAAACAAAAGCATTTCAAGAATAAATATAAGTCAAACAAAAAAGCGTAGCTTACTGCAGTGAAGGGTAGGTTTTCATTGATTATGGATTTTGTAATTAGTGAGGCGAGATCTGAGGAACTAAATTTTGGCGGAGAGGCAGGGATTCGAACCCTGGGAAGGTTGCCCTTCAACGGTTTTCAAGACCGCCGCTTTCGACCGCTCAGCCACCTCTCCGACAGAGCAGAATACTATATCAAGCTCTATTTCTTTGCAAATGATTTTTCTCCCTTAATTTTATTTGATTTGATGCATGCTTTAAGAATTTACAATTCGCAAAATCTTGAAGGATGAGTATAATGAGCGGCATTTGCAACCTCTTGTTATGGGTATATATATGAAACGAATTCAAGTGCTACTACTAGTCAGTCTGTTATTTTCCTTGACCTCTTGTAAGAAGTGGTGGGGTAATGATGAGGAGTCTAATCCTTTCCAAGGCCTATCAGCTAACCAATTGTTCACCGAAGCGCAAACCGCTATGGCTAAGGAGCAATATGATAGTGCCGCAAGACGTTTGGAAGCTTTGGAGTCAATGTACCCTTTTAGTGATTATGCTGAGAAAGCTCAGAGCGATTTGATTTATGCCTATTACAAAAAGGGTGATTTCCCATCGTCTGCAGCGACTGCAGAGCGTTTTATCCATCTTTATCCACGCGCTAAACATGTTGACTACGCTTATTACATGAAAGGGCTTGCCAATTTCCAGCAAACTCGTGGAACCTTGGCTAATATGCTGCCTGTTGATGAATCTTGGCGTGATCCGGGTACGCAATCCCAAGCCTATTCTGATTTTGCTACCCTGGTGCAAAAATTCCCAGAAAGCCGATACAAGGCCAATGCACTACAACGTATGATCTATTTACGTAATATGTTTGCCCAGCGTGAACTGAATACTTCTAAATATTATTATGAACGTAAAATGTATGTTGCGGCAGCAGAACGGGCTGCCTTCTTGGTTCAAAATTACCCTCAAGCTCCCACGGCACGTGAGGCTTTAGCTCTTCTTTATAATGCAAATATGAATATGGGTTTAAAAAGTGCTGCGACTGAGGCTTTAACTGTTTATCAGGCCACTTATCATAAAAATCCGCCTAAGCTCTCCGCTTTATAGCTTTGTAACTTCCTAGCCTGGTTTAACGCGTCAGCGATAGCCAGGCTAGACACCTACCAGGCTCAAATATTTCACCTTATGGCCCTTTATTTAATGATTTAATAATTCCTTAAGTATTCACCAATAAAATGTGGCGACTAATTTTAATTTTGGGGTTTTAATGAAAAAACATGAAATTACTACTGACCAACGAAAAAATAGTTCAGAGGATAATGCTAGTTATTTAGATATAGACAAAGAGAGTGTTCTTGAGCGTCAGTACAATCAAAATGACTTTGTCAATAATTTAAAACGTTTTGGCGATTTTAGCTTAGGTTTTTCAGGCGGCGCAGGAGCGGCTCTCGGCGCTATTATAGGAACCTTTGCATTTCCAGGTCTAGGCACACTTGCAGGAGCAGGTATTGGTGCAGGGTTCGGTATTTCAATCGGGCTTGCGGTCAGAGGTATCATTGGTTTGATTAGCAATCGCACTACAGGCGAAAAAACTGCTTCCCCAGCAATACAAGTCGTGTTAGGTGTGGGTGGTCTCGGTGCGCTCATTGGAACTTTTATCGCCCCAGGCATTGGTACCCTTATAGGTGCTGTGAGTGGGTTATTGCTTGGTGTCATTACTACTTATCGTAAGCCTGAGCCAATTAAATTAGCGACTGCTGTTGATGTTGAACTAACTAAAGATCAAAAAGGAAGTTTATCAACAAATCTTTATAACAATCAAAGGCTACAACCAGGCTCAGACCTAGATACAGGAAAACAAACCAGTTTTCATGAGGAATCAGCAACCTTACATTATATTGAGAGTGACAGCGGTAGTTACAGTGACGATGACGAAAATGATTCATTTCCATCATCAGGGCCCGGTTCACGCTAGTAGAACCTTTGCAAGGAAGCAGACCTCTTAGATTTCCAAATGGCCTAAATACGCGGATTTGTTCGCGGATAATTAAATAACAAAATACTCGCTTCAACATATTTTTTTGCACTTAACCTTCCCTTCTAAAGCTTATTAAAAATATTTAATGACTGAACTTTATAAAATTTTATTCCCGGAGATATCATGACAAAGCTCACCTATGATGAATATTATTTGAAACAAATGCATTTTATTCATAACTATATTGAAAATAATTTTTCATCAGATAACGAACATGTAAAAAGAATAGAAGCACTAAAACCTAAGCAGGAAATTCATTTTTTAGATGATTTTCTTGCGATACAAGATAATAAAGAGCTCGAAACCACTCGTATAGGATATTGGCCCCAAAGTACTCCGGTTCAAACTAAAAAATTGACTCTCTTAGCACCTGCACAGGCAGATCAGCGTCATTTGTCGTTATCGAAAGGGTTTCTTAGATAGGTGTTTATACCATCCTGGTTATCGCTGCCGCGCTAACCAGGCTACCCCACTATTCAATTTTCTGTGAGGCCATCAAAGAGGCGTAGCCTGGTTAGCGCGATAGCGATAACCGGGTTAACCATCAAGGGTTACTTAGTTAGGTGTTTATACCATCCTGGTTATCGCTGCCGCGCTAACCAGGCTACCCCACTATTCAATTTCTGTGAGGCCATCAAAGAGGCGTAGCCTTGATGTAGCGAAGCGTAATCAAGGTTTCTTCCACAGCTAAACGAGTTCCGCAACCGCCTCTTTTTCTTCCTGAACCACAGGGCTGACCAACCCCTTTAGCAAATCATCAATCAACTGGCGAAGCTCCCCGCTAACTAAAGTTAAAGCCGCATCGCGTTGCTGATATTCCTCTTCCAATTGTTGAGTCTCAGCAAATTCATCCACAAGATAATCAAGACTCTTTAACCGCTTGAACACCAAATCATGAGTTAAAGTAAATTGAATACGCTCTTTCCAAATCAAGGATATCTCAGCTGCTGCTAACCCTTGCGATAAGAGGGATAAAATTTCCTGAGCCGGCAACTCATATCCCTTGCAAGTAAAGCGTTTCTTCTCATCATCCAAGGCAAACAACAAACAATCCGATGCTAATTCAAAGGAAGGAGGAAGAAGCGTTGGATCATTTAACCATTGGGCAAAACGCAGAGCTAAATTCTCATTGGCGCTTAAAGGTTCAATGTGGATACCCGGGACTGATTTACGCAAAAGGGAAGTTAATTGAGCCGCTTGATTGCTTGAAGAAGCATTAATAATCAAACGTTTTGAAAGGCTATCTAACATTGCTGTTAATCGTTTTTGCACACAAAAGGATTTGGGTAATAATTCAAATTCTAAATCCTCTGCAAGTTGTGCTTTCTCAGACCGTTTGATTGTTCGGCCTTGTTGCACTTCAATGGCCTGAACTCGCTCAGCCAGCAACCGCTTTATGACACCTCGGGGCAAAATTCGCTCTTCTTTACCTAAACAAATCAACGAAGATCCAGCCACTTCCTGGACTAATTCATCGCCAAAATTAGGAAGCCAGCCATAAATAAATCTGGCGTGAGGAGGGCAGGGTTTTAGGAGTTCTGTAGCGAGTAAGGCATTGAGGTCGGCTGGGTCGTTGAGTTCGTATTGATAAATAAGTGCGTTATTAAACCACATAATAAATCCTTGTTGGAAAAGAGCCGATGCTAACATGTTTCTATAGTCCTCGGAAATGAAGGATTTGGAATTAATTTTGAAGTGGGTGAATGAGTCCTGGTAAAGCCAAAAACTGGAATCAAAGCCCTATTGTAGTTTATACTTCGCCGCTTTCTTCTAATGCGCAAAATTGACCTATGAAAGCTGCCGTTCATCTAAATAAAACTAAACAAAATGCTATACGTCGTGGCCATCCTTGGGTGTTTCCAAAAGCGATTTCTAAGACTAGTGGCAATCTGCTGACTGGTGGGCTAGTTGACGTCTACAGTGCAGAAGGCGAGCTTCTTGGTACAGGCGTTTACAATGAGCATTCACTTTATCGGGTGCGGGTTTTAATTCAAAGTAGGGAAGCGGTTGATACTAATTCTTTCGCCTCGATTATTGCTTATCGCTTAAAACAAGCGCTTTTAATTCGTGAAAATTTAAATCTGCCTAATGAAAATACGACAGCTTACCGTTTATTTAATAGTGAAGCGGATGGTTTATCTGGGTTAACTATCGATAGATTTAATAAAATTGCTGTTGTTTCAAGTTCTGCTTTTTGGGTTGAAGCCAATAAGGCGATTATTAAACAATGTATCGAAGAGCTGCTACCTGCTGACGAGCTTATTTGGCTAGCTCAAAAAAAACCGCTTGGCCAAGATGGTTGGACTCAAGATTCAGAACAAACTGTGACTGCAAGCACCCAAGTGCTTGAAGCAGGCATTATCTTCGAAATTGATTTTTCTCAAGCGCAAAAGACAGGATTATTTTTAGACCAACGCGAAAACCATCAGCGCATTGCAGCTTTAGCTAAAGGGAAAGCTGTGCTTGATCTATATTCATATTCTGGCGGTTTTGCTTTGCATGCAGCAAAAGCTAAGGCTAGCAAGGTCACGGCAGTAGATAGTTCCGCACAAGCCATTAGCCAGGCTAAACAAAATGCCCTTTTAAATGAGCTTGATAATATCGAATTCATCGAAGCCGATGCGCGTGATTATTTGTCTCAGGCCAGTGATTATGATTTGATTATTCTCGACCCACCCAAATTAGCTCCGTCCCAGCAACATTTGGAACGCGCTAAAAAATATTATCGTTATTTGCATAATGAATTATTTAAAGTCATGCGACCTGGTAGTTTACTAATGACTTGTAATTGCTCATCTGCTTTAACGGCAGAAGATTTCAGCGCCTTGGTTTCAAGCCAAGCACCAGTTCATGGTAAGCAAGTTCGTATACTTGGAACCTTTGGGCCTGCGGCTTGCCATCCTACCTTAGCGGCTTTTCCAGAAGGAAATTATTTGACTGCCTTGTTGGTGGCGGTTGTTTGACTATGAACAAGTAGTAGGTCGGCTCCCCTGGCCAGACGATCGGAATAAGGGTAAGAAATGTTGGGCCAGAGGCGCCGACCTACGTTTTGATAAATTCATTTTATTACCTGCTTGGGTATATACCTTGATGCTCATCAATTAAAGGTATATACTTTGATATATAACAGATGGAGATCCTTATGAGTCAATCTGCAAAAATATTTACCAATGGTCGTAGTCAAGCGGTGCGTTTACCAGCAGCTTATCGTTTTGATTGTAAAGAAGTATTTATACGCAAAGATCCAAAAACAGGAGACGTAATTTTATCGCGCAAGCCTGATAACTGGGATGATTATTTACAGTTAGTTAAAACCGTTAAAATTCCTAAAGATTTTATGACCGATCGTGAGGATAGCTTAGCTCAAGAAAGGGTTCTCTTTAATGACAAATGATTTAACCGTTCGCTATATGTTGGACACTAATATTGTTAGCTATTTTATTAAAGGCAACAAAAAGATCTGTGAAAAAATAATTTCTATGCCGATGGAAGAATTAAGCATTTCATCGATTACTGAAGGTGAATTGTTATTCGGTATAGCAAAAAAACCCCAAGCCAAACAATTGCGACATCTAGTACATGAATTTCTTATTCGTATAGATACTTTAGCTTGGGATAGTGCAGCAGCAGAATGTTATGGTCATCTGCGTTCTGCTTTGCAAAAAAAAGGGAAGATCTTAGGCAATTTAGATATGCTGATTGCTTCTCATGCTTTGTCATTGGATGTAATTCTGATTACAAATGACCGGGCGTTTTCTCAAGTGGAAGGTCTAAAAATTGAAGACTGGTCTTGATGAGAGAAAATGTCGGGCCAGGGGCCGGACCCTGAGGTATCGACACCTTTTGCATGTCGTCCCCGCAAACAACTCAACAACTCATAAAAGCTAAGCTCACAGGCCTGCAACATAACCAGCAAATGAAACACTAAATCCGATGCCTCATTGACCAATTCCTCGCGGTTTTTAGACACCGCAGCAATCACCGTTTCTACCGCTTCTTCACCCATTTTTTGGGCGCAGCGATTGATACCGCTAGCTAATAATTGCGCTGTATAACTTGTAGGGGGGTTCTGTTTTGCGCGCTCTTCAATGAGGTTAATTAATTGGGCTAAAAAACCAAGGTCTGACAAGGTTGCAGGTTGAAAACAAGATTGCGAGCCTAAGTGGCAAGCCGGGCCTTTGGGGATAATTTGTACTAATAAGCTATCACCATCGCAGTCGAGTGAAATTGATTTAAGCTCCATGCGGTGGCCTGAGGTTTCTCCCTTAGTCCATAAGCGTTGTTTGCTGCGACTATAAAAGGTGACTAATTTCGTGTCCATTGTGGCTTGTAAGGCCTCTTGATTCATATAGCCAAGCATTAAGACTTCACCTGAGTTTACATTTTGGATAATTGCGGGGATTAGCCCCTGCATTTTTTGCCAATCTAATTGATTTAAATCATTCATAATCTGACCTCGATATTATTGGCAATAAGTTCTTGTTTTATTTCAATAATAGATAAAATTTTATTATGAAAAACGGATGCTGCGAGTGCTCCATCAACCTTAGCTTTTTGGAAAACTTCGACAAAATCATCAATCTTCCCAGCACCCCCTGAAGCAATTAACGGAACCTCAGTTTGCAAACGAGCTAATTGCAATTGTGAAAGATCATAACCCTGACGAACCCCATCGACTTGCATGCAATTGAGTACAATTTCACCGGCTCCGCGAGCTTGAACCTCATCAATCCAGTCTAAGGTTTTACGTTTTGAATTCTGAATTTTTCGTAGATCGCCGCTGTATTGATAGACATAAAAATCATCATCAATCCACTGGCTATCAATACCAATTACCAGGCATTGAGTACCAAATTCAAGGCTTAGTTCATTGATTAAATTGGGATTTTCCAAGGCGGGACTATTGATTGATATCTTATCAGCACCGGCTTTTAAAATCGTTCTCGCATCATCAACTGAGCGAATTCCACCTGCTACAGTAAAAGGAATATTAATGGTTGCAGCGACTTGACTAACCCAATTTTCAGAAACTAATCGCAAGTCTGAACTCGCCGTGATGTCATAAAAAACTAATTCATCCGCCCCAAGGGCACAATAGTTTCTCGCCAGTTCTAGGATATCGCCAACCACTCGGTGGTTACGAAATTGTTGACCTTTAACCACTTGATTATTGCAAACATCAAGGCAGGGAATAATACGTTTTGCTACCATGATGCTTGCCCCGCTAAATAAGAAGAAAGGTTAAAATCACTTTCATAAAGCATTCGCCCTAAGATGGCAGAAGCCAAACCAAGTGTAGATAATTTATCCAAATCATTGGCATCACGAATACCGCCAGAAGCTTGCCAATTGATTTGTGGAAAGCGAGATAGCGCTTCATCGTAGAGCTTAAAATTGGGGCCAGACATCATGCCGTCACAGGCGATATCGGTGCAAAGAATTTGGCTTACTCCCTTTTTTTGGTAATGAGATACCAGATCCCAAAGGCTGCTAGAGGTTGTCGTTTGCCAACCATGGATAGCAGTATTGGGTATCCCATTTACGATATGAACATCAAAGGCTAAAACAATATTTTCAGGCTCGCAATGCTTAATAATTTGCTCGGTCAACTTAGGATTAGTCACAGCAATTGAGCCAATAACCAGTGTGTTAATACCCGCTTGCTTGCAGAGTTTAGCGGTCTCAAGGCTTCGAATGCCACCGCCAACTTGGAGGCTAAGTGAAGTTTGTCTTAGAGTTTCAATCAGCTCTAACTGTTGAATTTCTCCCGATTTAGCGCCGTCTAAATCAACCAGATGTAAGTGTTTAGCACCTGCTTTGGCATAGGTTTTAGCAAGCTCAAGAGGGGAAAAATCATAGACGGTAAGCTTATCAAATTGACCTCTTCGCAGGCGTACGCATTGTCCTTTTTGTAGATCAATAGCAGGTCTAATCAGCATAAAACCCCCTCTAATTTTAAAAAATTATCTAGCAATTTAAGCCCCGTGTCTGCCGACTTTTCTGGGTGAAATTGCATGCCAAAGCGATTCTGATGTTGAAAAATCGCTGTAAAATCAATAGCGTAATTACAAGAGGCCAGGGAAAAATCACTTTGGAATAGGGCATAGCTATGGACAAAATAGACATAATCTTCTGCCGTTAAGCCCTCTGATAGGGGCGAAGGTTTAGTCCAATTTAAGCGCGACCAACCCATGTGCGGGACCGGATGATCGGCAATTTTTGGCAAGCGTTTTACCCGTCCCGGAATCAAATTTAGACAATCTACATCACCTTCTTCACTGTGTTCAAAGAGCAATTGCATGCCTAAACAAATACCTAAAAGTGGCTTAGTCAATTGCGAAAGTGTGTCAATAAGTTGATGGTCTTTTAGCGCAATCATCGCCGCTTTCGCTGTACCAACACCAGGTAGAATCACATGACTAGCTTGGTTAATCTCATCTTTATCATGAGTCAAATGGCAATCATAGCCTAGCCTTTCAATGGCATTGGTTAAGGACTTTAAGTTGTTGCCAGTCACATCAATCACCGCAATCATAAGATCCCCTTAGTGGATGGCAGGCTCTTATCACAGACTTTGCACGCTTCTCGAAGCGCACGGCCTAAGGCTTTAAAGCAGCCTTCAATCATGTGGTGATTATTTTTTCCTTTGACCTCAATGTGCAGGGTCGCACCTAGACTGTAGGCGAAAGAATTAAAAAAATGAGGCACCATTTCAGTTGCCATTCCACCCACAAACTCACGGCTAAATTGACCTTCAAAAACGCAATAGGGGCGACCGCTTAAATCAATCGCAACTGAGGCCAGTGCTTCATCCATTGGTAAAGTAAAACCATAGCGAGCTAAGCCCCATTTATCGCCTAGGGCTTTTTTAAATCCTTCACCCAAAGCGATTGCTGTGTCTTCAATAAGGTGATGCTCGTCAACTTCCAGATCACCTTCTGCATTAAGCGTTAAGCAAAACCCGCCATGTTTAGCGATTTGCTCAAGCATGTGACTAAAAAAACCAATCGGCGTATGAATAGAACTTGGCTCGTCTGAGTCGAGATTTATGGTTAACTCCACGCTGGTTTCTTTGCTTTGCCTTTTAATTATTGCTGTGCGATTTTGCTGCAAAATGCGGTTCGCAATCGCTTGCCAGTTATGGTTTTTAGCAACCGGAAGATAAGAAAGACCAAGATTTACTGCCAACCCTTTATCAGTTTCTCTATCTCCGATGACCCAGGAATTTGATTTATCGATTGCAGTTTGCGCTAAAAAATTATCCACTAAACCAGTTTTAGGTTTTCGGCAATTGCAATTGTCTTCCAGGAAATGGGGACAGGCAAAAACCCCGATGAACTCAATACCTTGCGAACTAAATAAATTAAGAATGAACTCATTAACGCTTTGAAAAGCAGCTTGGGGAAAGTGTTTTGTGCCTAAACCGTCTTGGTTGGTAACCATAACCGGCTTAAACCCTGCATTAACCAGCGAAAGCAGAGCAGGAATAACGCCTGGGATGAGGCGAATTTTAGCCAAACTATCAACCTGAAAATCAGCAGGTTCCTCAACTAAAGTGCCATCTCTATCAATAAATAAAACTTTTTGCATCACTCTCTCCTAAGGCTTAAAACTGGCTAATGCTGCTAGCATACGTTGGTTTTGATCAGGGTTTCCTACGGTAATTCTTAACATGCTCTGCATAGAGCCTGTGTCAAAATAACGCACAGCGATGCTATGTTCGCTAAACCACTTCGCCAAAATTTGTGCGTAAAAGCTTGCGACTAGGATGAAATTGGCCTTGCTGGGATAAACCGTTTTAATCCAAGGTGAGCGTTTAAAATTAGCACTTAGCAATTCACGTTCAGCCAAAATGAGTTGTATTTTTTGGTTAAACCAGTCTTTATCAGCCAAAGCGCGCTGTGCTAAATGAATGACAGGAGATGGGAGAGTGTAGGGGGGTATTAGCTTGCGCATCGCTTCAATCAGCTGAGGTTGTGCAATAATTGCCCCCAAACGCAAACCTGCTAAGCCATAGGCTTTTGAAAGAGTACGTAGAATGATTAGATTATCAAAGGATGAAAGAAGCGTGCTAGCACTGGTCATCTGGGTAAATTCAAAGTAAGCCTCATCCACAACCACAATGGCCTCGTCCCTAAAACGTTGGCAAAGCTTAGCTATAGTCGCTAAATCAATCAGAGTAGCAGTAGGATTATTTGGGTTGCAAAGCATGATAAGTTTGCAATTTGGCTGCCAGCAGGCCATTAAATTCTCTGCTGAAAAACTAAATCCCTCTTCGGCATTTAGGTGACAGTTAATCGTCTCTACTTGCTGAAGCCGTGCATAAAATTCATACATTGGAAAAGTCGGCGGGCATTGCATAAAACTATCTTCGCGAGCCGTTAAGAATAAACGCATGAGAAAATCAATGGCGTCATCGCTTCCCCTAGTTAACAAAATTTGCTCGCTTTTTAGTTGATAGTGCTCAGCAACCTGCGTCTCTAATTTTTTCTGCTCTTTGAGCTCTGGATAGTGGTTTAAGGGCAGATTGTCCATAGATAATGCGGCCCAAGGTAATTCATTGGCATGCAAACGACAGTCGAGTTCATCGCCTTTGGGGGTGTAATTCTTTATCGTGATTAAATCCTTGCGGATTAAATTTAATACAGACATCTTAATTCTCCAGATAGGTAGGTTCTGTTGATATTTCGCTAGGCTTGGGCACCAGACTAGTAGGAATATCAACAGACCTTAAGCGAAGTTTTATAGCGTTTGCATGCGCATCTAGTCCTTCAATATTTGCTAAAGTTATTGCGGCTTCACCAAGCGTTTCAAGGCCCTCAATGCTAATGGATTGTACATTAATCGATTTCAAAAAATCGTAACAACTTAGTCCACTCTGATTGCGTGCCTGTCCATTGGTTGGTAAAACGTGATTGGAGCCGGTTACATAATCACCCATTGTTTCCGCGGCCCATTGACCAAGAAAAATGGTACCGGCAGAGTGAATCTCAGCAATCCAATCTTCAGCGTCAGAGCGGTTAATAATTAAATGTTCAGGCGCATAGTCATTAATAATCTCAAGCTGCTCTTTAAGATCTTCAGTTACTAGAATGCGAGCATATTGCAAGGATTGTTTAATTAGGCTTTGCCGAGATAATTGCTCTAGTTGCACTGCCAGTCTTTGAGTGACTTGTTTTGCAAACTCCCAACTGTCACAAACCAAAATGGCTTGAGAATCATTCCCATGTTCTGCTTGGGCAAGAAGATCGGCAGCAACAAAATCAGGATTGGCTTGACTATCAGCAATAACCATGACTTCCGATGGACCTGCAGGTAAATCAATGGCAGCCCCGTCTAAATCCGCTGCAACTTGGTTTTTGGCTTCGGTGACATAGGCGTTTCCGGGGCCAAATAGTTTATCTACTTTGCTAATTGATTCTGTGCCATAAGCCATAGCAGCAATCGCCTGCGCTCCGCCGATTTGATAAATCGTATCAATCCCACAAAGACGAGCTGCAACTAGCAAATGCGGGTCGATTAGCCCTTTGCTGTTGGGCGGCGTGCAAATTATTTTTAAAGGGCAGCCCGCAACAAGAGCCTGAATCTTCTACACATGTTGCCTTATGGTTCCATTTATGATCAACTACTTTTTTTTATTGAGAGAAGTTATGAACATAGACCTATCAGATGCAGAAAAGTGGTCAGAGGCAATATTTGGAAAAT
>JACCWL010000118.1 GCA_013697645.1 Tatlockia sp. | reverse complement strand
GTTTTCCATAAATCTTGTGCTTGTGTTTTCGCTGATGCTTTCATTTAAATACCCCTGTGTTAGTCAACGTCAGCAAGTATCTGAAATAATTTTTCGATTGAATAGATGGGGTTTATTAACCGCTTACTCCAAAAATGCTTTGCTTTTTGATGATCTTTACCGAGATTCTATAGACAAAACGAGTTTGAGTTTAAGTTCACTCAGTACCACAGAAGATGATCCTTTACGCGGTGTTGTTCGCACAGGTTTTATTAAAGCACTGGTTATAGAGGGTCATCCTAGTAATCAATATCAATTCCAAAATAGTCTTTTCCGTGATTACTTTTATGCACTCAGTTGGGTGGATAATTATACGAGTAGAGTTGCAGAAGAAAGAGCAAATGCTAGGTATGAATTAATCACTCATCTCTGCAATCCTTCTTATAAAATCATTTGGGCACTGGTGACTGGAATACTTGCGAGAAGCGAGCATAAGGACAAATTCCAATTCTTTATCGATCAGATCTATTCTAATCAAATCTTTGGCCATTTCTGTTATTTTCTCCAAGCTGCCTGTTTTCAAGAGGCCAAAATGGCTCTATTGATTTACTATGACAAAACTGTAAATCAAATTGCTAGATCATTAGAAAATCAGTTAGCAAAATTAGATGACAATCATTTGGCAATAAAACTAGAGTCCTTAGCGATTATTCAACTCCTAAAACAATACCCATTCTTTTTGCAGAAATCTGTTATTGTTGAAGTATTGAAAAAGGACGGCAGACTAGTGTATTCGAATGAATTGATTGGATTATGCAAAGAGAAAGATGAAAGTTCTAGTGTTCCTACGGTCGGAAATTTACCAAAAAATGCTATGCGTTTGTTATTAGACGAATTAGAGGAAATTAAAAAACAACCAAAATCCTTAGTGGGTACTTTGTTTAATAATTCCAAAAGAAAGAAGCAACTACTTTTAATTTTAGAATCAATTCATCATGATAAAAAAATAAAAGATATCAATCAATTGGTTGAACATATCATTAAATCTGCAAACGATCGAACTCGTAATATTTTATTTCTATCGTTAATTGATTACAGCCACTATTTAGGCACACTCGATTTAAATCCCTTAAAGCCTGAAGAAATTCCTATCCTATTTAAAACCACAATAAACCCACTGTTTCATTTATTTAAAAGGTTCTCAAGTACTCATAAGATGTTCATTAAGTTAGTGCCGTTAATTGTGGAATATCTGGAAGAAAAAGGAGTTACTCTCTATTTCCAAGATGACAAAACACTGGTCTTGATGGATGGTGAAAGAAAGGAAATATTTCTTGTTGAGCAAGCCAATCAGGTAAAAAGCAGCATTAGAGAGTTTTATAATTTAGCTGATATCGATAAATGGCCAGATGAAGCAAATGTCCCGAAAGTAACCTTTTCATCTAGTTGAGTAGCCCCTCTCCATAGCCCTCTAAGAACGGTGCGGGCTAGTTTCCCAGTACACCGCTCCGCCAGTTCCACCGGCCTACTCACCAACCGACTTAAGCGTTGAAATAACTTTAAATTCATATAAAATGATTATATTTTGTCCGAATAGTAAAGATTTCTGAAATTTAAAGGCAGCTAACTGTATTAGCTTATATATTTATAACCCCATGTTATTTATGTTAAAAATTCTTAAGTGAATTGGTTGTTCCATTGCTCCCCTAGCCACGAAACTGTAAATTAATTGAAAAAAATGATTCCTTTTATGCCATTTAAAATGGGTCACTGTATAATTGAAAAATGGACAGTTTTCAGTGTAATTGAGATGCATTTTCTACTCATAGAATTAGCTAAGTTACTGGGTTATAAACAAATTCCGAATGGCCTGTGTAAGGGCTTTAATAACATGTGGATTCAGGCTGTTTGTTGTGGTGACAAGGAACGTCAACAGTTTTTAGCGCGATTAAATTTCCTTTATCAACAAGATACGGAAATTCTCCTTAATGAGATCGGTAAAACCAAAGATTTTCTAAAAAAACAAGAAAATATGCCTAAAGAACAACAAAAAATTCTCACTGAGCCTCAAAGAAAATTAATAGATATCGTTGCTTTTTTCGAAGGGATAGCGGCAACTTATATGGGTTGCAATGAATGGTATTCGATATCTGGTAATAGAACTCTATCTTTTCAAGATGAAGTCTTCATGGTAATGCAATCACAAAAATTGGAAGAATTAGGTGGGGTAAAGCGTGCCTTTCGTACGAGTGATCAATACAACAAATCTTCTTTAAAAAATCACCTTGATTCATTGAATAAAAGACTAATTAATGAACAGGATGTGGCTATTGAATTTTCTGCCAATAACCATGCGTTGGGTGTTCGAGTTGTCGGGGAAGATCAATTCGAATTAATTGATATTAATAATTTGAACTTAAGCACGCAAGTCTATAACAGTATCGAGCTTGCCCAAAAACTAAATGAATGTTTTTTCAACACTTCAATTTTTGATTATTTTGTTGAGCCAAATCCTCTTGTACTTTCCACTTCAGTATTTACAACTACAAAAAGAAATCTCGATCTAGAAGACCTAAAAAATAAGAAGCCCCTTACTCGACTCGTCAATAATAAAGATGACTTGAATTTATTTTTCTATGCCATTATAAGAGATGACGTAGATATCTTGAAGCGAATTGATTTCAACTTAATAGATGTCAATCAAAATGTATCGTCGATGGATCAAACAATTCATCTGCAGGCTTTGACATTAGCCGCTTTAAATGGTTCAAAAAATTCCGTTGATTATTTACTTAAAATTCCTTCTATTAATGTTAGTCCTGAGCAACTAAATACTTTGTATCCTTTGTCTGCTGCTATTCAAGGTAAGCACTATGATATTGCAGAAAAAATAGCAGAGCATCAAACCTCTAAACTCAATCACAAATCGGCCCAAGATAATGGCTTGCACTATATCACTGTAGTTAAAGAGCCTAACGATCAAACTTTCCTATTTGCCGAGCAATTGATAAAAAAAGGAGTAGACATTAATCAAAAAAATGCGAGGGGAAACACGCCTCTATATGAAGCCTGTCGAAATGGGGATAATTCCATAGTTAGTTTCTTTATAAAGAATGATGCCCAATTGCATGTTTTGAATGCTGATAATCAGAGTATCCTGCATGCTGCAATTTATTCAGATAATAAAGAGCTAATTCAATCGCTTATTTCTGCGAATTTAGATTGCAATTTACGTGATATTAATGGATTAAGACCACTCGATTTGGCTTTCAAGTTACATAAGTTTAACTATCTTCCTATGTTATTGGCTAAAACAAAGTTAACTCGAAAAGACCTATGTTCTTCCAATGAACTGTGTCAATTAGTGTCTTATTTAGGTCCTATAATCCAATCTGCTTTTTTGAAATCGGCTCTCAATGGTTATATAGAAGAGCGTAATGCACTACCTGATTATTTGAATTGGATTGATCTAGGAATAAAAAAAGATGAAAAAATTGCAGCAGCGAAAGCGCTTCTTGCGGCTATGGGTGGAGACGAGGATGAATTAGACAGTTATCAAAATGCATTAAATAATGGTGTCCTGTCGTCCTTATACCAGGTCTACAAACAATATAAAATTTGCAACCAATCGAAAATTTACAAAGACCGAATGCAAGATTTAGTAAACCCCAATACAAAAGAAGAGAACCTGGATGCTGTCTTTAATATATAAAGGACAATTAAGTCTGATTATTTTGCTAACAAATCTGGTTTATTTATTGACTCAAGTGGGTTTAGTTACATTATTTTATTTGATTTTCAAAGTGCTCAAGTGTAGCAAGCCGTAGCAATGATGTAGCAAGTTTTTGCTACGGTAAAATGTTATCCATTCTGATTTTTATCAGCCCATTGTTCAAGCAACTTAGACATATATTCAGGGCCATTGTCACAACGTATTTGTCGGGGCTTGCCACGCCATTCAATGATTTGATTAAGTGCTCGTACAACCCGCTCTGCCGGTAATGACCAATCCACCTCGATGGCAAGGCCTTCGCGATTGAAATCATCAAGTGGGGGGATTACCAGGTTCATCTGTTTAACAGTGGTTATTGAGATAATATTGTCACAATATTGATTCAATTATTTACCAAAATAAAACTTACTATATAATCTTGACCCAAACTTAACACTTAAAAGGTGTACAATGAGCAGACGAAAACTTGAACAAATAGCTGATGAGATAATTGAAACGATGGTTCCAGTACGGCCAACACAAGGAGATTTCCGATTTTTTTTATCTCTTGAAGATAGGAGAAGAGTGGAAAGTATAGAAGCCGGTCTAACGCGTACAATCTCTCCTAATTTACGCCCTGAAAATGGAGAAGGAGAAGAAGAAAATTTTACTTCATCAAGCAATATGAATAATGCACAACTTCTTATAGAAGCTATTCGTCCAGGCAGCAGGGAGTCATCACAAACGGCTTTAAAACTAATTGAGGAATTGAGCAATGATCAGTTAAATATGCCTCATGAAATGGACTTAAACATGGCCTTTACTTCTTGTTCGTTAGATGATGATGTAAACCATAATCCCCCTGTGTCAGGCTAGTTGTCACCCCTAAATAACTTCAATTAAGGGGGCAACGAGGTGAACAATGAGACAGTATTCAGAAGAAAGGAAAGAAAACGTATTGGGCAAACTTCTTCCTCCGCATAA
>JACCWL010000117.1 GCA_013697645.1 Tatlockia sp. | reverse complement strand
GGCGAAGGATATCCTAAAACCACTTGATCAGGTCTTAGATTGCTAATATAAGGTTGAAAACCTGTTGTTTGGCCGCTACTTGTCTTTGTTGGCCAATTTGCTAATAAATCCACAGCAAAGGCGACTGAAGCATCAGGCGTGGTGGTTATATTCGGGTCATAGCAAATCAGATCAATTCCGTATGCACAACCAGAGTTATAAACTTCAATGCCAACCCAAGCAAGCGATTGATGAGTTTGCATAATCAGCGAGGCATAATTTCCCCAAATACCATCAAAACCTCTAGTAGCTGCCACATTGGCAATTTGCGGAGTTAAAGTGATTAACAAATTAGGATATTTGTTATGCATCGTATTGATTATGTTAGCAAGTACTGCAATATCACCCGTTGGATTAGTGAAAGTACCGCCGCCATTCAAACCGTGTTCAATATCGATATCAAATCCATCAAAACCATAAAGGTTAATTAGATTCTCCATTGATGCGTTAAAGGTCTGAATAAAGGCAGTCGGTGTCGGGGCCAGAACTAGAACATCGTGAAAATTCACCGTAGTATCTGGTATTGAAGTAAGTGCCCCGCCTAAGGAGAGCAATACTTTGATGCCGACATTTTGTAAGGATTTTATATAGGCTGCGGTCACTGTATCGAAGGCCGGTGTAATTTGTCCCGGCGTTCTTGTATTAAATACACCGAATGCAATCATTACATGGGTATAACCAGCATTTGCAATTGCTGATGCTGGAGGTGGCGTCTTCCAACCCGGTAAAAAGGCAATTATTCTTCCGCCACTACTAGTTTTTTGTTTATAGGTGATGGACTCTTTAGCTTCTGCTGTTGCGGTTAACGGCTGTGGTGCATAACTGGCGGTGTAACCATTAAGATCATCAGCACTTACGGTGTAGATTCCCCCCTCAGTTAATTGAACAACCCCAGATCCAGCCCCATTCGACATAGTTATTGTTTGCACAATAGGAGCGGAATTACCGGTTGGGGTAAAGCTAACATTAACCGAAGTCGTTGTAGTAGGTGCGCCAGATATACTTACACTCACATTGTTTAAGGCTATTTGTGTGCAGGTATAAGTGAGATTCACTGTAGGTGGAGTGCTTGCTGCAGTTGCGTTAATTGGATTAAAAGTAGGCAGGCACTTATATCCATTATAAATAATAGCTGGAGTAGTAAAACTATAGCTGACCCCGCTAACTAGGCTATTAACAACCGCTGAGGAGCCCCATTGCACCGTTGCAAGGGTCGAATTATTAGTAGCGCTTTTTAAAGTCACCGAAGGTTGTTGTGTATAACCTGCTAGTTGGGTGGGCAAAGTTTGTAATGAAAGTTTAATTGCCCCTGTTGGTTGCGATGCCTTATAGCTAATAACTGATGGAGCCGTTGTTCCGCTGGCCAGAGCCACAGTTGCGGGATTGGCGCTACCTAAATATACAAGACCAGTGCTATCGGTAATATTTTGTGGGGAGATGGCATAAGTACCAGCAGCTAAACCCGATACTAATTGCTGCCCTGACCAAGGCAGTTGTACTTGGCTAACTTTTTGACCATTTAAAGTGAGATCAACTAAAGCATAGTTTTGTAAAAGCGATGCAGGTTTAGCCGTTGAATTCGTTAAATTAATACTACCAGTGGCTGGTGTTGAATTTAGATAAACTTTTACACTGTCTGCAACAAAATCTGCCGATGATTGCCCATACTGTATGGTTAATGATGCACCATTAGGAAGGTTGTGCTTCTCTTCTTGGCGAAATTGAAGCCCTATTGTTGATAAAAAATTCCCCTCAGTTTGGAGTTGTGAAGTGATTAAAGTATTAACTGGCCAAGAGAGTTCGGAAAAATCACCCCAAAATGAGGTATTAAGATTGGCCTTGTTTATAAAAGTAATGGCTGAGTTTTGAAAATCGACGGTCTGATTGCATTTATTGGTCAGTTTTAATGAAATTTCTTGCCAATGTTGATCCCCTATTGAGGAAAATACGGATGAAATACAGCTCGTAGGTTGGGGAGCAATAATCGATTTTTGAGAAAAACCATCTGAAGCTGCAACAAATAATCCTAAACTAAGCAAGATATATTTTTTCATAAATTTCCTTATCTATTTTGCAGACTGATTGGTTATTGTCTGGTTCTTTTAATTTGACCTGAATGAGAAAACAGCGATATGACTTGGACTTTCACAGCCACTGCCTCTGAGTCTTTAACGAATATACCTCATCACATTAAAGATGTCGCCCTTTAGTTAATGTATAAACATTACTGAGGTCGTCCCCGCGTAGGTTGCGTAGGTGGGGATCCATCCAAAAAATTAGCCCCCTGTCATATTTATGGAAGGATCCTCACCTACGCGGGAACGACACACCACAGGTGTCGATACCTCAGGTGCTGACTCCCCCGATATTCAACAGACATAGCTTATATAAGAAATTTATTTATGCTAATTCTTGCTCTGACAGCTTGGCAATATGCTAACCAGGGCTGGGATAAAACATTATTCTGAAGTCTAAATCAAGCAAAAGAAAAATAAATTAATATTTTTAAAGTCAAGACTGTTTTTTAATTTTTTCTTTGTTATGATAACGACGTTTCCGAATTTTTCATACCTGACGTTTTCTGTGGATAACTTCTTCTGCTCTTCATACTTATTTATATCTATTTGCATAGCAATACTACAATAACCCCTACCTGTTCTAACTCTTAGCTTATTTGCTTGATTTTCTTCCAAGTCGTTTTATCCACAAAATCTGTGGATAATCCTGTGCACAGTATCTAAAACCCCATAAAAATAAAGCCTAAAACCCCCTGTTCTAGAACTCACCAATTCAAAAATCTCTGAGTTCATTTCTTGCGAGTTATCGAAGGGTGATGGTAGTACTCAGCGATTAGCGATGAGATTTCAAGGGGTGCAGGCCTGGTTTCGCCAAAGTAGAGAAATATTAATTTTTCATTAATCTTTGGAACCCTAGTCTCGATATTAGATTCATAAATAATACGAACAGGATGGGTTTGGTCTAAATTAATCCAATAGCCTGCAATACCAAATTTTGCCCCCGATTCAGCCTGAGTCCCTTTGTGCAAGTTGTCCATTATTTATACCCCAATTTAACCAGCTAATAATATAAGTTTAGCTTTTTGAGTAAATCTTGTTAAATTTCAAGATCTTTGTAAATGAAATTGGAAATCGCAAGAGGGTCTGCTAACATTTCGCAAGCTTAAGTTGATGGCAGCCAAAAAGATGGCCAAGAATTCCTCTATTAAAAATATATTTGCCTGGTCACTCTATGATTTTGCCAGCTCACCTTATTTTGTGGTGATCCTTACCTTTGTTTTTGCCACCTATTTTACTAAATCTATAGCGCCAACGGTCATTGAAGGGACGGCCTTGTGGGGATATACAAACTCAGCTTCTGCCTTATTCATTGCCCTTGCAAGCCCAATCTTAGGCGCGATTGGTGATTATGGCGGGCATCTTAAACGATGGCTATTTGGCTTAACCTACCTTGGAATTGTAGCTACAGCTTGTTTATGGTTTGCCTATCCGAATTCAAGCTCAATTTTTTTTACTTTAACTTGTATTTTTATTTCAAATTGTGCTTTAGAAATCGCATCTGTTTTTTATAATTCCTACCTTCCTAAGATTGCTCCGGCAAATTATCTGGGTCGTATCTCAGGCTGGGCCTGGGGATTAGGCTACTTTGGTGGGATTTTGTGTTTAATTATTGCTCTTTATGGTTTTATTGAAGGGGATTGGTTAGACCATGAGAATCTTGCCAATGTGCGCTCTGTAGCCTTCTTAGTAGCTGCCTGGCTAGCTTTATTTAGCCTACCCCTAGTACTCATTAAAACCACTGAGAAGAAGAGCCTTAGGGCTCGGGCGGCTATAAAACAGGGTATGCATGAGTTAATCCTTACTTTAAAGAACCTTCCGCAACGAAAGAATCTCCTTTTGTTTTTAATTTCACGCACTATTTATATGGATGGTTTAAATACTTTGTTTGCTTTGGGAGGAATATATGCAGCAGGGACTTTCAAATTAACCGTAGCAGATGTGGTAGTTTTTGGCATCATAATCAATATTACGGCAGGAATTGGCGCAGCTCTGTTTGCCTGGCTTGATGATTGGCTTGGATCAAAAAAAACCATATTGATTTCTCTAAGCGGCCTATTAATCACCTACTGTTTTTTACTTAGCGTTGAAGCGGTTAGTCTTTTTTGGGTTTTTGCACCCATTCTTGGGATTTTTGTGGGCCCTGTACAATCAGCGAGCCGAACTTTTCTCTCACGTTTAGTTAAGGCTGAAGAGATTACCCGCATGTATGGCCTGTACTCGTTATCAGGCAAAATAACCAGCTTTTTAGGTCCCTTATTGGTTGGCATTTTTACTGTCGCTTTTAATAGTCAACGAATTGGCATGGCCGTATTAATTCCCTTTTTCGTCATTGGTGCAGGCCTACTGATGGTCGTCAAGGAGGAGGAGTCATTTTAGTTTGTACGATTACTGCGATTGTTACATTAAATTCTTGTATATGTATTCCACCTATGGCAACATTTGCTAAAATTTTTAGATATGAGTTTATTATATGCACAAACAGTTCCTGTCCTTTGCCTTATTAATTTTCTCTCCTTACATACTCGCCTCTAATCCTGTCCATTTATACCAAGCACCCATTTCCAACTTATCTAAGTTTAAAATAATTGATAAGTTTAAGAATTCAAAGACTTTACAAACTATCGCTGGTGCGGAACCTAATGCTTTGCAAGCAATTAATCGCACGCATCTAGGTAATAATTCAATAGTTCGATACCAGCAGTTTTATAAAGGTATTCCTATAGTCGGTGCGCAAGTCACGGTTGCAAAAGGCAAAACCAGCTTGAGTTCTAATGCCAATGGAGAAGTCAATGGTCATGTGGTTCTGGAAATGCAGATTAATATTAATCCTGCAGTTTCCAAGCAGGATGCTCTTGCAACAGCTAAAAAAACCTATTTAGAACAGTATCCTCAAACTTCCATTACAGCTGAGACTAGCCAATTGCAAATTAGATCTGACTCTAATGACGAGTATAGCCTGTCTTATCTCGTTTCCTTTAAAACTATAAAGTCAAACGGTAAGCCGGCTTGGCCTTTCTTTGTTATCAATGCCCAAACAGGTCTAGTTACCACGCAATGGAACAACATTAACAATTATCTTGACACCGGACCAGGTGGAAATGAAAAAGTACATGAATACTGGTATGGCAAAGATGGTTTACCTGCTCTCGATGTCCAGCAAGACGGGGCTATGTGTCTAATGGAAAGCGAACACGTCAGGCTTGTTAATCTAAATTCACAGTGGGATTGGGAAAGCAAAAGTCTTGATCCTCATAATTATTCCTGCGGATCTAATGTTGAAGAGAACGTTAACGGCGCTTTTTCACCGGCTAACGATGCCTATTATTTTGGTCATACTATTGTCGAAATGTATAAGAAGTGGTATGGACTTAATGCCTTGCAGCACGAGGATGGCTCGCCAATGAAACTGATAATGCGTGTACATTTTGGTGAGGCTTATGATAATGCGTTTTGGGATGGGGAAACCATGACTTTTGGTGATGGTAAGGTCTTGTATCCTTTGGTCTCTCTTGATATTGCAGGCCATGAGGTAACCCATGGATTCACTCAGCAGCATTCAAATCTAGAGTACCACGATGAATCGGGTGCAATTAATGAATCCTTATCAGACATGGCAGGCCAGGCAGCTCGAGCCTATCTTTTAGAAACCTCCAATGATCTCTATAACAAATCGCATGTTGTCCCTAATAAAGTAACTTGGGGAATAGGTGAATCTGTTATGCGTGGTCAATTTGGTACTGCAATACGATACATGGATCAACCTTCCGCTGACGGCGATTCTGCAGACTGTTTAGATAGAACTTTAGCAAGACGCAATAAGGCTAGCTGTGCAATAACTTTCTATCAATTACTTAGCAATGCAAATCAAATTGATGATCCAGATGAGAGACAAGGTTATATAGTTCATACAGCAAGCGGCATATTCAATAAAGCTTTTTACCTAATCTCTCAAAAAATTGGAATTAAAAAGACATACCAGGCAATGGCCCTTGCTAATGTTAAGTATTGGAATGCTACTACTGGTTTTAAATTGGGTGCCTGTGGTGTGATCTATGCGGCAAAAGATCTGAAAATCGACCTCAATATTGTTCATACAGCTTTTGGACAAGTGGGTATTGATACACATGTTTGTAGAAATTAAAATTGGCAAATCATAAATATGCACAGTAGCGTAGGTCAGCTATCCCGGCCCAACATGGGTGCACGGGTAAAAAATGTCGGGCCAGGGGCGCCGGCCTACGCGGGTTTCCACTAAGGTAGTGCTGCAAACCACAGAGTTAAGAATTATTGTGATTGGCTCCCAGATACAGCTATACTCTCTCTCCAAAAATTATTGAGTTGTTATACGATGCTTAGCTATCAACACGGATATCACGCAGGTCATTATGCTGACGTTGTGAAACATCTGACCCTTAGTCGATTACTTAATTACATGACCTCGAAAGATAAACCGCTTTTTTATCTTGAAACTCATTCAGGGCGTGGATTTTATGATTTGCAATCTAGCCAAGCTGCGAAAACAAAAGAATATTGTGAAGGTATAGATCTTCTTTGGAATCAGAAAGAAAAATCGCCCTCAGTTTTTGGACCTTACTTAGATATCATCAATAATCTCAACAATTCACAAAAACTACGTTATTACCCAGGCTCACCCTCAATAGCAATAAATATGTTGCGCGACCAGGACAGGCTCTTTTGCTGTGAATTGCATCCGCGAGAATTTGAATACTTACAAAATTTACCTCAACAGGGCAAACGTGTTTTCTATAGTCATAGCGATGGTATGGAAAGCCTAAATGCCCTGCTTCCTCCAATAGAAAGGCGCGGACTTGTCTTTATTGATCCCTCTTTTGAAGTAAAAACAGACTATAAGCTCGTTCCAAGAGCAATTAAATCAGCTTATCAACGTTTTTCTACCGGTGTTTTTTGCCTTTGGTATCCTTTAGTTGACACCTTTTATCACGAACAATTACTGCGATCCATGGAAAGCATTGGCGCTAAATCCAATCTTCGAATCGAGTTTTATCTGAACAATTCACCACAGTCAGGCATGGGTATGACAGGCTGTGGTTTATGGATTATTAACCCACCTTACCTTCTCAAAGAAGAAATTAAAATCGGGCTGAAATACTTGACTACCTTGTTTAATACAGGTAAATCCTCTTTTCTTGTGAATGAATAGAGATGCGCTTTTTTATCAAAGATAAGGAGTTCGGATCATGAAAATTCTACCGGTTTCGGCCTTTTTTGATAATTATATTTGGTTGATTATTGATGAAAATAAGCGTCAAGTGCTTTGCGTTGATCCCGGGGAAGCTGAACCCGTACTTCATTTTCTAAAAAACGAAGAGTTAAGCCTCAGCGCTATTTTGTTAACTCATCATCACAATGACCATATTGGCGGAGCCGCAGAACTGCTTAAAACTAATCCCAATTTGACTATATATGGTCCTCGCGATTCTCGTATCTCAGAAATTAATCATATCCTAGACGATGGAGACCTATTAGAGATCGGTTCTTGTTCCTTTCAGATAATTAGCACTCCAGGGCATACCTCGACTCATATTAGTTATTATGAGTCTGAGCGTGGCTGGTTGTTTTGCGGAGATACTCTGTTTTCAGCGGGTTGTGGACGGGTATTTGATGGGACTATTGAGGAACTCCATGAATCCTTACAAAAACTTAAAAATTTACCTGATGCGACTGAAGTTTTTTGCGCGCATGAATACACACTGAAAAACCTCCGTTTTGCGGCATCAGTTGAGCCTGAAAACTTGACCATTCGCAATTATGCTCAACGCCTTTTAGCTACAGATAATCTATGTTCCTTGCCATCTAGCATCGCTGTCGAAAAAGAAATTAATCCCTTTTTTCGAACTCAAATAGCAGCAGTTCAAGCCTTTGCAAAGTTCAAAGGGGCTAAAGACGATGATTCCTTATCAGTTTTTAAAAAAATCAGAGCAGCCAAGGATTATTTTTAGAGTTATTGCTGCAATTATTTAGTAAACTGTTTGTCCTTGAGTAAAAAAAAGGCTTTTACATTGAAATTTAGACCTCCAGGTTGGTTTCTTTTACTACTCTGCCTTTCCTGTCTTTCAAATACTCTGCATTCAACTCTAGCGCCTAATGTTTGGGATGTTTTACGTAGTCAATTCAAATTAAATCATGAAGTTAATCAACCCGAAGTGCAGGAACAATTGCGTTGGTTTCTAAAGCAACGGACTTACTTTCAAAAATTAATGCAATCTAAACCTTATATTTATCATATAGTTAACTCCATAAAAAGTCGTGGCTTACCTGGGGAGCTCGCACTTTTACCTATGATTGAAAGTGCCTTTGATCCCTTTGCTTATTCGGCAGTAGGCGCTGCAGGATTATGGCAATTCATGCCAGGAACAGGTACGCATTGGGGTTTAAAACAAGATTGGTGGTTCGACGCGAGACGAAGCATTCCCTCATCTACTGATGCCGCCCTCAATTACTTAAGCTCTCTCTCTAGGTATTTTAGTGGGGATTGGATACTTGCAATCGCCGCCTATGATGCGGGCGAAGGAGCTGTGTCTCGCGCAGTAAAAAGTGGCAACTCTAATCATTTTTGGACGCTGCACTTGCCCAATGAAACAAAAGTTTATGTTCCTCGCCTACTCGCGCTTGCAGAAATTATTCAATACCCCGAACGTTATCAAGTCACCTTACCCGATATCCCGCATGAACCTTATTTTGAGGAAGTGAATATTGGCAGTCAAATTGATCTTAGTAAAGCCGCAAAGCTTGCTGGTATTTCTTATAATGAGCTGATTAAATTAAATCCAGGATACAATCGTTGGGCAACGGCCCCCAACCAACCGTTTAAATTACTAATACCAAGAACCAAAGTAGCCAATTTTAATCGTAATCTTGCTAGTTTACCCTCTGAAAAACGGGTCAGCTGGATTCGCCATCGGGTATTATATGGTGATAGTTTGGATTCAATAGCGCAAAGATATTTCACAACAACCAGGCTTATTAGCGATCTAAACCAGTTAAAAAATGATACATTAATTCAAGGGCAATACCTGCTAATCCCTAGCACTAAAAACACGAGCCCCACTGGGTCAAATCAGGCAAACGCTGTTGTTTTAACTGATAGGCCAGTTAGCTCACAAACCTATAAAGTCATTCACATCGTTCAGACTGGGGATAGTTATACAACTTTGGAACAAAAATACAAGGTGACCCGGGCAGATATTCAGAATTGGAATAAAATTGACCTTAATTCCACCTTGCCAGCTGGCACTCAATTAATTATTTGGCGGACAGTTAGACTCTATGGTCTGTATACGGTAAAAACTGGGGATAGCTTAAGCTCAATTGCTAAAAAGAATAACACCGAGGTAATTATACTTACGCAGCTGAATCCGAATCTTAGCAAAGGCCAATTAAAGCCTGGTCAGAGATTAATTATAGGTTAATCGATCTTAGCGTATAGGGCGATTTTTGGTTGAATATTTTACATCCATATGTCGTCATAATGGCTTTTTTATAACCACAATCTATTGTACAATCTTAGAGCAATAGCTTAAAACATGCTTTCAAATACTGGTTTTTTGGGTTAAATTCGTGAAATATCAACCAATTTTTTTAAAATTGTTCGGATTTACTTTAGGAGTTAGCTGCGAATCCTGTGATATACTTAACAGATACTTAATTTTAATTAAATGCTATGAAATTTCTCTTTGATTTTTTTCCTATTATTATTTTTTTTCTCAGTTATAAGCTGTTTGGAATCTATTATGCGACCGCAGTCGCAATAGCAGCCTCGCTTTTACAGGTTGTTTTTCACCGTATTAAGCATAAACGCTTTGAAAAGATGCATCTAATTAGTTTTGCTTTACTTTTTGTTTTGGGTGGTGCGACCTTATTTTTCCATAATCCTTGGTTTATTAAATGGAAACCTACAGGGATTTATTGGTTAACAGCCTTAGTTTTCCTTGGCTCGCCGCTATTTTCTAAGAAAACATTAATACAGAAGATGATGGAAGGAAATATTAGCCTGCCTTTAAAAATATGGTTTCGCTTAAATATTGCCTGGGCTCTGTTTTTTATTTTAATGGGGGCAGTTAATCTGTATGTAGCCTATTATTATAGTACGGATATTTGGGTTAACTTTAAATTGTTTGGTGGCGCCGGTTTTACTTTGCTCTTTGTTTTTTTGCAAGCAATCTATTTAACCAGGCACCTAATAGATAAGGATGTGGAACGTCAACCTTCAGGCGATTCTCTTTGAATTGCCTAAACTTTAGGAGCAGCAATGAGATTGCTACTTGTTGAAGATGATGAGCTACTCGGTGACGCTGTTAAAGCAGGTCTCACCCAGTTTGGATATATTGTTGATTGGTTAAAAGACGGGGAAACAGCCCGAGCTGCAGTCAAATCGGAATCTTTTGAATTGATCATTTTGGATTTAGGTTTACCAAAACTCTCTGGTTTAGCCTTTCTGCAATCAATACGCAATGATGGTAACGCTACTCCTGTGATTATTCTCACAGCGCGTGAAACCGTAGGGGATCGTATCAAAGGTCTCGACAGTGGCGCTGATGACTACATGACTAAGCCCTTTGATTTGAATGAATTGAGTGCCAGAGTCCGCGCCTTAGTCAGGCGTTCACAAGGACGCGCTGATTCAGTATTGCAGTATCGTAATGTTACTTTGGATCCGGCAGCACATTCTGTCTATGTTGATGATGTCATGGTTAACGTGCCACGACGTGAATTTTCATTATTGCAAAAATTACTCGAAAACTCAGGCCAGGTCTTATCACGCGAACAATTAATGCAAAGTATTTATGGTTGGGATGAAGATGTGGACTCTAATGCACTAGAGGTTCATATTCACAATCTGCGTAAAAAACTCAATGCAAATTTCATACGTACCATCCGTGGGGTTGGTTATATGGTTGAAAAAAACGAGAGTAGTTAAGTATTGTGAAATCATCAATTCGTAAATTTTTGCTAATTAATTTATTGTTAGCAATTACAATCACAACAACGCTTACCGCAATAGGTAATTACTATCTCGATCAAAAAGATATTCAAGAACATCTTGATACCTTAATGGCTATTTCTGCCCTCTCTTATCAAGCGCTACTGGGTGATGATCTGCATCAGCGACCACTGACTAAAATCCAGGATGCACTCGAAGTCATTCCTCAAAAAATTGATAATTATTATCAACGTCGCTTTTTAAATGATTTGCCCCCTAAATCGTCCTTAGAAAAATTTAATTTTCAAGTTTGGACTAATGGTGGAAAACTACTGCTGCATTCTCCCACTGCCCCAAAAATTCCTTTAACCTCTGAGGTTGATGGCTTTAGTGATAAAATGCTTGGCAGACAAAAATGGCGTGTGTTTACCACATACAACGATAAGGCAGGCGTAAGAACTGTCCTTGCAGAACGTTATGACACGCGTAACGAATTAGGCCACCGAATCGCGCAAGATGATCTTTACATCATGTTGCTCACCTTTCCCTTATCTGGTTTGCTTATTTGGATCATTATTGGTCGTGGTTTAGACAGTCTAGATAGGGTTGCTCAAGAAGTAGCAAACCGAGCGCCAACCCATTTAGAACCTGTTGATTTAGAGGAAGTTCCGGAAGAAATCAAACCTGTTATTGACGAATTGAATAAATTATTTTACCGGCTACAAGAAGGATTTGAACGTGAAAAACGCTTTGCAGCAGACGCGGCTCACGAATTAAGAACACCTCTAGCAGCACTTAAAGCTCAAGCTCAGGTCGCCCTTAATACCAATAATATTGATGAAAAGAATTTAGCTTTACAAAAACTCATTGCCAGTGTTAATCGCAGCACCCATATTGTTCAACAGTTGCTTACAATGAGCAAATTAGTTCCCGAGGCATCGAACATCAATGACATCGATGATGTGAATTTAGTGAAAATTACCAGAGAAGTCTTAGCGATGTTGGCGCCCAGCGCCGTTGAAAAGCAAATTGAACTTGAATTTGAACACGATGAAAAACTTCCTAATTTTCCTGGCAATTTAACCGCACTCAGCATTCTCATTCGTAACTTGGTTGATAATGCCATTCGCTATTGCAAAGAAAATGGCAAAGTATCTGTTCATGTACACCGAAAAAAACAAAATCTAATACTTGAAGTTTGCGACAATGGACCGGGCATTCCTCTCGAACTTCAATCCAGAGTATTTGAACGATTTTTCCGTGTATTGGGCAATAAGAGCACAGGAAGCGGTTTGGGACTAGCTATAGTACGTCAAATCACTGATCTGCACGGCGGCCGTGTGGAGCTTGATTCACCCATAGAGGGAACGGGCCTAATCGTGCGCGTTTATTTCCCCTTAAGCAAGTCAAAAGCTACTGCCAATTAGTTGTCAATTTCATTGTGACAAGATTGCATAGAATTATTTGACACTTTCAGACCAAAACACTTGACATGGTAGTCCAAGATGATTATGGTAGAAAAGGCTTCACTCTATTTAATAAGGAAAAAAGATGAATAAATTAGACAAAGTTGCTAATCCAACAAAATTTTTTCAACATCCAAAAGAAATTATGGATGATTCAACATTGACCAGTTTAGATAAAATAAAATTGCTAGAGAATTGGCTAGATGAAATTGTATTGAAACAAATTGCTGAAGAAGAAAACATGTTGAGCGATGGCGACAAACAAAAAGAATACACTAGACCTATTCAAGAACTTCTTGCAACTTTAAAAGCAGCAAATGATTAAAAGGAAAGGGATTATGGGTTAATGGAATGTTTAATTAAAAAATTGAAATATTTTAGGAATCTATGACAAGCAATATTAAATTAGAAGAGTTAAATCTGGTTGAGTTAAATCTTTTGTTATCCCATCTACGATTAGGTTCAGGACATCTAAAAAAACAGTTAAGTTCAATCCAATTATCTAAGTTATTAAGTTTGGGTTCACTTAATCAGCAACAATTAATCTCTGTTTCATCCAATCGCGTGGAAAAATCGGGTAATCTAGCTGTAGTTTTAAATACTGTCATTACATCAATCTTTGGTGCGTGGATGGGATTTTCTGGCTTCTTAGGTCTTCATTTAGATTCCTACACCACCCTTTTTGGTATCACTATTGTTACATTTTTCTCAAGTTTTATTGTTGGTTATTTTAGCTTTCAATTAACTACAAAAAGTGCAAAATCAGCCCTTCATAATCAACGCATTCATAATCTACAATTAAAAGTTTTAAAGCTAATTACTAGCAAAGAAAATGACACACTAAATTCATTAATTAAATACCTCAATCATTCTCATATTTATCTAAGGGATAAATCCTTTTCTTTTGCTAGATCTCAAGAAAATGAAAGCGATAAGCAATTTTTTAATTTTGAAGAAAACACAGAGTACTCATCATGGTTCTCTCTTATAAAAGAAGCCATTCTTTTTAAGACAGAAATTATCAATGAAAAAGAAATTTACAGATTTTATAGCGATCGACTAATAAAGATTTTAGCGAAAACTAATGAATCAATTGAGCTAAGCTACCTAGTAGCTGAACCTTTACAAGCATCAGCTGAAAGTCACACTCCACTCCTAGCAAGCCAAGATTCCTTTATACAACTCTTATCGAATCCAGGGCATAAGTCAGTTTTTTTACCCAATCGTAGTAGTTGGTTACGTCAAAATTGCCTTGCATTATTAACTGGCTTATTCCCAACCTTATTGGGATGTTTTTCCTCCATGTTTGTTTTTCTTGCAGGGGGTCCGAATTTAGCTAAGGAACTAGGGTTGCTCCACCTAGAGCAAGTTTTAAGAAATCCCAGCTCGCGCCTGATAGAATTTACTATGGCTGTATGTTTGACTCTTTATTTCGGAATTTCTTTTCTTTACAACAACTATAAAAATTATATCCGTGAGCAAGAAGTAGAAAAAACAAAGCAATCCTTCAGTCATTTGGAAAAGGAAGACATCTTTTTAAAAAGAAAACTATCCATTTTGACTAAACTAAAAACTCAGACAAAACGAATTATTAATATCTACACTGCCATTGAAAACATTGACCAATTTTATCAACTTGATTTAGAAAAAATAACGCTAGAAAATTCAAAAAAAAGTAACGACGCTTGCTTATCAATAACATCGCAAAATAAAACGGGAGTATTATAGATGAATGAAGAAACACTATCTTTGCACACAAATAAAAAATTTATATCCGAGGCTAAAAGAGCTGCGCTTATTCCTCTATCATTTTTAGCTATATTAATCATTTCCCATCTACTTTACTGTAATTATGGAGCTTATTTTACGGATTTTTTCTCAAACATCGACACCATAAATCGTATTGAATATTATAGCTTCTATAGTGCCCTTACAATCGCAGGTTATTGGTTATTTACGCGAATTATTAATAATATAAAAATTACTTTATTTAATTCATCCCTATTTATAAATCATCCTAATTTTGCTATTTTTCTCCCTTTTTTCATTCGGATGTTCAAGGCCTTAGCCTTTCTCAGCCTTTTTAATATCCTAATTCAGCAATTGCATTTTTCAGATGATTCTTCTCTATTTGTTAATAAAGCGACTAGCATTTTAATTATTATTTGTATTAGCTCTTTGCTATTTAAATTAGTCGATATTTCTGAAAAGCTCTTATCACAGCATTATGAGAGTCTGTCTGGAACAATCGCAGCCAGAAAAATAGTTACTAAGACACTAATTTTAAAGCGAGTTGCCTATACTGTTTTAACAGCCGTCTCAATAGGGGCGATTTTGATTCTTTTTGATAGTGTTCGTGCTTTAGGGACGAGTGTTTTAACTACCGCTGGCCTGCTAGGTTTGGTAGCAACTTTTACAGCTCAACGCTCTTTGGGATCTATATTTTCTGGGTTAGAAATTGCTTTAACCCAACCTATAAAGATAGGTGATTCCGTTGTTATCGATAACGAAAAAGGCGTTATTGAAGAAATTAATTTTAGATCAGTAGTTATCAAATTATGGGACTGGAGGCGGTTGATAGTACCAACTAATTATTTTCTAGAAAAAACTTTTCAAAACTGGTCCAGGGAACAGGATAATAATTTAATTGCAAGTCTCACTCTTTATACTGATTTTACTTTGCCTGTAAACAAGGTGCGCACTGAATTAGATTCAATTTTAAATGCCTCTGAGTTTTGGGACAAGGATATAGGTAAACTTAGAGTAAGCGATTTACGCGAACACGCTATGGAGTTAAAAGTTTTGGCAAGTGCAAAAAATGCTAGTGATGCTGTTGAGCTGAATTGTGAAATAAGAGAAAAGCTTATTGGTTTTATCGCTAAAAACTATCCACATTGCTTGCCAACTACACGTAATTTGGATATCAAATCCAATGTTTTCGATAACTTAGAATATAAAAACAGGGTTAGAGAAACCACTTAAAATTTATACCTCTAAAAGCCTTTTTCCAAAGAAAAAGGCTTTTAATTGATTTACAAACCATCTAATTTATAAGGAACATACACTCTCTTTAATGAGAATGATTTTTTCCTTCGTTTTAAGGACTTTGCCAATAACTTGGCAGCTGTTGACTCACGACGACTTGCATCAAGCTCTTCCCGCAATAGTGACAGTTTTCTTGTGTGAGATGCCTGTATTCCGTTCAGCTCGCGCGTTAGGCGGTCACACTCGTGCACTTTTTGACGCAGCGTATTTTCAAGAACTTCATGATCTTCCCTAGCCCTTTCAGTTGTTTTTAGAGCATAACTAACTTCATCTTTAATGATTAACAGCGAGTTAATTAGATGATTACCCAAAGGATGAATAGTATTTGGGATAAAATTCAGCTCTTCATTATAGATATCAAGCTCTTTGATTTGACAATCAAGCGAGTTCAAGATGCCCTGAAGTGATTGTTCTAAAGCAGAATATTCTGATTGACCAGTTAACCAATCTGCAAAAGGCGAATTAACAGCCTGTTGCTCCCACCATTGATATAGATATTTTAGTGCTACTTTGCGATTGGTTTTTGCTCTAGAACATATTTCCGTGATATCAGGAATTTCTTTATTATCACTTTGCTCAAATAGTTGCTCAATGACATTAGTCACGCGGGATTTTATTATTTTTGAATTATTGCTTTTCATAGGCACTCCTTCTGCTCATTAAAATTAACTAACGCTGGCAGTTGTTAGCTTTTGAAATTGAATTGCTCTCCTTTATATTGCTATAAAAAAAGGCATTAATAAGTTTTTTTTTCTAGCATTTCAGAAAACTAAAGTCAGTAATGCTAATTAACCCTAACAAAAAATAATCAATCTGGCAATGTTTTTGATCATATTTTTGTGACCGAACTGACAATTTTTAAGTGACTATGAAAATAAGTTATGAAAATCGCTTTAATAATTTTGTGTGACGTGTATGTCAAATTATATTTGACATAATAAATCTTAATGGTAAGATAGGTTAAGTAATTTGAAAAACACGATTGAAATCAATGCAAATTGATTTTATTTTAGGAGAATTATTGTGAATATTACGAATATGATGAATGAATCATTAAAATACTTATCCCTAAGAAATCGCAGCGAAAAAACAGTGAGGACTTTTCTTGAGGAGGAATTTGGTAATTCAAAAAAAATCCATAACTCGATAAATGATGTGCTTGAGCAATTGAAAGCAGAGTCCTTAATTGATGATTCCCGCTTTGCATCTACATTGGCATCTTATTACACGCACAAGGGAAATCGGTTTATTGCAGAACTATTAAAAGGAAAAGGAATAAGCGATTCAATAATTTCAGAGACACTTTTAAAGCTTGATTCAGAAGTTAACAGAGCATTAAAAGAAGTGAAAAATCGATTTGATGGACAATGGTATGGCACTGAAGTAATAAATTCATTTATCTACCGTTTTCTCAATGGCCGTAAGTTTTCTCATTTAACAGCTCGTTTAGTAGCCGAGGATCTTGCATTGTTTCGTTGAGATAATCATAAAAGAGCAGAGGTTGCGGAATCTGCTGCATAAATACCTCAAAGAGCAGTTATTAAGCGAGATTTATTTCTAATTAATGGGTAAATTGAATTAATTTTTTAATAAATAATCCAATTTACCTAATGAACAGAACATCCAACTCGCTTAAGCTCTAATTAAAATTACATTCGACTTGATGGCATAATGCAGCATGAGCGTTTGTTTAGGATGCATTAACTCTTCCCTTTATTCTTATTAAATTGTCTCCACTCAAGGTCTTTGCGAAAAACATGTTCAGCAGCTTGTTCAATAAAATAACCTAAATCAAAAATTCCTGACCATTCACAATATTGTTTAATTTGGGCTAATACAGTGTCATTGATTTTTGCTTTAATGGGCAACTTTTGTAAATTGCTTTTATTTTTAATAATCGCCATCTCTAAACTCCTATTATTTCATTAGCAAATCTCATAAGAGACTTGGAAATATAACATAAGAACGCCAATGCGCTATGTTTTTTTAGATTAATCAGAAAAAAAACCCTTATTCACCTTGGTTTGTTGTGACATTATGGTCACTGCAATTGTGTCATCTAACCAGCTATGTTACAGTATAAGAATAAGATCCAATAGACTGTATTAAAATAGAATTTTGTAGAAAATACAATTAGGATGCTAGGAAATCCTTAACAGACAAATTACAATCCTGTTTAATTAATTTAATAAAACGAATTTTAGGAGAAATCAAATGCTTATCACGCGCGAACCGGGGCCAGAGAAAAAAATACAATTTCGTATGCGCATGAATGAATCAATATTTAACGAGATTACTGAATATTGTCAATGGGCAGGCATTCGCGTTCGTGATTACTTTATTGAGCAGTCTTGTAAATTTATTTTTAGTAATGATAAAGATTGGAAACTCTACAAAGATCAACAAGAGAGCAAACAGGATTCAACTGAATAGTCGCAATATTTTTAAGTCTGACAGCGGATGAGGAGTTGAGGGGAGTAATGCTGCTTTGACTTTATAAAACCCTTAATTTGAAAGCATTTAATTTTCACCTGAAAAATTTTAATAATTTTCTAACAAAGCCAACCCATAATAATGAGTTAGATAGCTTTATTGTTTTACTAGATTAAGAAGAGAGCCCTTTCAGGCTCTCTATAAAACTTTTACTTACCTATCGTATAAAGTACTTGTCCTGCTAGACGAGATTTAACAAGAGGTACTTCACCTGCTGGACTGCGATCCGTGTGTTCACAGATTAAGCCTTTACCCACTAGATCAAATAGAATCCGCACTTCTTTGGTCGGTAGGGTTAACGTATTGAAAACCAGCTCACCTTTAAAAACACCAAGTTCAGGCGTGTTGCTAATGGTAAAAGTCTCTGCTGAATTCTTGTTTAGCTTTTGAACGCCGCCCGGTTGAATGTCAGCACCTTCTAAATGAATTTTTCTAACAACTAAATCATCAAGTAGATTATTTTTAATCTTGATTTCGAAATCATTACAAGGTGTGGTAGCGTGAGCAATTCCAAAAGCTAACAATGGCGCCATAACCGCAAGTTTAAACTTATTCATAAATCTACCCCTTTTTATTAAATCTTAATGACAATTACTAATGTCATTTCCAGTCACAGACCCATAGTATTGACTTATATAGTTCTTGTCAAATTTATTTTGACAAATTATTACTTAAATCGTCCATAGAAATATTTAGGATAAGACTCTGTAACTTTGACAGTCCTAGATTGATAATTGGCTTTGCGAAAGGAAGCAGATTTGGAGTGGTCAGCTACTAAGCCCTGAGATATCTACACTTTATGTGGCTATATAAGCCAGGATGACCAGAGATAATGAAGGACTTTCTGATTTTGGCTCCGTGTTTTCTTAGGATCTTCGCTCGTTTTGTATGAGATGAGACCCAAGAAAACATAGACTAGTTGCGCCATAAGGCTAATTGATATTTATCGCCCCGCCAACAATTGCAAGCCCTGCCTGATTAACTGCTCGCAACTCTTAGTACCATCATCGATTTTCATAATCACTTTAACGGCTTCTTGCTGTTTGTAACCCAAAGCCTCTAGTGCAGAGATAGCTTCATCTTGTTCGCGAATAGCCACCGTTTGTTTTATTAACGGCTGTTCCATATTGGATGAGAAAAACTGTTTCATACTATCTTTAAGTTCAATTACCAAACGCTCAGCTGTTTTCTTCCCTATGCCCGGCAATTTAGTTAAATGGGTCGTATTTTGTTGATTGATACATTGGACAAATTCATCAGGGCTAATCGCTGAAAGAATAGTAATGGCCATTTTAGGCCCAACACCATTCACTTTAATCAGTGCGCGAAACAAAGCACGTTCACGTTTTTCTAAAAACCCATATAAAAGTAAGGCATCTTCACGCACCACAGTATGAATATGTAAATCAACACTCCCTTGATGCGATTCAAGTTGAAAAAAAGTTTGTAGTGAAGTTTCTACATCATAACCTACGCCATTGACGTCAATCACAAACTTTCCTAACTGATGTTTGTCAGCAATCTGACCGCGCAACCAACCTATCATCTTTTACGTCTCCTTGAACCTTGTTTCCCCTGTTGTAAAGCTGCTAAGCCATGACGCATATGGCTATGACATATAGCAATAGCCAAAGCATCGGCAGCATCACTTTGCGGAGGTTTATTTAGCATGAGTAAAGTAACCACCATGTGATTAACCTGCTCTTTTTTTGCAGCTCCATAACCTACAACTGATTGCTTCACTTGTCTTGCAGAATATTCATGCACGTTTATTCGGCAGGAAGCCGCAGCCACCATTGCCGCTCCTCTAGCATGCCCTAGTTTTAAAGCTGAATTGGGGTTTTGATGCATGAATACTTGCTCTATGGCCACTTCATCCGGGGAATAATTCTCCATCAGCTGACAAATCCCATTAAAAATTTGTAATAAACGAGAACTTAATTCACCTTCTGAGGTACGAATACAGCCGCTATCCACATAATGAATCGCTCTGTTTTCTTCCTTGATTAGGCCATAACCTGTAATACGAGAACCCGGATCAATGCCTAAAATAATGCTCATTTTCAAAAGCGCTCCCCTATATACCTGAGTTAAGGATTTTTGAAAAATTATTCCTCAAAGATTGACTCAGGATATTCCGCGTTTGAATGAACTTCCTGAACATCATCCAGATCTTCTAGCATATCAATCAACTTTATTAAGCTTTCTGCTAATTCTTCATCGATTGGAACCATTGTCTGAGCGCGCATGGTGAGGCCTGATTGTTCAACCTCATAGCCAGATTTTTGAACTGCAGTTAATACCGTGTGAAAATTATCAGCGGCCGTAATAATTTCAACTTGTCCCCCGTCAATGATAACGTCCTCAGCACCTGAATCGATTGCTAACTCCATGGCTTTCTCTTCAACCTGACCTGCAGCCAGCAAGATTTCGCCTTGTTTGTTAAAAAGATAGGATACGGAACCATCGGTACCAAGATTACCACCAAACTTTGTAAAAGCATGCCTAACTTCTGAAACGGTACGATTTTTATTATCAGAAAGGCAATCCACTAAGATTGCAATACCGCCAGGCCCATAGCCCTCATAGCGCATTTCAATCATATTTGCCCCATCAAGGCCGCCAACGCCACGCTTAATTGCATTATCGATGGTATCACGTTTCATATTAGCTTTAAGTGCTTTAGACACTGCATCGCGCAATCGTGAGTTGGATGATTCATCTGCGCCGCCCATTCTTGCAGAAACTGAGATTTCGCGAATTAATTTAGTAAAAATTTTTCCCCGCTTTGCATCTTGAACGCCTTTGCGAAAACGTATATTAGCCCATTTACTATGTCCGGCCATGAATAACCCCAATCGTTAAACGAAAAGCCTGATTATACCTCGCCCTTTAGCTAAAAAGAACGACAGTGACTCGACTTTTTTAAGTTTTTCACGCTATCCTTGTTCTTTCCCTAATTGATCAAGGAAAGGCAGTGTATTTAGCAGGATTTGGAAACCATCATCAAAGCGAAGCCATCCCAAACACCTTACCTAAAGAACAAAATTCTCCACAGCAATGTGAAATGGGACTTTATGCTGAACAACTTAGTGGTTCTGCCTTCACACGGCCAAGGCATTTAAATTTACACAGCTGGGTTTATCGTATTCTACCTTCAGTAGTTCATGAGGATTATCATCACTATGCCAAGGCTAATGATCTAGTTTACACCAAAGACCAAGCACCTAATCCCTATCGCTGGTCGCCATTGGCCGCCCCTCAGCAAAAGCTCGATTTTGTTGATGGCTTGTTCCATTTAGCGGGCAATAGAAATTGTGATGCCTTTATTTACCAATGCAATCTTTCCATGAAAAATCGCTACTTTAGTAATAGTGATGGCGAAATGCTTTTGGTTCCCTACCTAGGTGAGCTAATGCTTCATACTGAATTTGGCAAACTTTCCATCGGGCCTGGCAAAATTGCAGTCATTCCAAGAGGGGTAAAATTTAAAGTCAGTTTTGATTGCCCTTTGGCCTGCGGTTATCTTTGTGAAAATAAAGGAGCACCGTTTAGCTTGCCACAACTAGGTTTTATGGGCGCTAATGCCTTGGCTAATCCACGCCATTTTCTCTATCCACAAGCCTCCTTTGAGCAAAACCACGAGGACACGACCTTAATTTGTAAATATCAAAACCGATTCTGGTCTGCAAAAACTAAACATTCACCCCTAAATGTAGTTGCATGGCATGGTACTTATGCGCCTTATTGCTATGATCTCTCGCTTTTCAATACCTTCAACACAGTAAGCTTTGATCACCCAGACCCTTCAATTTTTACCGTATTAACCTCTGAAAGTGACAGACCTGGTGTTTCTAGCCTTGATTTTGTAATTTTTCCGCCGCGATGGATGGTTGCAGATCATACATTTAGACCTCCTTATTTTCATCGCAATAGTATGTCTGAGTTAATGGGTTTAGTTTTTGGCGACTACGATGCAAAAAAAGAAGGGTTTTCGGCTGGCGGTCTAAGCATCCATAATTGCATGACTGCTCATGGCCCCGATAATGCCTCCTACCAAGAAGCAATCAAACAAGAGCTTAAGCCTGTACATTACGAGGAAACGCTGGCCTTTATGTTTGAAACCTGCCTACCTTGGGAAATCAGTGAAAAAGCCCTAGCTCATCCTGCCAGACAATCTAATTACTCTGCTTGTTGGCAAAATTTGCAAGCTCGTTTTAAGGGCTAATGGATCTTGTTACATGAATCTTTTTGTTTTGGGAGTAAATTCACTATCCTTTTCCGCTATTTCTGACTCTGTACTGATATTTTTTTCTTCTTTTTTACCCGAAGTATTGACGAGTTTAAGACTAGAATTGTCTTTCACCACTAAAGAATCCTTAAGTGTTTCAAAGAAATTCCATACATCTTTATGTCTTATGGCAAAAGATTTTTTGGTAGTGAAAAAAGAAGATTCTTGTGAAGCTAGGTGCAGCATCTCTGCCAAAAACACATGCCTATCTGTATAACCAGGATCTTTCATTTTCTGGATTAATTGATGAACTTCAGCAACTTTCGAAGACACGGTTAAATCTTTATCATTCATGTTTATAGTTGTACCTGCAAATGGACCATAGACCTTATTATTCAAAGCGTCTATGCGATTTTCCAGTTTCTTTATCGTTGCTTCGATATCAATTAAATTAACCACGGAATTATACATTTTATCTACCTTATCAGATCGCAAAAAAAAACTAGCTGTAGATTGATAATACTTGGCGTCAAGTGCATGGCTAATCGTTCGGCTTAATATCGCCTCAACCGTATAATCAAGTTTTTTGTCGGTTTTGGTTAACTCTTCGTACATCCATTTCCCATGGTTAGAAAATTTAATTTCTTCCTTATTATCCTTATTTTCTTCACGAAAAAAATCCACTAATTGATTTTTAAAGGCTGATTGAAAATCAGCTTTACGATGTTTTTTAACTGAGTATGATTGCGAAATGATTTTATCTTTATTAAGTTGGACTTTATTTTTGTCTAATACATCCAATATTTTATTGTGACTAGCTTCTGATGGAAGAGGTCCTTGTTTCTCATGAATAGCTTTTTCCAACTTTTCTTGAGCCTTGCTTATATTGATATTTGTCGCGGGTGGTAACCTATAACTGTTCCAACTTTCATAAATACCGTAACAGCCTGCCACGCTCAATATTGCTAAGAATGGTGAAGCAAATACTGCTCCTGCAGCCCCTATTCCAACTAAAAAAGTTCCAAAGGTTAAATAAATAAGGGGGCGCCAATTTTCAAGCTCTGAATATAAATTAGAAGAAGCCGAGGCCAATTTTTGAGCTTCTTCGACTTTTTCGGGATAACTTATGCTCTTAGCAAGATCACGGACAATTGCGGCATTATCAGCTGTAACTTTCTGAAAATTAATCCATTTTGGTTGGGAATTTAAATTATTTAAAGATTCTTGTAGTAGATTGGCATCTTCTTTGGAAGAGAAAATTTGCATTGCAACATTTAGTTTTTCACCCTCAGAAAAACTAGCTTCCATAAGAGTCGCCACTAAATGATAATCATTAACAACCATCAACGAGGAATTACTATCGTAAAAAACCCATGCTGGAGATTTTCTTTTTGCGGTTTTTGGAAAATACGTGATAGATATCGCATGATCTTCAGTGTGTATAGCAAAGCTAACAGGGTTTTTAAAGGCTTTATCCTCAAGTGCAGAATGCAGAATCTCAAAAAAAGGTTCCAGGTTCTTTTTATCTCCGGCAAAGATAAAATTTCCTCCTTTTGGAATAATTAAACCGCGCTCCTCTGCTGTTTTTGATCTTATTAGATAAAAACCAGTAAGAATATTTTGTCTAACATGAGGATACTGCATATCCTCTTCCAGCAAATGCATGCTACGGTATACACGTTGCGAGATTGCTGCAGACTGCATCATGATGTCGATTTCAAGATACAATGGTCCTTCTTTACCATACTTAATTTTTAAAGCTTTTTTGGTTTCTGTTTGTATTTGCTTTTGAGTTTTATAATTTATCACTGCCTCTGAAATTTTATTTCTTATTATATCGTCATTGCTCCATTCTTCTTTCTTGCCTGAAATAGTTTTATCTTTTAAAAAATGGTTTACCAAATCCCTAATTTCTTCTTCATTTAATCTTAATTGACTAAATTCTGAATGTATGACGGTTTTTATTATCTTAAATACTTCCTCTTCAGAAATACTTACCAAATTGGGATCTCTAATAGTATTTTTGTGTACATCTAACTGAATTTGTGAAGCATCTCTAATTCTCATTTTTAATTCTTGCGCTGAATATTTGCCGATTATATTAAGGCGATCATTCAATTTTCTAAGACCTGATTCCCCATCTTGTAGATCGACAATTGATTGTGTTGTCAATCCGAAACACAAACCTCCCGCAATAATTTTACGCAATAGTTGATCAGTTAATGTCAAATAATCTAATTCTTCAGCTAAATCAAGTAATTCCCCATGCAAAACTGGAAGAGTTTTTCCATGTTTTTTAAATAATTGATCAATTTTTTTATAATTTTCATTCGTGTAATCTTTATAATATTTGACCTTTACTCTGTATGCGGCGGTGATATAAACCTCCTTGCTAACACTGTAAGGATCAGCGCCATTTTGAAGTAATAAGTCGATTGCCTCTAAATTTTCACTATTAATTGCATACAAAAGAGGTGTCATTCCATACACATCTCTCGCATCAACCTCAGCGCCTTTTTCGATACCTAATTGGATGAGCTGTCTATCTCTTGAACCTGAACTAAGGGCTAAGTGTAAAGGGGTAGATCCATGCTTATCTTTAGCATTGACGTCTATATCGTGGTATTGCAACAACTCCATAGCGGCTACTGGATTATGTTTATAGGCTAAATGCAAGGGAGTTTCGTTATCATTAGACTTTAGATTTAGATCAATACCGTTTTTTACAAGTAAAGATATAATTCTTTTTATGTTGTCAGTCTTGTTTATAGAGAATGCAGCATAATGCAGAGGAGAGTGACCTGAATTGTCATATTGGGTTGGGTCCGCACCAAGAGTAAGAAAGTATTCAACAATATCATCTCTCCCCCAAGTGCAAGCGCTTTGCAATGGAGTTATTGGCTGAGTAAATGAATGTATCTTGTTATCACCGATTTTATTCTCATAAAGCGTATTAAGGACATTAATTGGAGTTTTTTGATTTGATAATATTTGTTTTACTTCATTTAAATCCCCTACTTTTATAGCAGCAAATAAGTTCTTGATCTGTTGATGACTACTCATGCTACCCTCGGGCTGAAGTTTTTAATTCATATTTATAATTATAGTTCAATCGGAGGCAGCTTAAATTATATAATAAAATCAATAGCAAATGAGGGTCAATACCTCAGTTTAGGATTGGCAAACAACCTGTGTATAATGCATCCTACACTTACTTAGAGGATTCACTTTGGATCATGAAAATCAAACACCCTATGCAGAGCTCACTCCAAACGTCATTTTAGATGCTATTGAAAGCACAGGTTTTATTTGCACAGGTAGCTTTATCGCCCTCAATAGCTATGAAAACCGTGTTTATCAAATAGGGATTGAAGAGGCTCAGCCCTTAATCGCTAAATTTTATCGACCTCATCGCTGGAGTTCAGCAGCGATTTTAGAAGAACATCGATTTTCACTTGAATTAGTGGAACAAGAAATTCCTATTATTGCGCCCCTTATCATCAACGATCAAACCTTACACCATCATCTTGATTTCAGATTCGCCCTTTTTCCTAGGCGTGGAGGTCGCGCCCTGGAATTAGATAATAACGAACAATTAGAATGGATGGGACGCTTTATCGGCCGCGTTCATGCAGTCAGTGCAGGCAAGCCATTCAAACATCGCATTCAGTTAACTACTCAAAGTTATGGTGATGGGCCTTGCCAATTTCTCCTTGAACAAGACTTTATTCCAGATTATTTAAAACCTAATTTTTGCAATACAGTCGAAACAGCCTTAGAAAAAATCAAGCAGATAGTTAAAAGTTTCGGCCAAATTGATCAAATACGCTTGCATGGCGATTGTCATGCAGGAAATGTGTTATGGAGCGAATCAGGCCCTCACATTGTCGACTTAGATGATTGCCTCATGGGACCTGCAATCCAAGATATTTGGATGTTACTTTCAGGTGAACCAAAACAAATGGAGGATCAACTGGCGAAGATTTTAAAAGGTTATCGTGAATTTTATGATTTTAATCCACGCGAGCGTCATTTAATCGAAGTATTACGTACCTTACGCATGCTCCATTATTCAGGTTGGCTTGCAAAACGTTGGGCTGATCCGGCATTTCCTGTCAGTTTTCCCTGGTTTAATACGCCCGTTTATTGGCAAAATCAGATTGTCAATTTAAATGAACAGATTGATTTATTAGAAAAGATAGAACAAAGCCAGGTATAGCACAAGGGCTCTCATCCGAGCTCAAAAGATTGAATAAAATTTTTGAAATAAATTGATTAGATTTGCATTTTGCGTTAATATTGAACACCTTTACAGCTCAGGAAAAAATTAATGCTCGCTAGATTAGAAAATTCTCGCATTTATATTGAACACGAACATAAAAAAAATGATGAAAATAAAAATGTGGCGAAATATTCAGTTCATATCAGCTTTACAAGTGATGAAGAGGCTCTGGCATTTTACTCGATAATGGAAAATCACCTCCCTTTAAGCCTAAAAGAGAACCGCATTATCATCGCAACTGAGGGTTCTTTAGGAGTCCATACAAATGTGAGTTTCAAATCCAGTTTTTTTCCTTTCGTTTATCTTAATTTTAATGACTCTGCAGTAGCAACGGAATTTGCTCTTTTTCTTAAACGAGTATATAAAAATTTTGACCAGACCAAATTTCCCGAAGCCTATTATCATGGAGACCACGTTCGTTTTCTAAATTTACTTCAACCGAATTTTTCTATAGAGCATAGAAAAAGAATCAATAATGAAGCACTAAATCGCAGCTTCATTGTTTTTTTATTATTAAAGGATTTGAAGGCATGTTTGCCAAACGAATTAACTCTTCTCATTGGGCTTAATGTTTACCATTCCATTCTGAATCGTACTTTTGAAATTAATAAGCACTTTAAATTACCTCTTGAGCAATTTAAACAGCCTTACAAAAAAATAGATTGCGAAATCACATATAGCGCTTTCAACTATGATTCTTGGGGGGCGCCCTTACTATATGATGTGCATTTGATTTGTTCTAACGCAAAGGAAGCTGCAAAATTAAAGAAGTATGTAGATAAGGCTTTAACAAGAATTGATTTTACTTTAGAAAATAATGAATTAATCATACATCCAAGCTTTTTAAAGAAAGATAAGAGAAAAAATAGCTATACAGGCTGTATCTACAGTTCTGATAAGTCAAAAGACAAAATCAACATTGGGATACAATTCGGAAGTCCTGCAGAGGCAGCAACATTTGATTCATTTGTAAATATCACCTCTTTTAAAGCCAGCTTAAATAAGCAACAGTTGTGTTTTGAACCTTGTACCTCGTTAAATCTCAGCGAGCGGAAAAAGTCTGCCAACCTTCCAGGAAAAAATTCTTTATTCTTTAAAAATGAACAGGGCAAAAAACCCAACGTTCAAAAGAGTTTCACCGATAAAATATTTTCACTATTGGATGAAAGTGCTAGTCCTTGGGAAATGTCAGCTTGCGAGATGATAGCCTGGGGTTGCTTTCCTATTGTCGGCTGGGCCTATCTTTTATATTACGCTATTCACCATTACTGTTGCTCAATTGAGAAAGAGGCAGATTATGATTATGGATTTATATTGCCTTGAACAATAGAATGGTAATATGCCCTCTCTTAGCATTGAAAAATGTTACGCTTTTCAAGATACCGCATAATTCCTAATTTGTTAATAAAATTTTATAGAATTTAAAACTTGAGGGATAAGGAGATACTAAAACCTCTTGACTCTCACCTGTAGATTTTCCTAAATGACAGACCTTGAGGTATTGACACCTTTTTAATGTGGCTATATTTAGCCAGGATTGTCTATTTTTATTATGATTGTCGTTCCCGCGTAGGGTAAGCGGTTAATAAACCCCATCTATTCAATCGAAAAATTATTTCAGATACTTGCTGACGTTGACTAACACAGGGGTATTTAAATGAAAGCAACAGCGAAAACACAAGCACAAGATTTATGGAAAAC
>JACCWL010000116.1 GCA_013697645.1 Tatlockia sp. | reverse complement strand
ATCTTTACAGATGACAAAATCATCAATATTGATGAGATAATAGGTAGAGTTCTTTTACGGAAGTTAAGAAGAAGCGAAGTGACTAAAAACTGTCCGGAAATTTCTGAGGTTTGCGGCTAACCCCCCTAAGGGTAAGTTACGCATGCAAGAAAGGGTAGCTTCAGCGACTACTTGTCTACAAGTAAACAGACAGGTAACTATTGCAGACTATATTAATAGACGAGCAAATTTAGATCGCACTGGAAACTGGTGCGGCCATAATTCTGATGCGCCCCGATTTTTTGAAAAACCAGAGCAACACAAGCCACGCCCCAACATTTTAACCTGGGCAATGGCTGCCTGGTGCCGTTTTTACAACTTACCCTCTTCTTATTTCTCAGAACTTCGTTTATATCGTAAGTCCGAGCGTCAACAACGCAGTGAATCACGCGAAGCGGTGGCATCTATCGCCCAGGTTTTGTTGCATTATACCGAGTTAGCAACCCTGCGCGTTGGGGTTCCTCAGATTGCAGAAGGGTTTCGATCGCTTAAAATAGAGTTTCTTGCTGAAAAGGCGGGGCTTGGTCTTAAGCGCGCACAACGTGCTGTTGCTCTTTTAAAGCGCGCTGGTTATTTAAGGGTTATTGAGCGCTTTGACACTAAGGAAGAGAAGGGCGATACACGCTTTATTGGCTTAGCGGCAGTAAAATGCCTCACGCCCACTTTTTTTAAAGCCTGTGGCATTAATTTACAAGCGTTGTCGGCCCAACGTAAACTTGCCCGTAAGCGCCTTAAAAGAAAGCATAATGAGATGGTGGCTCGAAGTAATGAGCAGACTACTATGGCTGCTAAAATTATTGATTATAGCGGCATAGAGAAGGGTTCCAAAGCACATGTAGCCGCAATGAAGTCTTTATTACAGACTGATGAGGCCAAGCAAATTCAAGAGCGTGATAACAGGCTTGCAAGACGAAATTCCTTAAGACGAACACGCGAATAATAGCCTTACCATTATTTCTCCCTGCTTTTTCTCCACTGTCTAAATTGACAAGGCGCTTCTATCTATTCATTTAAGGCAAACCACCTTTGCCGAATTAATTATTCACATAATGGCAACCTATTGAGCACCGCGAAGCTACCCCTTCTGCTTGATAATTAAGACTCTGTGGATAAGACGTGGTTAAGCCGGTAAATGGGGTGTACAAATTGTGTCATATTCCTATTTAAGTGTCTTGGAGTATTTAGGTTAAGTGTCTGCTCATACTACTAGTCCTATTTTAATCCTCTAGAAGATTATCCACAGATAAACCCTGTGGATAATCTAAAACTAATAATGAATTCGCTCTGCTCATCACTTTCTATTTTAACCCCCTATTAAAGGAATTGGCTAAAGCCAATAACTAATTTGATAAACGCCACGCAAACAAAGCTCACCACTCTGTCATCCACCACTCAGTCGCAAAAAAAGCTAACTACGTGCTGACAATTAGCAATGACTACTCACTCGCTACGCTCGCTCCGTTCCTCATTGCTAATCGCCATCACTCCGTTTTGTTGAAATTGCGACTGAGCGATGAATGACGAGGCAGAGAACTTAACCCTCTTAGCGCTTAAGCTAAACAATGAATTCGCTACGCTCATAATTTTTTTGAAAGCGACAAGCTCCAAAATCAAAGGCAGGTGGTCTAAAATTGAACATATGGGTTATTCACATTTTCCGGGTATAACCTTGTGCATTATTCGTTAATAACTAAAATAATTCAATGGATACAGGGTGTTAAAAGGCATTTTAGCTTATTACAAAAACGGCTCGTTCTGAATGGTATTAGACCGATTATTAAAATAACGAGCAACTTAATATTGAAACAAAGGCGGCAAATAGTTAAACTATCACGCATTGATAGTTTAACAAGGCATATTTTTTAATGGTTAATCTAAAACGCAAAGTATCACAACATGATTTTCTTGATTGTTACGCCTATTTTCAGCGAGCCATTCAAAACGACCGCTTCATGAAGGATAGTCTACATGATGAGATTGAAGGACTGCGAGAAAATGCCATCAGGCTC
>JACCWL010000115.1 GCA_013697645.1 Tatlockia sp. | reverse complement strand
GTTTTCCATAAATCTTGTGCTTGTGTTTTCGCTGTTGCTTTCATTTAAATACCCCTGTGTTAGTCAACGTCAGCAAGTATCTGAAATAATTTTTCGATTGAATAGATGGGGTTTATTAACCGCTTACGATTTAACTAACAAAAACAAAGAAGACTTAAATCAAAAAATACAAAACTTTCAAAAGGCGGAATATCAAAAACAGCCAAGTATTTTGTCAGGACTTACCACTGCTGCTTATGTAAAAGCCCAATGCTTTTTAGGCAATTGGGACAAGGAAAAGGATCTAGGTTTAAATGAATATGATACTACGTTGTTGAATGCTTGCTTAAAAGAGAATTTTGCAGAAAAAGAGGATGATAATCTTTTTAGTTCAACTTTATAAACCAGTCTGCACCCTGCTACAAACAGGGTGTTAACTTCAATTGAAATTAAAAAAACAACTTAATTAGTTTCAATCGGATAACCAAAAGCCTGCCACTCCATGATGCCGCCATCAATTGAATAGACTTCTTTATATCCCAGGTCCATCAAACAATTCGCCGCATATAGCGACCGAACACCACCCTTGCAATGCAAATAAATAGGCTTAGAGCGCTCAGCTTGGATTGTTTCTATTTTTCCTACTAATTCATCCTTGGGAATAAGAATTGCACCAGGGATTCGCAGGGCTTGCCATTCTTCCTTTTCTCTAACGTCAATTAGACAGAGAGTGGGGTCAGCCGTTAAGCGCTTCTTTAATTCATGGACATCAATTCTGTTTATTTTATGCTCTGTCATAGGATTTATCTCGCGTTGAAATAGTAGGTCTTGTTAGGGTTGAATGGTGGATAAACCAGTAAATTGTTGCAGTAACTATCCCACCAAGAAGAGTGGCAAAAGCCCAAGTACCTGCGGATACTAAAGCAGGGCGTTGACCTAACTGATAGAGATTTCCAGCATCACGAGCCACAGCGCCTGCAAAAAGGAGATGCAAGATTGCATTAATTAGTAGGAGGAGATAACGGAGGGTTTGAATTTGAACCTCATATTGGTGCATGAAATCGGTGAACATTTAGATAACTCCCTGTGTTGTTTCTGATTTTTGGCTAGCGAGCACTGTTTCCGAACGTCTTTGTTTAGATTGTCGCCATGATAACAGAAACAAAGCAGAAATTATGAAGAGCGTAGCCAAAACTTGCTTGGTATTAGGTTTTTCATCAAAGACCATAAATCCCCAGAATAAACCAGTTAAGGCAACCATGCCTCCTGTCAAACTATAGAAAACAGGTCCTGCTAAGCGAATTAATTGAAAGAAAAGCAAATAGCCAATGCTTGAGAGAGCAATTTCTAAAATCACCACTTGTTTTGGGAGGGTCAAGGGTAAACTAAGTGAGTAAAAGTCATGTTGTTGCATCACTAAAGGGGTGAGCAACAGCGATGCCGCTATCAACATGCCGCTAGCTGCTTGCAGAGCATTAATTGTTGGTGGTTGTTTCAAGGCAATATAAAGTGAGCACAGCGAAAAGGATAGGGGGCTTAACAAGGCAAGTAGCGTCCAGCCAGATAAAAGATTCTCAGCAACTAGGGGTGATAATCAGGAAAATACCGACCACTCCAAAGAGCAGTGCCAAAATTCGCCAACTATCAAATCGCTCCTGGCCGCCTAACAAAGCTAAGGGATAAACCATAAGCGGTACGGTATTAACTAATACAGCAAGTAAGCCCGCAGGTAGGTGTGCTGCAATAAAATACATATTCGTATTGGGTATCACAATGCCAATTAGCCCACAGATTAAAAAATAAGGCCAAACGCTTGGCTGCAAGATGGGGTTGTTTTTTGTAAGAAGGCTACAAAGGGTTAAAAGAATAGCAGGCCCAAGCGATTGCCAAAAGGCATAGCCCAAAGGGGAGACGCCGTTAGTCATGGCAAATTTAGCAAGGGTATAACCTGAACCCCAAATAAAACCTAATGAGATTAGAATCATTAAGGCTAATAATGAACGGTTTTTTTTCACAACGAATGGTTCTCAAAATCAGAGGATAAGGGCCTAGGGTTGTCGATTATACTCCCTTTTAATTTATCGAGTAAGGTTTGTAGATTGGGTCTTGAGCTAGGAACGCTCTCTTAAGGGGTTATTTTTAAAAAAGCGTAGTATTTTGAAAATTGTATGAAACAAGAGCCGATAGCTATACTGGTGTCTGTTAGGCGACTAATTCCCTGATAGAGATTTCTGTTTAATTCCGTGCTTAAACTGAGTTAACATCCTTGGATATTTTTTTGCAGGAGAATAAATTGCAAACTAAAGATGTACCTGTTCCGCATTTAACCACAGCTCATAGTGGCCCTTTGAATCACATTGAGAAAATTATTTTAAATCAGGTGGTTAATATAGAAACTTGGTTCAGGGAAAAGTGGCAAGAGACGCCTCCGCCAATTAATTCATCTGTTGATTTACGCCATGCAGGCTATAAATTAGCCCCGGTTGATACTAATTTATTTCCCGCGGGATTTAATAACCTTAATCCAGATTTCATGCCCTTATGTATACAAGCAGCCCAAGCAACTTTAGTTGATCTTCTGCCAACCTGCCGCAAGATTTTGATTTTGCCTGAAAGCCACACCCGTAATCTTTTTTATATGCAAAGTTTAGCGGTTTTGAGAGATATTTATACGAAAGCAGGCTATGTAGTACGAATTGGATCTTTGGATCCCGAGTTAGTTGAGCCTCTAAAAATATCACTTGATGAACACAAAACCTTGTTGATTGAACCGCTTAAGCGCAAGGTTAATAAAGTGGGATTAGCAGATTTTGATCCTTGTATTTTATTATTAAATAATGACTTATCAAACGGCATTCCTGAAATTCTACAAGGGATCCAGCAACCCATAGTGCCAACTCCGCAATTAGGATGGGCTTCAAGACTTAAGTCCAACCATTTTAATTTTTTTGATGAAGTTGCGAGTGAATTTGCTGATTTAGTCGAAATGGATCCTTGGCTAATAAATCCTTATTTTAAAGCTTTTGAGGGCGTTGATTTTATGGCACAGGACGGCATTGAAAATTTAGCAATAGAAACGGATGCCTTGTTGGCAAAGATAAAAGATAAATATCTAACCTATGACATTCAAGAAGAGCCTTTTGTCGTAATCAAAGCGGACAATGGTACTTATGGCATGAGTGTCATGATGGCGCACAGCGGCGAAAAATTACGCCAGCTTAATCGCAAACAACGTACAAAAATGGCGGCTAGTAAAGGAGGCCGTAAGGTAGACCGAGTTATTCTGCAAGAAGGCGTTTATACCTTCGAGACGATGCCCGAAGGGGAAGTGGCGGAACCCGTCGTTTATATGATTGGTCAATTTGTTGTCGGTGGTTTTTATCGAGTCCATCAAGGCCGCGGTAAGGATGAAAACCTTAATGCCCCAGGCATGCATTTTGAGCCGCTTGCCTTTGCTCAGGCCTGTAATATGCCGCAAAATGAATTGGCAGCCGTTGAGTGTCCCAATCGTTTTTATACCTATGGTGTAATTGCGCGTTTAGCCGCTCTTGCAGCAGCAAGAGAAATAGCTGCAACTGGAGGAGAGGGATGAAATTAGCGATTTTGATGGATCCAATCCATCAATTAAAAGCTTATAAAGATTCAACTGTTGCAATGATTAAAGCGGCAGAGGCTGTGGGTTGGTCTTGTGTCTATTTCACCCAAAACGACTTGTATTGTCAGCAAGGCCGAGCTTTTGCGCGGGTGTCATCGATTACAGTGAAAGCGGATGAAAAGAGTGCTGATTGGGCTGAAGTGAAGTGTTTAGGAGAAAAACCGCTTAGTGATTTTGATATTATTTTAATGCGTAAGGATCCGCCCTTTGATATGGAATATATCTATTCAACTTACGCTTTAGAGCTTGCTGAGAAGGAAGGGGTTCTTGTGGCAAATAAACCGCAAAGCCTACGTGCCGCAAATGAAAAATTTTTTACCATGAACTTTCCGCAATGCTGCCCAACAACTTTAGTGAGCCGTGATCTAAAGCGTTTACGAGCTTTTTGGCTAGAGCATCAGAATGTCATTTTCAAGCCTCTTGAAGGGATGGGAGGAAGTTCTATTTTCCAAGTTGACAAAGATGGGCGAAATTTATCGGTTATTTTGGAAGTTCTAACCCACAGCCAACAAGTTAGCATAATGGCCCAGGTTTACATTCCCGAAATTACTAAAACTGGCGATAAGCGGATTTTATTAATCAATGGTGAGCCTGTACCCTACGCCTTAGCTCGCATACCAGCTAAAGGCGAGCTTCGTGGAAACCTTGCTGCCGGTGCGCGCGGAGAGGTTGTTCCTCTTAGTGAGAGAGATCGTTGGCTTTGCCAGCAACTAGCTCCATCGCTCAAAGCAATGGGTTTGTATTTTGTCGGCATTGATGTGATTGGTGATTATTTGACAGAAATCAACGTAACGAGTCCAACTTGCATTCGCGAAATTGAAGCTGAAACGGAGTTGGATATAGCAGGGGATTATTTGCGGGTTTTGGCTGAAATTCGCGGTAAGTAGAGGGAAATGTCGGGCCCCTGGCCCGATATTTCTTCCTAGTAGATTTTAAATGTTTACTACACAACTCCGCCAACAAACCCCAGCTGCCGCCAAGCTTCAAAAAGAATAATTGCAACTGAATTAGATAGATTCAAACTACGATTATTAGGACACATCGGGATACGAATTGCCGTATAGCGTGTCCTTAATTCCTCAGACAATCCACGTGTTTCTGCGCCAAAAAGAAGCATGTCTTCAGCTTGATATTGAATTTGACTGTAACTTTTTTGACCTTTAGACGAACAGGCAAAAATGCGTCTTTGCTGGTTTTTTTCAATGAATTCCTGCTCGTTCTCATAGTGAATTATCTGAGCCCACTCATGATAGTCAAGACCAGCACGGCGCATTCGTTTATCATCAAGTTCAAAGCCTAAGGGATGAATTAAATGAAGCTTTGCGCCGCTATTGGCGCAAAGACGAATAATATTGCCAGTATTGGGTGGAATTTCTGGCTGATGCAAGGCGATATGCAGCACCCTTAGATTTTCCCAGGAACTTTGGGAGTTTCACCTGTAGTAGTTTTGGCAGGGGCAGGTTTCTCATCAATATAATCAGCAGCACTTCCTTCATCGACATAAAGTGAGTCATTGCTAGTCTCAACCAATTCCCCATTGATTAGGTAATTACGATGTTGAATATAGGCATCTCGGATAAAAGTATATTTATCTAGAGCCTCATCCATCAGTTTCTCTGTATCTAATAATTGCGCTCGCAAATCAACATATCTTACCGCTGCAATGGAGGTGAGGGCAGTAGCACCAGGAAGATAAAAATAAGGAGTAAACATATAATCAAAGGGAATCGACATCCCATCGCGAATAGTACTCGGACCTAATAATGGAATCACAATATAAGGTGAGTTTTTATCACCCCATTTAGCAAAGGTTAAGCCTAAATCATTATAATGCGGCGGTAAACCGAAGGGCTTATTCGCTACGTCAAAGATACCCGCTACACCAAAGGTGGAGTTGATTAGGAAACGCCAACTATCTTTGATTGCATAACGCCAATCACCTTGAAGAAGATCATTCGCCGCAGTGGGTAGCATCAACACATTGTTATAGACATTATTAATGCCTTTACGAATTCGTGAAGGAAGCACGGCAACATACACTTTTGCAGAAGGTTTTAATATCAGCTTATCAAGGGTCATATTAAATTTGTGAATCTTACGATTATAGGGTTCATAAGGATCAATAGGGTTAACTGCTTTGTGAGCGCAGCCAGAAAGTAGTAGAGCAGTTGCCAAGGTTAATAAGCGAAGATCTAAGCGCATGATTTTTCTATTTTTTGATGGCGAGATTTGATGTTACACCACTTTGATTGTCTTGGAAACAGCGATAGTGGCTCCTAACATCGCTGAGATTTAGTGCTGCAAATTTCGCAGACTTAATCCCCCAAAACAGAATTTGTAGTTTAAGAGGCATCGAGCTTTTGTCGTGAAAGTTCTTTGCTGGCATCGATTAGCGCATCAATCATCCCTGCCTCAAGAGTGGAATGCCCAGCGTCTCTAATTATTCGTAGGATAGATGCGGGTAAAGCTTGATGCAAATCCCAAGCGGCTTCAAGTGGACAAATCATATCGTAGCGCCCGTGAACAAGATAAGTTGGCACTGGTCTCACTTTATGAATATTATTAAGTATTTGATTTTCTTCAATAAAAAAATTGGAATTAATATAATTAGATTCTAAAGTGGCTAGAGCAAGAGCAAAATGTGGCTCGGTATATTGCTCAATTAGGCAAAGATGGGGCTGTAGGCTACTACAACGTGCCTGCCACAAAGCCCAGCTTTTAGCTGCGGACATGCGGGCTAAATCATTATCACCTTGTAAACATTTTGCATAATACTGCAGGACTTTATGCTGTTCTTCGATTGGCACTGTAGAGATAAATTCTTGCCAATAATCTGGGTAAATGAGATTTGCCCCACTTTTGTATAGCCAGTCAATATCTTTTTTTCTGCCAAGAAAAAGTTGATATAGCAATAAGCCCGAAACATGTTGTGGGTAGAGTTGGGCATAAAGCAGCGCCAATAGGGAACCCCAGCCACCACCGAATAATACCAATTGCTCTATGCCTAGATAATCACGAATGGCATTCATATCATCAAGTAGACTTTCTGTGTTGTTATTTACCAGAGTGGCATGAGGTATAGAACGACCGCAACCACGTTGATCATAAATGATCATGCGATAAGATTGGGGATCAAAAAAGCGGCGCAAATGGCTGGTTCCACCGGCGCCTGGTCCTGAATGTAAAATCAGGACAGGTATTCCTAAAGGATTACCCACTTCTTCGAGATAAAGCACATGCGGCGCACTAACCTTCAATTCATGGGTCTTATAAGGTTTGATTACCGGATAAAAAGGATGCATGGTAGTCTCGATAAGTTAGGGCTCTTAATTTTTAATCTTATACCTTGCTGAGCGAAAATGACAAAAATATCTTAGAAAACGTAAATGAGAATATTGTTTACTTAAGAACAAAAAATTCGAAGGAGAGATTTAAATGCAAGTAAAAGCAGCAGTAGCACACGTAGCCGGCAGACCTTTAACAATAGAAATGGTCGATTTGGAAGGGCCTCGGCATGGCGAAGTGCTTGTAGAAATTAAAGCGTCAGGAGTTTGTCATACTGATGCGTTTACCTTATCGGGTGAAGATCCGGAAGGGCTTTTTCCTACCATCCTAGGTCATGAGGCTGCTGGCGTGGTTGTTGAAGTCGGCTCAGGGGTGAGTTCACTTAAACCAGGGGATCATGTGATTCCGCTTTTTACTCCAGAATGCAGGCAATGTGAATATTGCCTTTCACAAAAAACCAATCTTTGCCAAGCCATTCGCAGCACCCAAGGAAAAGGTTTAATGCCAGACGGTACAAGCCGTTTTAGTTTGGGTGGCCAGAAATTATTTCACTACATGGGTACTTCAACCTTTGCTAATTACACAGTCTTACCTGAAATAGCGCTGGCTAAAATCCGTCAAGATGCTCCTTTTGATAAGGTCTGTTACATTGGCTGCGGGGTCACCACGGGGCTTGGCGCTGTTATTTATACAGCAAAGGTCGAGCCCGGATCTAAGGTTGTGGTCTTTGGCTTAGGCGGCATCGGCCTTAATGTAATTCAAGGGGCGCGCATGGTAGGGGCTGAGCAAATCATCGGTGTTGATATCAACCCGAACCGTAAAGCTCTGGCCACTAAAATGGGTATGACTGATTTTGTAAATCCCAATGACTTGAAGGAAGACTTAGTGGCGTTTCTTGTCGAATTAACCAAAGGCGGCGCTGACTACAGTTTTGAATGTGTGGGTAGCGTGAAGGTCATGCGCCAGGCCCTAGAGTGCTGTCATAAAGGTTGGGGGGTTTCAACGATTATTGGTGTCGCTGGGGCTGGACAAGAAATCGCAACCCGTCCTTTTCAATTGGTGACAGGTCGAGTTTGGAAAGGATCGGCTTTTGGTGGTGCGCGTGGGCGAACGGATGTACCCAAAATTGTTGATTGGTATATGGATGGCAAAATTAATATCGATGATTTGATTACCCATGTTTTGCCTATAGAACAAATTAATGATGCGTTTAAATTAATGCATGAAGGAGAATCAATAAGAACAGTTGTTACCTTTTAGGACCTATGCCATGACCCTTGAGCTCATTGAACAGCACCGTTGTTTTGGCGGTACACAATTCGTTTATTCGCATTCCTCTTTACAGACCCATTGCAAGATGCGCTTTGCGCTTTTTTTACCGCCTAAGGCCGCAAAACAGAAAGTACCTGTCGTTTATTGGCTTTCTGGCTTAACTTGTGATGAACAAAATTTTATTAATAAAGCCGGAGCTCAACGCTTGGCTGCCGAATTAGGTTTAGCCCTCGTTTGCCCTGATACTAGCCCTCGTGGTGTTGAGCTGCCCGGTGATAGGGCTAACTTTGATTTTGGAGTGGGTGCTGGCTTCTACGTAGATGCAATCAAAGAGCCTTGGGCTCAATATTATCGAATGTATAGCTATATTAGAGAGGAATTAATTCAGTTGGTTTGGCAAAATTTCCCGGTTGATAAGCAACGAACCGGTATTTTTGGTCACTCAATGGGAGGACATGGCGCCTTAACCTTGGCTTTAAAAAACCCTGAGCTCTTTCGCAGTGTCTCGGCTTTTGCTCCTATCTCTGCCCCGATGCAATGCCCTTGGGGGCAAAAAAGCTTCAGTGCTTACTTAGGGTTTGATAAAGAAATTTGGCGAAATTATGATGCAAGCGAGTTGATAAAATCGAAAAAATGGCCACATTCAACAATATTAGTTGATCAGGGAACAGCTGATTTGTTTTTAAAGGAACAATTAATGCCAGAATTATTGCAGGCTGCTTGTAAAGAAGCCGGTGTGGATTTCAAACTAAGAATGCAAGAAGGCTATGATCATAGTTACTATTTTATTGCTAGCTTTATCGATGATCATTTGCGTTTTCATGCCGAACAGCTAGGTGTTTAAATGGTTTTTAAAGTCGATGAACGTATTGAATCGTCTTGTATTTGGTTAGCTGAGGGAGCTTTATCTAGCCTTCATTTTAAAAAGGATGCGAGTTTTCCTTGGATTATTTTACTACCAAAGGTTGAAAAGGTGACTGAGATTTATCAGTTATCAAAGGCAGACCGACAGCTATTGATTGAGGAAATTGCTTTACTTTCCAAGGTCATGATGGATTATTTTAAACCGGATAAATTGAATGTAGGTGCCTTAGGCAACTTAGTCTCGCAATTGCATATCCATATTGTTGCTCGCTTTAAAGCGGATAAAGCCTGGCCGCATAGCATCTGGCAACCTGATTTAGCTGCCGAAGCTTATGAAAAGGCGGTTTTGGATGCCCATGTTTCATCCTTGCGTGAATTAGTTCAGCGGTATTCTGGCAAGGTTTGTTGATTTGGGAAAATCTCTTCGAGAGACACCGAAAAGCCATCCTCCCTGACAATACGAGCATGCGAACGCCGTAAGTCACGCGGTTCCTCAACGCCACAAGAATGGCAAAGAACTGCAACCTCGTGACCCATATTGTTAGCATAGTTAAATACTCGTTCTGCTTTGTCAGCGACAACCAAACCGCGATTTAAATTCGGATCATGGGTAGCAACGCCAGTTGGGCAAGTGTTTTCATGACATTTTAGGGATTGGATACAGCCCAAAGCGAACATAAATCCTCTTGCTGAATTTACAAAATCAGCGCCAGCACAAAAGGCCCAAGTGACACCTGAGGGTGTTATGAGTTTACCGCTTGCAATCACCTTGATGCGTTCGCGTAAACCGTAAATAACTAGGATATCAACAAGATTAGGTAAGGATTCTTGAATGGGGATGCCCATGTAATCCATCAAACCTTGTGGTGAAGCGCCTGTCCCCCCATCAGCACTATCCAAGGAGATGAAATCCGGTGCAAATTCCTTACCGCGCTTATGGATTGCATAGCAAAGATCACTTAGCCATTCATAGCTACCTATCACAAACTTACAGCCCACCGGTTTTCCCGTGATTTGGCGAATATGTTCCACGGAATCCAGCAGCTGCTCGACATTAGCAATATCGATATGACGATTGGGACTAATAGAATCTACACCCGGCGGGATACCTCTTATTCTAGCAATTTCTTCAGTGACTTTTATTGCAGGCAGTATGCCTCCTTTACCCGGTTTTGCACCTTGACTTAGTTTTATCTCAAACATTTTGATACAGTCGTAAGCTGCGAGTGCTCTTAGGCGATCATCCGATAAATTACCCTCAGCATCCCGAAAACCATATTTAGCCGTGCCAATTTGCGCAACGATGTCACAACCTGCTTCAAGATGATAAGGGCTAACACCACCCTCACCCGTATTAAGCCAGCAACCTGCTTTTTTCGCGCCGCTAGCTAGGGCTTGAATAGCCGGTATCGAAATCGCCCCATAACTCATGGCTGAAATATTAAAAATATGATTTGAAGTATAGGGATGTCGGCAATAGGGCCCAATAGTCATGGGCTTAATCGTTGCTTTATTCGTGCCTAGTGGAGGAAAGGGGGCGCTGGAGAAATAAACAGTTCCGGTACTATGTAGGGGACGGGTTGAGCCGAAGCCAAGCATGGTATCCACATCTTTCGATGCTCTGTAGACCCATGAACGATCGGCTCGATTGAAGGGAAGTTCTTGCCTGTCATCCGCGAATAGGTATTGACGAAAATAAACACCCAGAAATTCCAAAAAATAACGGATATGGCCAACAATAGGATAATTACGTAAGACAGCGTGCCCTTTTTGCTTTCTATCCCAGATGTATATTGTAGCTAGCAAAACAACTAAAATAATGCCAAGCAAGATAACGATAAACTCGTCTGTTTCAAGAGCGCGTAAAAAAAACAAATCTCGTTTTTTAAGCTCGATTGTTGCCATGAAATGTCCTTATCAATTTAACGTTAAAGTATACACGCAAGCTTATCCAGTGCGTAGTGAGCAATCCACTTGTTCCCGAACGCAGAGAGGATCACCTTAGGGCAAGAGTATGTTAAGGGGTTCTTATTAGACAAAAGGAGATGTGTGGATTCTAAACAAAACTTTAATTTAAAAGGTGTCGATACCTCAGGGTGGCCCCCTGGCTCAACGATTCTGAGGCCTACACCCTATTTGTCGGGACATCCCGACTATGACTAATCAGGGACTTTATACCCAGGATACGGAGCCTACTTTGAATCTCAGCTAACCCATTTTAGTATATACTTACAATATATCTAACTGGATTAAGGGAGGTCAAGATGGCAAATAATTCCTCACTGGCTAATCACCTGCTGATAGCCATGCCCTCCTTGACTGACCCTAATTTTGAACGCTCCGTTATCTATATATGCGAACATCATGTGCAAGGTACTGTAGGATTAATTATCAACAGACCGATGCAGTTTGCTCTTGGTCTGGTTTTTGAGCAAATGCAAATTCAGCCCGCTACTATCGACAGGAATCAATTACCCCTGCTTTTTGGTGGGCCTGTACAACCTGAGCGAGGATTTGTGATTCATCGTCCACTCGGGGGCTGGCGTTCAAGCCTTGCTTTAGGTGATGACGTGACGGTGACCACTTCCAATGATATTATTCGCGCGATTGCTGCGAATGAGGGGCCTAAGGATGTCTTAGTTACCTTAGGGTATGCCGGTTGGGGTGAAAATCAATTAGAACAGGAAGTTCTGGACAATATTTGGTTAGTTTGTCCCTACAAAGCTGAGCTGCTTTATGAGGTTCCTTTCACGGAGCGTTGGGAATATGCTGGTTTGACTATTGGCGTAAAAATGAATCAATTAACCAACGAGACGGGCCACGCCTAGCTCGATATGTAGAATTAAGGCGAGACTGCATGGCTGAAGGTGTTTTTTTAGGATTTGATTTTGGTTATAAACGTATTGGTGTGGCTTTAGGGCAGCAAATTACTTGTAGTGCCCGTCCCTTGTTGACCTTAGATGCCAAGCAGGGTGTGCCCAATTGGGATCTTATCCAAAAATTAATCAAAGAATGGCGTCCCAGTGCCTTAATAGTCGGTTTGCCCACCTGTATTGACGGCAGCGAACAATATACCACCGAAGCCTCACGTGATTTTGCTAGCCAATTGAATCTACGGTTTTGTCTCCCTGTTCACCTAGTAGATGAGCGCTTAACAACAGTTGAAGCGCGTGCCCGGTTGTTTGCTGAGGGTGGATATCGTAAAATCAAACAATCCCAGATCGATAGCTTAGCTGCTTGCATTATTCTTGAGCAATGGCTGCAATATCCCGAAAGAAAATAATGAATCATTTTTTAGAAATCAGTCAACTTTCAAAATCGCAAATTGATTCTCTTCTTGAGCGAGCGCTTTATTTTAAAAAAAGTGGTCGATTTCCCTCATATAATCAACAAACAATTGCAAACCTTTTCTATGAGAACTCCACAAGAACTCGTGTCAGTTTTGAATTAGCAGCGAAGCGTTTATCCATGTCGGTCATTAATCTTGATCTGCAAAATTCTTCAGAGACAAAGGGTGAGATTATTGAAGATACCATTAAAACCTTGGCTGCTATGGGTATTGATATTTTCGTCATCAGACATCGCCAAGATGGTTTACACAATGAATTGGCAAAACATCTAAGTGGCGAGGTTCATTTAGTGAATGCAGGGGATGGACAACATGCTCACCCAAGTCAAGCCATGCTTGATTTAATGACCATTAGCGAGCAAAAGCCTGATTTAAGTCAAGTTAAAATCGCAATCGTTGGCAATATTCGTCACTCGCGAGTTGCAAATTCGCTACAATGTCTTTGTGCAACCCTCAAGGTTGGCCAATTGAGTTTGGTAGCGCCTAAAGTATGGCAACCTAAAACAATTCATTATGGGGTTATGACTGACTCTTTAGTTCAAGGCTTGGCAGATGCCGATGTTGTTATTTGTCTGCGGGTACAACATGAACGCCTAGGAGAAAATGAGCAGATGGACTTATCCACTTATCGCCGTCAATATGCTCTGACTCAAGATACCATCAAATTTGCTAAACCCAATGCGATGATCATGCATCCAGGCCCTATGAACCGTGGAGTGGAAATTGATGATGAGGTTGCTGAACATCCGCAATCATTTATTTTTCAACAGGTTAATAATGGAGTGTTCATGCGCATGGCCATTCTTGAGTCTTTAATCAGCAAGACGCGTTAAAAATAACCTATCTCCTGGGTGTAACAATTTCGATAAATTTTGCTAAAAAAGTGATTATTAATAGAGATATAAATCCAATTTAAGTACAATAAGTCCTATTTTTTGAATCTAGGGACTTTATTATGATCGGATCAGCCTTACTGCAACAACTATCTCGAAACCTCGAACATCTAGTCGTGTCAGTCATAAGTGGCGGAAAACAAGTAGCAATAAGTTCTTCCAAATTTATCCGAGATACATTCCGTGCTCACTATAATCTAATTGGGCGCTATACTGCGCCTATTGAGACTGAACTGCTGGGTACGACACCGCCTAATCCCAAAAATCTGAATTTTCTTGGCCAATTTGCTTTAACTATTGTGCCTCTGACCATTCTGAGCTGGTTAATCGCTTTGACCATTGGGCCTCTTGTTTATAATTCCTTACGCTCTCTTAAATTGGCATTTTTAAATACTACGAACCTGAGTTTGTTAGATTTGCCTAGTAATGAACAAATAGGTGCTTCCGAAGAAGAACTAGGTGAGTTTCGCAAGACGCCTTGGTATCGATTGATTTATGGAATTCCTGGCTTGATTTTAGGCGTTGTTTTGGGGCTTATTAGTGCGACTGGAGTTATTTTAGCTCGTATGCCTTTAAACTCCATTAAAAGTTTTTTCTACAGCTTTATCTACACTACTGATTTAGCTTTGGAAGACGAAGATTCCATTGAAAATACTCGTTTTTTTGTAAAAGACAATCGTAATCCCTGGCAAATCAATGCTTTGGGTCTTTTCGGGGTTCTCGCAGGAACTGGCATTGGCTTCGGAGGATTTGTAGCCGTTGTTATTGGCCGAGCCGTTCTTAATTCTTATGACAACATAAAGAAGCTCTCTATTTCAGGAATTAATTTGGTTCGTGAGGAACAAATTGACGATGCATTTAAGTTCGATGCCAAGCCCTCAATTTTACGTAAATATTTTTTAGGTTTACCAGGAATTATCTTTGGCCTTTTGATTAGTGCTCCTTTAGGTCTTGTAGCAGGGGTCGTGGAACGTGCGGTAAAAGAAAGTTATAAAACTGCAAAAATACTGTTTGATAAGTTAACCCAAAAAGCCTTTGCTCTCGGTAAAAAACAAGAAGAGCTTTCATTGGACCAATCGGAAGTGGAGCAAGATTCTAAAGAAGGGGATTTCTCTGTTTTTGGCGTGCCTGGATTTCTAGTGGGAGCCGTCTTAGGATCTCTTAGTTTTTTTGCAATTTTATCTGGCCGCGTTATTTATAATTCTTTTATAAGTGCAACTGGCACTTTTATTGATGTGTTTAACCTTGCTCTGCATCCAACAATGAGACTTGGACGTTTAGATGATACATCACGCTCTGAAGCAGAAATCTTAGGTTTTGGCTTGTTAGGGTTGGGTTTTGGAGCCGTTTTAGGTGCGGTTGGTTCTACCCTAGTGGGTTTAGCTCGTGTGATTAACAATTCCTTGAAGACTACAGTGAGCCTTAGCGCCTCAGCCGTTAATTGGGTTATTCATGATGATGAGCAGCTTAAAATAGCGCTGAAAGACGAAACTAGAGAGGACTACGAAATCTGGGGTCTAGGTTTTCTCGGTCTCATCTTTGGACCGATTGGAGCTGGTGTAGGTGTATCCTTTGCTCTTGCTCGTAGGATCATAATTGAAAGTTATAAATCGACCAAAGAAACCTATGAAGCAATTATTCATGAAGCAAAATTGATATTAGAAGATCCTGTGGAAGAGTTTTTAATCCCCACGGAAATAGATAATCAAAATAAAATTGTTGAAAGGTCCATGTCAAAAGAAGTGAAAAAAGAACGTCTCTTTTTAGACAAAGTCTTAGGTTCACCAGGATTATTGTTAGGATTCTTGGGAGGTCTTACAAACTCACTATCTGTTTTCACTCTCCATATCCTAAAAGAGTCTTATAAAAGTGCTATCTATGGTTTTGCAACGGTCACTAACTTAGGCTTGTATTCAGCTCATCGGATAGGACCACAACAAGATAACCGTTCGTCAAAACAAAAATACTTTGGTTTGGTGGGTGGGGCTATCGGGGGTTTGGCAGGTGTTTTAGGGTTTATCATTTACGGTTTTGCACGAAATTCTTTTGAAACCTCAAAAAGACTTATTGTAAGTTCTCTCAATACAGTGCGTGAGCAGAAGAATACAGAGGAGGATTGGGCCCATGATCCACGCCATGGATTCCTTAAATTTATCTTAGGCTTTCCAGGGTTAATAATCGGTTTACCTGTAGGAGTTATAATTCAAGCTAGATTACAGATCTGGCTAACAACTCAAGAATTTTTTAATGCAATGGTTACTCCAGTGCTTCCTGGAAAAGATTCTGAATCCAGCGAAGAATTAGCTAAATCTGCTTTTGCTGAAAACCGTACTATTTACCAGCGTTTTATTCTTGGAGGACCTGGGGTTTTCCTCGGTATACCCTCAGGGTTTATAGCCTTTATAAGTATTATTGCTCTGCGTAGCTTGGTTAACTCAGCTAAAAGTTTTATTCCGAGCTTTGCTTATGTCACCAATTGGGCCTTGGATTCTAAACAGCAGATAGAAAATACTATAGAGAAAGATTCACGTCACGAGCCAATAAAATTTGGTTTTGGTTTTTTCGGCGTAGTAAGTGGAGGTGCTTTAGGTCTGTTGTTTGGCTTTACTGCTGTAGCTCTCTATCGAATTGTTAAAGAATCCTTAGAAAACATGAGAAGACTAACGATTACCGGAATTAATTTAGCTACTTACAAGGAGGAACAACTTGAAGAGGCTTTTGACTTTAGTACGAATGACTATAAACATAAGTTAATTTTAGGTTCACCCGGTCTATTTTTGGGGATTTTTACACTTCTGATCGGTACTGTTGGTGCAGGGTTTTTACGATCTGTGAAAGAAAGTATGAGGACTGCGAAGATTGTTTATTCTCAAATAGCTGATCAAGCCCGAGAAAAAGAAGAATTTGTTATCGGAGAGCAAGAGAATTTTAATTTAACTGACGAAGCTGATGACGGTGAACAGTTTGCGGAGGAAGGTTATTCTTTTGAATCCGTTAAACCTAAACCCAAACAAGAAAAAACCTTTGCTGATTATTACTTCTTTGGCGTACCAGGAATTTTGCCGGGAGCCATCGCAGGAATTTTTGGTTTTATAGTCATTGGATCTAGCAGGGTTTGGAAGGAATCTGTACTTAGCGCTAAGTCAATTTTTTGGGCAGCGATTAAGAAGGCCCTGGATGAAAGCAATGAAATAAAAATAGCAGAACCTCCTCGCAGCCGAAAATTACAATACGGTTTTGGCTTGCCTGGTTTTGCTTTGGGTCTTTTTGCAGGGGGATTAGGTTATATTATTGTTCTTTCAGCACGAATATTTAAGCACTCAGCGATAACAATCAGAAGACTTACAGCCTCGGCTCTTAATTTAATTCGCTACGATCAAATAGATAAAGTAACGCTTCAAGACGATAATCGTAATGATTCACGCAAACGTTTAGGCGCTCCTGGATATGTAGTCGGTTCCTTTGTTGCACTGTTTGCGCTGGCTTACGCAGTGATAGAACGAGCGATTATTGAATCTATAAAAACAACTGTAGAATTGTTTGTCGAGATTACAGCTCGGGCTTTTTCTACTGACCTTATGTTCAGGTATATAATGCCTAAATTTGAACAACGTTTTCGCATTGACCAAGGTCTATTTGGCGCAATAGGTGTTCCATATGGGCTGCTTGTGGGAGCTCTGGGTTTTCTAGCTGTTGGCATAAGCAGAGCGATTCTTAATAGTATAGATCTCGGAAGACAAACCTTTGCCCTAGTTGCTAATCTTGGTTTGGATGAAGATGATACACCCTATTCCTTTAAGGAATTCATGCATGACGATGCGCAATCCAAAGAGGCCAAACATATATTGGCTTCTCCAGGTATAGCAATTGGTTTTCTTTTAGGCTCAATTGTTTTAGCTGGCATTGGAATCGTAAAATGGTCAACCCATAGTTTAATCTCTTGGCGCTCTTTGTCAGGTTCAATAGTAAACGGAAGCAGGGAATTACCTTTGTTTGAAGGTATGAGAGGTGACAAACGGACTGGGGGCCAGAAAGCGTTTGGCGGCTTGGGTTATCTTGCTGCATTAGTGACAACCTTTCCTCCACTCGCCCTGTATTTTACGCTTAAAAAGTTAGTGCTTATATCCGCACTTGCTCTTGGAATCATTTGCTCACCAATCATAGCTCTAATAAAAGGAGCTAAACTAGCAATTAGAACCCCGCGTTTTGAAGGTAAAGTCAATGAAAATCAAACTGTCCAATCTGTGAATGACACAGAGCAACGATTTAAAAATATTTATTCTTCACTCTCAGCTTTGGGTGAACTGAATGAAAATGAAGGGATTAAGAAAAAACAAAATGGTGGCAAGGGCCCTTATTCCTTTATCCGCAAAGCGATTACCTTCGATGCTGATTACACAATCACTGAAAACATTCTTGAGGAATTATTAACGGGCTGGAGGCATAGCAAAAATCAAGCTGAATTTTTTAGTGTTGATGGTGAATTTGAAGCCTGTCTAAGCAAAGTAAAACACCAATACAGAGAGTTAAGCTGTTTGGAGCACAATGAGCTCGAAACTAAGCCTAGAGAAAAGCATATTGATGAGATTGGTGCTTTTGTTAAAGATTACATTCTATCTAAGCAGGATAATATTATAGTTCCTAAGGGTTTGTACTCCAATTATCAACAGTCGTGGTCTGCAGTTTTCTGGGGTGCTGAAAAAGCGGCGTCTAATCAGGCTGAGGTCTTGGATAATAGTAATGATTCGGTCGCTAAGATGGTCTGATGAATTAACAGTTTAGCTACCGCATATTATGCCTCAAAGTGTAGGTGGGCAGTGAGGTATCGACAACTTTTGTGTGTCGTCCCCGCGGGGACGACAATCATAATAGACAATCCTGGCTAAATATAGCCACATTAAAAAAGTGTCGATACTAAGGGTCGGCGCCCTGGCCCGACATAGGTAAAACAGGTACGAAACGTCCTGCTCTATAAATTATTATTAAGAAACGCCGACTTACCGCGGCTTGTTCGCGGTATCCAGAAGATCAACTTCCAAAAAACAGCACTATTTAAGACTAGTGCGACTTCCCCTGAATTCTGCGGATAAGCCGCGGTAAGTCGGTGTACTTAACTTAATTGAAGGGGAGCTAGGAACCTGACCACGCATAAGATAATGTCACTATATTTTAACCAGCCGAAATCGCTCAATTACTTCACTTAGTCCTTCCATTGAACCTATTTCATAAAACCGTTCAAATACCTCATGGCCATTTAATGTTCCTTGTTGGGATAATTGCTGATAAAGCTCGGCTAAATCAAAGGCTCCCTCAGCTGGAAAATTTTTCAATTCCAAGGCCGATAGTATAGTTAAGCCATAATCGATATATTCCATCTCGGGTTTTGGTTCGCTTTTGTTGTATTCAACGCTCTGATTTTTGTTAAATATAACATTCGATTTATCCCATTTATTTTTATTTTTATATACAGCCATTAAAGCGGGCTTATCACCTTTATGAAAACAGGTTTCCATATCGCTAAAATCAATAGGAAGATAAGAATCACCATAAAGGATAAAAAACGCTTTTCCGAGCAAGGGCAAAGCTTTTTTAAGAGCGCCTCCTGTGCCCAGTAATTCTGAGCCATCCCAGGAATAGCAGACCTCTAAGCCAAAGGCTTTACCCGATCCAACGACGGCCTCAATCTGTTCGCCAAGGTGACCAACACAAAGCACGACCTTCGTTATTCCTTGTTGTTTTAAATAACGTAATTGATGGCAGATAAAATAATCGCCAGCTACGTTAATAAGTGATTTAGGACTTTTTTCTGTAAAAGGGAGCATTCGTGTTGCAAGCCCGCCTGCTAAAATGGCAACTGCTAAACTCATGTTTTTCTCTCTTGCTCGGCTAATAAGAATTGCAAACGACTAGATATAATGATATCAATTGAAGCCTTGATTTCTAGGTTAGGTCTTTTGATGCCTAAGCTTACAACAAAAAAAACGCCTCGTCTTGCGGTCATTGGGGCAGGTCCTTCGGGTTTGGCGGCTGGGCTTTTTCTCAATGAACAGAGCGAAATTCTGGAAGCTGAAGAAAACGTGGGCGGCCATGCGGCTTCATTTTGCGCATCGGGATTTACCTTTGATTATGGTCCCCATATTTTATTTTCCCGTGATCAGCAAATTCTGGATTTTATCGTTGCTTCTTTAGGGGAAAATGTAAGTCGATGTCGACGCAATAATAAAATTTTTTTTAAAGATAAACTCCTCAAATACCCTTTTGAAAATGATTTACATTCCTTAAGTCTTGAAGATAATTATGAATGCATTCGCCATTTTCTTTTTAATCCATACAAAGAAAAATATCCTGTTCCCCAGAATATGAAGGAGTGGTTTTTAAAGACCTTTGGCGGGGGCATTTGTTCTCGCTACTTATTTCCCTACAATGAAAAAGTGTGGAATATTCCGGTGGAAGAGCTCTCCATGTCGATGGCAGATCGCATTCCTAATCCACCGCCAGAGGATATTCTTAAATCTGCTTTGGGCTATAGTACTGAGGGCTATTTGCATCAGCTTTATTATTTTTATCCCAAATCAGGCGGTTATCAGTCCATTTCAGAAGCCTGGAAAAAAGCGCTTTCCATCCATTACCGTTTTAAAGTTGATAAAATTCAATGGGTTGATGGAAAAATTAGATTGTCTAATACCGAAGGGGTTAGCAGAGACTATGAGCAAGTCATTTCTACAATGCCAATTCATGACCTCATTGCGAAGCTTGAAATAACCATACCTGATGAAATTCAAGCAGCCGTTGACCAATTAATTGTGAATCCCATGTTTGTTATTTCCTTTGGCATAGCCGGTGTTGATGCTAATCAATACACCGCCATTTATTTTCCAGAACCAGAATTTTTAGTCAATCGAATCAGTTATCCTTGTACTTTTTCCGCAGCGAATGGCCCAAAGGGTCATTGGAGTTTGCAGGCAGAAATAACCTGCGCTAAAAACTCATTAGTTTGGCAGAAAACCGATGCAGAAATTTTAGCTCACACTAAACAAGGTTTGCAGCAGCGCAATATTTTACCTCCTGATGAGCAGATTGTGTTTGAAAAAATTGACAGGGTAGAGCGCTCTTATGTGGTTTACAATCAGGGTTATGAAGAACACGCTAAAAAATTAAGAGCCTGGTTTGGCTCAATAGGTATCCATTTGCTGGGGCGATTTAGTTACTTTGAGTATATTAATGTGGATATGGCTATTGATAGAGCGATTAAGGTTGCTGCAGCTTTCAATGGTGATCAGATTAACGAACAAACCAAAACCGCTTACTTGGCCAAAGCATTAACCAAACTAACAAGGTCTTTGCAATGTCAGCTATGAATTTTTTTCTTCAATATTGGCTTAGTCGATTAATCCCTGATTTATTTATAGAGGGAGAAAAAAACAGATGAATTCCCCGACAGATGCAATAGGAGCACGGCTTAGTGTAGTAATGATTACTAGGGATGAAGAAGAGGCCGTAGGTCGAGTTATTCAAGATATCAGAAAGGTTGTGCCGCAGGCTGAGATTATCATTGTTGATTCTAGTCAAGATAAAACGCCTGAGATTGCAAAAGCCAATGGCGCAAAAGTTATCCGCCAGTTCCCTCCTTGTGGATATGGCCCTGCAATGGAGCAAGCACTGCGTGCAGGAACTCGGGAAATCATTATTACTTTAGATTGTGATAATACTTACCCCGCGAAGAAAATTCCTGAACTTGCCAAACTCATACTGGAGCAAGGCTATGATCTGGTTGATGCTTCTCGTTTGCAAAAAAAACCACCAGCGATGCCCTGGCTAAATTATCTAGGTAATGTCTTGTTTGCCAAGTTTGCAAGCCTCTTGTTTTTGCGGCATCTGACTGATCTTCATAGCGGAATGCGCGCCTATCGAAAATCCATGCTGGATTCTTTAGAATTTGAGAGCAAAGGAGCTGCCTTACCCGTGGAACTTCTTTTAAAACCGCTGGCACTGAGTTATAAAATTCATACCCTGTTTATTGATTATCATGAGCGAATTGGTGATAGCAAAATGCAATCCCTAGATACAGTCTGGTGGACCATAAAACGAATTATAAAAGTACGGTTAACCAATTGAATTAAAAAGAGGCGAGGATGGTTTTTACCCAACAATATTTGCGCGAAACAATAGATATAATTAATCAACTCGATGTTGCAGCAATTGAGGAGATAGTTAATCAGCTTGCAGAACTTCGTGTAAGGCAAGGGCGTTTATTCTTTCTTGGCGTTGGCGGATCTGCTGCTAATTGCTCCCATGCAGTGAATGATTTTCGCAAAATTGCTGGGATTGAAGCCTATGCGCCAACCGATAACATAGCAGAACTCACAGCCCGTACTAATGATGATGGCTGGGCAACAATCTTTGTGGAATGGTTGAAAGTGTCTAAACTGTCTGCAAAGGATATGCTGTTTATTTTCTCTGTCGGCGGCGGTAATTTAGCTGCAAATATTAGCCCCAATTTGGTAACAGCACTGCAATACGCAAAGACGGTTGATGCTAAAATTGTAGGTATTGTGGGACGTGATGGGGGATATACTGCAAAGGTGGCAGATGCCTACATTATTGTGCCGACAGTGAATGAGAGAACCATTACGCCTCACACCGAAGCATTCCAGGCCATTATTTGGCATTTGTTAGTGACACATCCAAGGTTGGAAAATAATTTCGAGAAAAATAATGGATGAAAAACTTGAGCAGTTAAAGATAAAAATATTTTTAGATGGAGCCTCTAATGCTGATCTAAGAGAAATTCGTGAAAGCCCTTATATCAAAGGATTGACAACAAACTCGACTTTGATGCGCAAGGAATGTGTCAAGAATTATCAGGATTTTGCTAAGGAAATGGTTAATTTGTTGCCAAAGCTACCTATTTCTTTTGGCGTTTGCTCCGATGATTTTTTTGAGATGGAAGAGCAAGCATTGCAAATCGCCTCTTGGGGAGAAAATGTTCATGTTAAGATTCCCATTATGAATACTCAGCGTGAAAGCGCATATAATCTCATTCAAAAATTGTCAGCTCAGAAAATCAAATTGAATATCACGGCAGTTATGACAATCGAGCAAGTGCGCCTAGCTGCAATGGCGCTTGCGAAGGATGTGCCAAGTTATATTTCTATCTTTGCTGGACGTATTGCGGATACAGGGCGAGATCCTTTAACTGTGATAAAGACTGCTCTAAATCTCATTAAAGAGTCCCCCTCAATTGAGTTAATCTGGGCAAGTCCGCGTGAACTATTCAACATATTTCAGGCTAATGCCGTGGGTTGCCATATTATTACTGTGACTAAAGAGATTTTAAAAAAAATACACTTGGTTGGTTATAACTTAGAAGATTATTCCCTCGATACAGTAAAGATGTTTTACAACGATGCCCTCGAAGCGGGATTCAAACCATGATTATTGCACGTAGCCCTCTTAGAATTTCCTTAGGTGGTGGTGGAACGGATTTGCCTTCTTATTATCGTGAACATGAAGGCTTCCTGATTGCAGCAGCAATCAATAAATACGTCTATGTGAACGTAATGAGGCCCTTTAGTAAAGGAATTTATCTTAAATATTCAGAATTAGAACAGGTCAGCTCTGTTGATGAAATTAAACATAAAATTATCCGTGAAACGCTTAGCCTGCTTGATGTCCATAACAACCAGATTGAGATTAGCTCCCTTGCTGATATTCCGGCGGGTACGGGCTTAGGTTCTTCAAGTAGTTTTACAACCGCCTTAATTGCTGTTTTGCATGCCTATAATCGTCGACTTATTTATCCTAAGGAATTAGCAGAACTTGCTTGTCATATTGAAATAGACAGAATTGGCGAGCCCATCGGCAAGCAAGATCAATATATCGCGGCCTATGGCGGGTTAACCTGCTTTCATTTCCACAAAAATGATAAGGTGAGTGCGAGCTCACTCAATGTATCCCAGGATACGCTTTTTGATTTAGAGGATAATTTATTATTATTTTTTACTGGATTTTCAAGATCTGCGGCAAGCATTCTTGGCGATCAAAAGCAGAAAACTGAACAAGCCGATGAAGAAATTCTACAAAATTTACACTTTATCAAAGAGTTAGGTTTTAAATCAAAGGAAGCGCTGGAACAAGGTGAGATGCTACGCTTTGGCGAGCTCATGCATGAGCATTGGGTTTCTAAAAAAAAGCGTTCAAAGGCTATGAGCTCAAAGCAAATTGACCAATGGTATGAGCTTGGTATGAAAAATGGCGCTGTAGGCGGAAAATTGGTCGGTGCGGGCGGTGGCGGGTTTCTAATGTTTTATGCAGCTGATCGCAATAAACTACGCCATGCAATGCGTCATGCAGGTTTAGAAGAAGTGCGTTTTAATTTTGATTTTGAAGGAACAAAAATGGTGCTTTCATGAGCGCACGCACGCACACTTATGCCTCTCGAGTACAGCGAAGGATTTCCTGAATGTGGCTCGGTGTTAGTCCAGGTGATCCTTCGCTACGCTCAGGATAACGCGGTTAAGGACCTAAATGTCTTAAGAGGAAAGTTGTGAAATGAGAGCGAATAAATTTTATCTATGGACTGTAATTTTCTATGTCCTTTTAATCTATGTTTTTTATCCCGATTTTAAACTAACCGTGAGCTCTTACCCTTCCGATTTATATCAATACTTAACCGAAAGCTTCTTATCCGGCAAGTTCCATTTGAACGTCCAGCCTAAAGCTGAGTTAATTAATTTACCAGACCCTTATGATCCAATCCAAAATCTACAGTTCAGATTACATGATGCCTCTTTATTTAAAGGCAAATATTATCTCTATTTTGGCCCCTTGCCGGTCATTTTTTTTTACCTACCCTTTAAATTATTGACTGGCTTTTATCCTTCGGATGGCTTTGCTCTTTTCTTTTTTTTAAGTTTGACCTTTCTTGTTAGTTTGTTTTTATTAATTAAAATAAAAGAAAAATATTTTCCATCTTTAGCTCATTGGCAGACACTCCTAGCTGGTTTTTTACTAGGTTTGGGAACTGGAGTAGTATTCCTATTCTCGCGCCAAGCTGTCTATGAAGTGGCCATTGCTTCTGCCCTATGTTTTATGTTTTTTTCTTTTTATTTTATTTATCGAATTGTTAACTTTGAATGTCAAACAAAAGACGTTTTTTTATTCAGTTTATGTTTAGCGCTTACTGTTGCGGGAAGGCCGCATTTTGCTTTAATTTGTGTGTTTCTTCTTCCTGCAATGTTTATTTATTTGCTAACTAAGGTGTCCAAAAATCGCCGTTTGATTTTGCTAGTCGCTTTATTGATTCCTTCGTTTTCTGTCGCTTTCATTTTAGGCGGATATAATTATCTGCGCTTTGGTTCTGTTTTTGATTTTGGCCATTTCTGGCAACTTTCATGTAACGATATTAGGGCCTTACACGATGAATTGCTTGATTGGAGTAAAATTCCGCGTAACTTTTTGTACAGTTTTTATTTTTACGTTCTCCAACCTTTTTCTCTCAGTCTTAAATTTCCTTTCCTGGGGCTTCGTTTGCATCATTGCAGGTATTTTATTGATAATGATTATTTTCTAGAAGCGGTAGCCGGTGTTTTAACTACTACACCAGTCATCCTTTTTATCTTGGCCTTGCCTAAAATGTTAACGCTTTATTTTAAAGAAAAAAAAGATAAAAAGTCTCTCGCTTGGTTTGTAGTTTTCGTCTCATTTGTTCCAACGATCAGCCTGCTTTTTCTCCTGACTCTTCCCTTCGCAATCCAACGCTATGAATTGGATTTTTTACCTTATTTGGTTTTTCTCGCAATCATTAGTTTTTGGATGTTGACCGATTACTTTTTTGCTTCGCCTCGGTTTAACTTTGTAAAAATATTTTTTATTAGTACAGCGCTAATAAGTATCCTTACAGGTTTGTGCCTGGGCTTTGCTTATTGGGCTTTTATCTAAGAGTTAGGCAAGAAGGAGCCTTACTAGATTCTCTCCAAAAATTCATTTAATATCTAAAACTTATGGATAATCTAAAAGGAAACAAGGATATGTTTAAATCGTTACAAAAAAAATTATTATTTATAACTTTAATCTTTAGCTGTTCTTTATTACAGGCAGAAATCCCTAATACAGATAACCAAAACTCTTATGTAGGAACAACCGGCAAAGCCAAATATACAAACTCGTTCACTGATAACACTGCTTTTTCTGTCTTAGGAGAGGCCGGACCAAGAAACTACCGTGCGGGTGCTACCCTAGGGTGAAGTGACCCCAATGTCTAGACCATGATCCAAAAAATATTTAGGAGATCCTAGCCATTGTTCTATGTGTTAAAATTTATCCACGGTACAGGCGGGGACGCCGATGACCGTGACATGATTTAGGGC
>JACCWL010000114.1 GCA_013697645.1 Tatlockia sp. | reverse complement strand
GTTTTCCATAAATCTTGTGCTTGTGTTTTCGCTGTTGCTTTCATTTAAATACCCCTGTGTTAGTCAACGTCAGCAAGTATCTGAAATAATTTTTCGATTGAATAGATGGGGTTTATTAACCGCTTACTTATCTATCTCGAAATATCGTGTAATAATCATAATGTGATGAGATCGGTATCTACTCAACGAGTAATTCTTAAGATTTGGGCTTCATGGTGAATACAAATCAGACTAAATCCACTTTAGTACAATTTAGGGAGAGTAATTATGAAAAATAATGAGAAAAATGATCATCCTGAAATTAAAGAAATTAAAAATATCTGCGATGTTTCGCCGAATGATAAAAAGACAAAAGATATATGCAATCCTTTGAAAAAAAATAAAAAAAATCCACCTAAAAAATAAAACCTATTTAGGTATCTTTTTTAAAGGAGAGTTAAGCTTCCTTCTGAAAAGAACCTCTAATAGAGGTTCGCAGTGGGTAGAACCTCATATAGTATGTCACCTAAAAATATCACAAAAGCAGCAAATGAAGCATTTCACCCGAAATCTTTCTTGTTGCCATTAAAGTTCTGCTTTAGCCCATAAAGATCTTTGGATGATCATAAATTGCTAAATTATCAACCAATAAGCGGGCAGTTGACCCCGGCTTGAAAAAACGGCATTGATCCATACGTTGCTTCATTTCGGGAGTTACCATCTCACAAGGAGAAATATTAGGTAGCTCTGTCCTTTCATATAAATCTTTGGCCAGCTGGAAGGACTTAGATGTTTCCGGACTTTTATTCTTTTTTTCTAATTCATGTTCTTTGAAATCAGCAAAATACTTGAAGTATAAAGAAATATCGCTGCTAACCTGTTCTTCTATGTCTATATTTATGAGATCTTCTATAAGTTCTGATTCAAGGGAATCAAGTTCTTTGGCGCCATGATTGGAGGCAAGCGTTCCCCACAGGACGAGCCCTGCGACCACTTGCATTAGACCAACTATTATCAAAACACTGAGAGGTACAGCAGCTAGTCCCGCAGTAAAGGCGACTATAACCCCCACTAATATAGAGAACACTATAGGAAGCCCTATACCAATACCGATAGCATCTATGTAAGCCTTCTTTTCTTCAATAGTTCCTAAATGAGCTTTGCAATTTGTTACAAACTTTACTATCGAGGATCGTTTTTCATGAAAGAAGGAAAGGGAGGAAGTAAACCAACCTAATAAATCCATCATTTCTAGACAAATCGCTTTTTGCTTAGAAGCCGATACTTGAGAATAAACTTCATCATGAAATTTAAGTAAAGCCTTATAAAATTTAGACTTCGGGTTCATACCTTTCAGCAAGGATAATAAATCTAACTGCTCTATCTGGCTTTCTATTTCAAGCTCAATACAATCTTTTAGGCGCGCTAGACCCTCTCCTCTAAGAGCTGAAGTATTTATCACATCTATTGGGTAGAGTGCTTCGGTTAAACGCTGTAATTGCCGAGCAACCTCAGGGTTATTACCGCGTTGATCCAGCTGTGTGCCTACTACTATTACACTCGCTTTGGGATTAAGTGATTTGAATAATGCAATTTCATCATTAATCATCGCTTCATCGATAGGCTGCGAGGCATTGAAACAATAGACACCTAGGTCTTGATTTTTTAACCAGGCGTTATCGCTATTTTCTTTTTTTCCAGCAACTTCACTAAGCTGGTATTGAACAGTATTACTCACTTGGTTGGACTGGAAAGATAAGTCTTCTCTCGTGCCCCCAAGAGTTGGAGGATGGTGAGGACGGTAAGGTTGGGAGTTAAGCCCCCTCATCATACTAGTTTTTCCAACTTTGGAATCACCCCAAAATACTACCTTAAAATTATACATATCGTTAGACCTTGGCTTACAAAAGGTTGAAATAATATCTGAATGACACATTATTGACAAGCAAAGCGGTATTTACTTTTGTCATCCAGCCTCAGCGCCACTGCCATTAGGTTAAGGAAACCTTCTTTCCGCGACTTGTCCATGAAATCCAGTATTAGCTTAGAGATTCCTTGATTCCACGGACAAGCCACGGAAAGTCGGCTTGAATTTTTCTTAACTTAATGGTAGCGAGCTTAAGCGCAGGGGAAGCCGAGTTTTTAAAGCTTACACCGCCTCTTTAATTTTTTTTTGACAAAAATATGCATATCATGATATATTTATAATCAATAAGTTAATTTTTAAATCAGTAAATTAAAAAAATTTTTCCTGTTTGGGTACGAGGCTTTCATGTATAGCAAAATTTATGATTTAAAATCAATTGCAGAACTAGCAGTTAACCAAAATATCCTTATAGAAATGTTTTCTCCAGAGGAAATTAAAAGTCTATTTTCTTTGGATAAGTTATCTGCTTTTGACAGAAAATTAGAAGAAAGAGCGCTTACATCGCTCATAGATAAAAAATTAAACAACCCATTCATTACAGTTGACGAATGGTTTGCATTACTAAAGCTCAGTGAAAATTTTAAGGATGAATATAGTTCATTCCTCATCAAATTATTTGAGCGTGCCCCCACTGAAGATCTTGCTGAAAATCTCTTAAAAAATATACCGATTAAGTATAAAGACGATGCCATGGATGGGAGATCTATCTGGTTAAAAATTTTAGAACTAGAAAACCTAAATCCTTCTGGCGATAAATTAACAGCAATAGAAGCATGGAGTAAAATATCATGTTTGTTTTTTTCCCCAAATAAAACTGGACTTAAAGTTTCTGGATTATCATTAAAACCAAATTTTTGGCGTGAAGCATTTAATTCAGGCCAAAAAGGAAACGAATCCTGGTTTGACGTATGGCTACAATGCAAGTGTTCCTTATCATTTGTTGAGTGGAGCAAAGCTTTAGGTATTAACTTTTGTGTTGCCTATTATAATGATGAAGAACGTCAATCACTCAAAGTCAATATAAAGGATGGCAAACTTTATGATAGAGCTGAAATTCCAATTGATACGATGAATATTCGATATGATTGTGTAATGGCACTGGATGAAACCCTCTACAGTTATGCCACCTCAACCTTGATAAAAAAAGAAGGTTTTTATCATCACTCAGGAATTTTATCGGGAAAACCGGTCATATTTGCCGGAGAACTAATTTGTAAAAACGGTATTATTATGAAAATCACTACTAGAAGTGGGCATTACCAGCCTTCTGAAAAGAATCTTCGCAATTTTTTATCGGTGCTGGAGAAAAATGGTATTAATTTGCAAAATCTCTGCTTAGAAGATGATTCTGGAAGAACGATTTCAACCAATGCGAAGACTTATATAAAGCCAGAATCTGAAGAAAATTATTCGGATGATTTCAGTTTTGAAAATAGATATATCTAATTTAAGTTATTAAAGTAATTTGAGTTCATTCAGCAACATTTTAGTCAACAAAATAATATAATTGGGCCTAGTGTGGATGTTCCCCTTGGTTTTACTTACTCGAAGCTCGCATTTATAATATCAATCCAAACAAACACCTAGTTAAGCTAATTAAATGACAAACAAGCATTGGTCCAAAGTGGAATATCTCCATGAGACAGTGACAAATCCTAATATTCATATTCGAGGAACGCAGAGTTACTACAGTGATTTCTGGAGCGGCTCCTTTGAGCAATCGGTTGTACGCTATCTTTATGGTGATGAATTTAGTCTTGCTAATTGGCAATCCCAATGGCCAATCGATCAACTTTATATCGGTAATTATGTCTGTATTGCTACCGAAACTGTAATTTTAATGGGCGGTAATCATACTCACCGTGCTGATTGGTTTAGCCTTTATCCATTTCTAGAAACGGTAACTGAAGCTTATCAAGGAAAAGGAGATACAATAATTGCAGATGGAGTATGGCTTGGCATGCGCTCCATAATTCTACCTGGCTTAACAATTGGTGAAGGTGCTGTTGTTGCAGCAGGCGCTGTAGTGACTAAAGACATACCGCCTTATACTATTGTTGCGGGCAATCCGGCAAAGATAATAAAAAAACGTTTCGACGAAGAAATGATTACTCGCCTTTTAACTCTTAAGATTTATGACTTACCCGAAGAACAGTTTAACAGCTTAAGACCATACCTAGTGGGAAATGATATTGAAGCTTTGGAAAAACAAATCGGAGCATTTTCCAAAGCTCTAGTACAAATCTAGCCCTAAAATTCGCTGTTAGGGCCAAGGATGGAATGGATCGATAAACACAGAGACATCTGCTAATTGACCTATTACAAACTTTGACTTGGGATCTAGGGCACAAGCCTTATAAGCAGCGGTATTGTTAATCTTATCGTATTGCAAATTAGACAAAGTCACCGTGTCATTAATTGGTTTTTTATCTTGCATAGCATGAATCACCGCATTAGGATGAATATCGTTATGAGCCCAAGTAAGGGCAAAATCAGCCCAATTCATCACCCCGGTGGTGCGTGCTGGCTCATTGGCAAAATAAATCATCTGATCTTTTAATTGGGATAATTGAATGTGATAACAACTTGTGTTTGTCTTTTCTTGGCTAATAGTTCCTTGATTAGCATGTTGAAAAAACAATATTGTAGCCTTTTGAGCTGTCTCTCCTGCCATGGCATTAGGCTGATATAAAAATACCGTAGCTAATGAAATTAAGGATAAGGTACAAAGTCTTTTATTTTTAATCATAACGAATACTCTCTCTTCTGTTCGGTTAGGTCTTCAAAATCTTCCATAATATTTTTAATCTCATCTTGTGCGTTAACTTCAGCCTCCTTCTTATCCTGATCAGGCCAAATACTGACCAATGCTTCTAGCATAGGGGGAATAACAACCCCTAAAAGGACAATTAATCCAATTTCTAAACCATGAGAGGACAACCATTTAGGTAGGTAATCAAACATAAGTGAAACTAGAGGCAAAAATACCAGCCCTATGTACATTAAAAGGGACTTAATTTGATTGGCTATTTGGCTTGAAATGGGATTAAGAACCGATAAGGCTCCAAGAATTGCCATAGCAAAAGTTAAAATCATCAAAATTTGTTTTTGATTAGCAGGATCCACAAGAGAATTTAAATCCTTAAAGAAATCAGCTAAGGTATAAAATGCCGTGTAGCTGGTTGCCCCCATTTGACTGGCTCTATAAAGCCCTTCTATTAATGTCATTAAAGCAATAACAGCATTTTGTCCCTGATATCGGTCTTTGATTTCTGGATAGGAAAGATTACTAGTATCAGCTTTACCCTGCGCTAAGGCCTGAGCAGACCGACCGTGATCCAGTAATACCATAGAAGAAGTCGCAATTTGTAAAAAACTATTAATACTAGAATCAATAGGCATTTTGTGAAAAAAGTTAGCGAGTATCAGCATTTTGGCCACATTATTTTCTGTCAAAGAAAATGCGGCAATGGCATCCGGGGCTTTGTGGTTTAATCCTGTTAAAGCCACTAGGCCTGCAGCCACTCCACGTACGCCCCAACAACTTAAGAGAAAGGTCTCTAGGTGCTTATGATCCTCGATGGTAAATTTATGACCCATCAGAGTTTGAGCTTGAATATCCAAATTGACCAGAGCTGCACCGGTGAAGGCAGTAATTTTAAATTGCTCTAGAAAGCTTTTGAGAAATTGTTTGAAGTCAAAAGCATTACTCACTTGAATAATCTGTTGTTCATCTTGGATTGAATGATTGACAAGTAATTGGCTATTTTCTTGAGGTGAATTAATTAAATCCACAACGGTTGACTGTGATTTTTCACTAAAAAAACCTAAACCCTCTTTGGTATGCATGCCTTAGTACTCCTATACTTTATCCACTAAAGCTAAGCTTTTGTGAAATTAATGGGGTATTATGCATGATTAATATTAAGGCAATATTAAATATTTAAAAGCAGTGAGCCTATTGTTTTAAATAGAAAGAGGTAGCCTGAGAAAATTGGGGTCAGGTCTTTCCTTTTTCCCTGTCAAAAGGAAAGACCTGACCCCATTCGCATTCGTATTATGGAGAAGACAAAAATAAATCACTGCCCTGTTTAATGGGTAATCCCACCGCCTGCGAATGCCATATTTTTTCAAATCGATCCCTCAGTTCGTTTACTTTTTCTGGTTGATTTAAAGCCGTATAGGCTTTTGCAAGACCATACAAAGCCCATCCATTTTCAGGATTAGATTCCAATGAGGTTTCAAATGTTAAAATTGCCTGCTCTGGTTGATGCGCGTCTAAAAAGGTATAACCTAATCCCAGCATAGTAGAGAAATACCATTCAGGCGGATCGCCTGCTGGTTTTTGCAGAGAAGTTGCTTTATACCAATGAAAAATAGCTTCCTGCCAATGGCTAAGATTTCTTGCTTTATTAGCTAATAATATTTCTTTGGCTATTGCTAAGTTGTTAGCAAACGCTTTTTTGTAATGGGGAAAAGAATTATTTTCTTCAGCTGCCTTATTAAATTGTTCAAAGAAAATATTATAATTTTGAAAATGGTGAAAAGCCAATGCTTGCAAGGCTTTATCATAAGCCCACATTGCTTTCAAATAGGGATATTTTTCTAGTGACTTTTCCAGAGGTTGCAATTTTTCCCAACCACCAAAATGTGCAATCGCATAGAATTTTAAAGCATAAAAACGCTGAAAATAAACACCTTGATTTAGCCAGGAAAGCGGGGTTTCCTTTCTCATATTTTTAGCAGTTTGATAGGCGATATCAGCCCGTCCAGAATAAATTGCTGAAACAAATAAAAAATCATAGTTATGTTGATTTAAGAAATTAATTTCTGGTTGGAATCCCTGCTTACGACAAATAGTTGCATATTCTTTATAAGACTCAACCGCCTGCAAATTCTGGGTGACAGCTTTATTGTAATCCCCCATACGCAAATAAAGATGAGATGGCATATGAACCAAATGTTCCGCTAAAGGCGCAAGACTTGCTAGCTTATCGGCATATTTTAAGGCTGGCTTAGGATCTTTTGACCACTCTAAAGCATGGATATAATAATGAATAGCGCCAATATGATTAGGATTGCTTTTAAGTATATGCTTGCAAGCACTGATCATCATTTTAGTATAAGGTCTTGTATCGACTAAGGTGTCATAGAATTCCCAATTTTCAGTCCCGAAAATAGAGTAAGCAAACAAAGCTTGTATCGTTGCCTCTTTTGGGAATTTTTGCGTTAAAGCAAATAAGGCATTAGAAAAAGCTAGCCTATTTTGAAGCGGCAAATCGATTTCACTTTGAGCACAATGAGGTTTATCAGGGTTCACTTCTATATGGGAGATTTGCCGAGTTATATTTTTATATCGTGCACCTAAAGCATCAAATAATCCTTGAGTTAAAGGATCTTTTGGTTTTGCTGCCACAATAATTTTATTTGCTCTTTCTAATTCATTACCTTTTATAAAAGCATTACTCACTGAACCTAAACTTAAGGCCAAACCAAATTGGCAGCGTGAACAATTTGAATCTAATTGGATAGATGCTTCAAAAGAACGAATCGCCTCTAAATAATCAAACCCATAAAAAAAACCAGACCTTGGTTAAAATATTTTTGCGCTAAAGGAATGTGGGTATCAGCCTTAAAACCACCCTCACCCACAGATTCAAAAATAGGAGCAGGTAATTGGCTTGCCCAGGAAGTGGAGCAGCTAAATAAAGTTGAGATTAGAAATAAAGAAAGATATTTTTTCATAACAAACCTAAATAGTTGTTTTTTATCTAATGAAATTCAATAACCCAATAAAGGTTTATGGGTTATTGAACTAAAGTTTATGCAATTTTAAAATTACTAGGCTCTGGAACCAACAAGCTCCATGCTTCTCAAGTGTACTAACATATCCAGAATAATCCACCTTATAATATAAGTCCTGCCTAGCACCACCTTTAGCCTCTCCATTAAAATAATGGGGCAGGTTCTCAAGTAGAGACTCTATTTTCTGAGCAGAAGCATCATTAGGAGGAGTAGATCCGCTAGCAGACCTACTCAATTCAAGGAAAATTGACCAAATTACGGTTTGAAATAATCAACCGTCTGATTATAATATTCCGTTCCTTTTACCATCAAACCAGCGGCCACAGTGGTTGTAACAGCCCGAGGAAAACCTGCTTTAAAGAAAAAGCCTACTCGTGCTATGTTAGTGGCTTTAAGATCTTGATTTAAGATATCTTTAGCATGTTTCGGATAGCTTTTATTGGGAGTTGGTGTCGTTAATCCTGCCTGTTTTCTATAGCGCAGTTGATTTATTGGCGAACTAACCAAACCATAAGCACCTGCTACCGTCAACATAGCCAACAGTTGAGCGTATCGCTTTTCAACTCCTTGTTTCTGTAATGATACTGACATCATGGGTATCGCTGTCATATATACAGTTGACCAAAGTCCTTCTCTCATCATGATGCTTGTAGCTCCTCTAAAAAAAGAACTGTAGCCATGATGTGCTCGCATTTGCTGAGCTATCTCTTTAGTTGATGAGCTATGAGTTAATTGTTTATTTTGCGCCACAGCTTCAAAAGGTGTACATACCAACCCAGAAAGACTACCCGCAGCAAATGAGCTAAATAATTCATACCGCTGAGAGCTTTCTTCGGGTTTCTTGTTCAGTAAGGCTTTAAAAGCAAAGGTGATTGCATACCCAGGAACGGCCGATAAAGCATAAGCTCCGGCCCCCGAAAAGTAATTAAATATACTTCCACGCGGCATTTTTTCACCCTTATACACATGGTTTGTCCACTTTAAGAAGGGCGTAACAAGTGTCATCACCCCCGCACCTAAAAGAGGGCCTTGCACCAACTCAGCTATCTTGACCAATAAGGGCGTTGTTTGTTCAGTTTTATTTTTCATGTTCGTATCCTCAACTATCACGTATAAAAATGATTTAGTAAGCATCTGACAGAGATCAACGCCTGGGAAGGCGCAGATGTAATTCCTACCAGGCGAAATACTCGTAGAGGATGACCACAAGAAGGAGAGATAATAGAAGACCAATTACCTGAGAAGGTAAGACAGCGATGTTATGATAAAAAGCTGAGCTGGCCATTTAATGTCTTGAGTGTTTTTATATTGGACTATTACTCTATCATTCATGTTTTTTTTGTGCAAGGATATTTTTATAAGTTGTCAAACCAAAATTAAAATGTCCCCTTTATCTCCAATTTAAAAATGTCCCTTTTTGTTAAAAAAATAATAAATTGTTATTGGGCTTGTGGGTATGTGGGCGAGAAGTCTGCGAGTGTGTGCAAAC
>JACCWL010000077.1 GCA_013697645.1 Tatlockia sp. | reverse complement strand
GTTTTTTCTCAGCATGCGAGTATTGTTGAGGTTTAGCTTCTGCAATTGCCATGGTGGTTCCTCTGTAAATTATTGATGTCATCAAACACACAAACCCAGCCATGTAACCAGGGCTGGGTTATTATACATACAAACAACGGTGTTACTTAACTTCGACAGATGCGCCAGCTTCTTCGAGCTTTTTCTTGATTTCAGCAGCTTCGTCTTTAGATACACCTTCTTTAACTGTTGCTGGTGTACCTTCAACTAGGTCTTTTGCTTCTTTCAAACCTAAGCCAGTGATTTCACGAACGGCTTTGATAACACCAACTTTGTTTGCACCAAAGCTAGGCATTATTACATCGAACTCAGTTTGTTCTTCAACCGCAGCAGCACCTGCAGGTGCAGCAACAGCAACGGCTGCTGATGCAGCAGAGACGTTAAATTTTTCTTCCATCGCTTGGATAAGATCTACAACTTCCATTACAGACATTTTAGAAATTGTCTCAAGGATATCATTTTGTGATACAGCCATTTCTAGCTCCTAAATTAAAATATTAAAGATTATGTGGTTAGTTTTGCATCTTGTCTTTGATTGCGGCCACCGTTCGAACTAGCTTGGTATTAGGGGCTGCCAGAGTTCTTACAAATTTCTCTATTGGCGCTTTCATAACAAACATCAATTTTGCTAATGCTTCGTCACGTGTGGGTAGACTTGCAATAGCATCAAGTTGATTAGCCTCATAGGTTTGTCCACTGACTGCCAATGCCTTAATTTCTAGCTTATCAAATGATTTTACGAATTCTTTTAACATTCTTGCAGCATCACTTGGAGCTTCCAAAGATAGTGCAATAAATAAAGGACCAACCAATTTTTCGCTGAGACAAGCAAATTCAGTACCTTCAAAAGCTCTACGCGTTAGTGTATTTGGCACTACTCGTAAATAAACTCCTGATTTGCGCGCTGCAGTTCTTAATTGGGTCATTTGATTTACAGTTAAACCACGATAATCAGCAACCACTGCCGAAATAGCCTTAGAAGCAACTTTAGTTACCTCTTCAACGACGGCTTTTTTTGCAGCTAAAGATAATGTCACGTTACTGACCTCCTAATTTGTACAAATCCATTTAGATTTGACAGTTATGGTGGCCGTCTCTAAGAGTTCCCAGAGTCGGTTCACCGTCTGCGCAGGGTATTAAGCTTAAGCACCTGCGGTCTTCGACAGCATTGAACCAGGTCTATGCCGTGAAAGCGGTTTAAAGGGGGGTGTATATTACACAGGTATTGATGCAATATCAATACTCAACCCGGGTCCCATTGTAGTAGATAGCGAAATTTTCTTAAAATAGACTCCCTTCGCTGTTGTAGGCTTTGATTTTTTCAAGTCAGTTAGTAAGGCTGTAATATTTTCAATTAGATCCTGAGCTGCGAAATTTACCTTACCTACGCTGCAATGTATTATTCCGTTTTTATCAGTTCTATAGCGTACTTGACCTGATTTTGCATCTGATACTGCTGCTTCAACATTCGTAGTTACAGTACCGACTTTAGGATTAGGCATCAAGCCGCGTGGCCCAAGAATCTGACCGAGCTGACCAACAATACGCATCGCATCTGGCGTAGCGATAACCACATCGAAATCCATTTCACCAGCTTTAATTTTTTCTGCTAGATCTTCAAAACCGACTATATCAGCACCTGCATTTTTAGCTTTAGTAGCATTTTCACCTTGAGCAAATACGGCTACTCGAACAACTTTTCCTGTACCTTTTGGTAAAAGAGTTGATGATCGAACTACCTGATCAGATTTACGTGGATCCACTCCAAGATTTACACTGATATCAAAAGATTCTTCAAATTTTGTACTAGCAAGTTCTTTTAAAACCTCAATAGCTTCTATAGCATCATAAAGATGAGCAGGTTTCACTTTTTCAGAAATTTTCTGTTGCTTTTTATTTAATTTAGTCACGGCAAACCCCTATTCTAAACCTTCAACTTCAATACCCATACTACGTGCAGTTCCTGCAATGCTACGAACTGCCGCCGCCAGACTTCCTGCTGTTAAATCAGGTTCTTTTATCTTGGCGATCTCTTCTAGTTGTACCACGCTAAGCTTTGCAACTTTCTTAGTATTGGGTGCCCCGCTACCACTTTGAATTCCAGCAGCTTTTTTCAGCAATACAGATGCTGGTGGGGTTTTAGTTATAAAGGTAAAGCTGCGATCTGAATAGACGGTTATAACAACCGGCGTGGCCAAACCTGGCTCTAAACCTTGCGTTGCTGCATTAAATGCTTTGCAAAATTCCATGATATTTACACCACGCTGCCCCAAAGCAGGGCCTACTGGTGGGCTAGGGTTAGCCTTACCAGCTGGAATTTGCAGCTTAATATATGCTTCTACTTTTTTAGCCATAATGACTCCTTATGGGTATATCGCATTTTCACTTCCTGCTCGTAAACAACAATCAGAAAATTACTTGTGCTCCCCTGTTACAAACAAAACTCTTAAGATTTTTCTACTTGACTAAACTCAAGTTCAACAGGCGTTGAGCGACCGAAGATAAGTACGGCAACTCTTAACCTGCTTTTCTCGTAGTTGACTTCTTCAACTACGCCATTAAAGTCAACAAATGGACCGTCTTTAACGCGAACCACTTCACCAGGTTCAAATAATATTTTGGGTTTGGGCTTAGTAACACCGTCTTCTACGCGTTGCAGAATCGCTTGCGCTTCTTTATCTGTAATTGGTGTAGGCGTTTGGCCAGTACCACCAATAAAGCCAAGTACACGTGGTATAGCGCGAATCATGTGCCAGGTTTCATCGTTCATGATCATATTTACTAGAACGTACCCGGGGAAAAATTTTCGAGTAGATTTTCGCTTTTGTCCGGCACGCATTTCCACAACTTCTTCGGATGGAACGACTACTTCACCAATCTTTTCTTCTAAATGGTGGTGCTCTGTTCGCGCCCTAATTTCACGCATAACAAAGTTTTCATAGCCTGAGTATGCATGAACGACATACCATTGTTTTGTTTTTTGCTCTTCCACCGTATTATCAACCTAAACGTGTTAATTTAGCGATTATCCACATCATTCCAGAATCAATTCCCCAAAGAATAAAACCGGTTACTGCAACCATGCCCATAACAATTGATGTGGTTTGAACGGTTTCCTGCCGGGTTGGCCAGACAACCTTTTGTAATTCTATTTTTGCTTCTTTAGCAAACTCGAAGACCTTTTTACCAGAGGTGGTAAAGAATGCTAATAGCATTGTTAATACAAGCCAACCTATCCAGATAAGAGCTTCTATTGAGCCTGAGAATTTATAATAGTAAGTTCCAGTAAAAGCTAAGATTGTGACTAGCGCTATTGAAAACCACAAAATTATTTCTTTAAATTTTATTTTGGAATTATTTGAATTCTTCATAGTTATCTAGTAGTTGGCAGGCCAGGAGGGAATCGAACCCCCAACCTGCGGTTTTGGAGACCGCCGCTCTGCCAATTGAGCTACTGGCCTA
>JACCWL010000060.1 GCA_013697645.1 Tatlockia sp. | reverse complement strand
TTATACTCCCCTATTTGTTCCTTTAGCTTGGCAACAGCCTCGCAATCAATCACTTTTTATGAGGCTATCAAAGCCCAATACCCCAAAGCAACAGGCTTCACTACAATAGACCATTGCCTCCTGACTTTTGCTGATGGGAACTCTGATTTCTTAGTTGAGATTAAAAAACCAATTAAGGTTATTACCGATGATGACTTAGCTGAATACGGTTTAAAATTAGTAGGAGCTCATTGCAAAACTACAGAGGCTGTTGAAGATGACCTAAAACGCGCCTTAGAATTAGAATTTTTTAGCAAAGAACCTTTGGTGGATGAAACTAACATTGAGGAAACTAAATCTCAAAAAAATGAGCCGCTGGAGATTGAGAAATCCTCAGAAATTGCATTACCGGTTAACCAATGCAGCCCTGAAGATAACGCTAATATAAAAGCACCATCTAGTGATTTACTCTTACTCATCTGTCGATTTCTCGATGAAATAGCGCCATTGGCTTTTTTCATACCTCTTATTGGGCAAGTGTATTTAGTCGCAAGAATTGCCAATGATTTTAAGCCACTAACTCAAGGAACCTATTCTTTTTTCTCCTGCTTTTCTACAGAAGAAAATAATGACATCCCCGAGCTTTCGTGGAATTTTGATTAAAGGGGGTACGATCCGTGAGGGTGGGTCACTTCAGATCTCCAATGCCCTTGAAACACTTGCTACAACGGGTTTAGGTAAGCCTAAAAGAAGATGCCCTGCTTTAGCTAAGTCATTAGTAATTCTAATAAATTTCTTTTAAACTCTTTTTTATTTGACTTAAATATTTATGAACGAAGCCCTTTTCAAGCAATTAGCTCAAGAACCTGATTATAAAATTCTCCAGCGGGTTCCTACGACCTTTGCCAAGCGCCCTTCTTCCGATTCCAAAGTGTTTATTGCAACCCTCATTGATACTGAAACGATGGGGCTTGATGCAAAGAGTCATGAAATTATTGAATTGGGTTTGCTTTCGTTTGTTTTCTCCAACACCGATGGCATTTTAGAGGTAATTGAAACCTACAACCAACTCAATGATCCTGGTAAACCCATTCCTCCTGAGATTACAAAAATCACTAAAATTCGGGATGAGGATGTTAAAGGGAAAGCCATCGATTGGACTTATGTCACTAAACACTTAAACCAATCACATCTTGTCATTTGCCATAATTCATCCTTTGATAGAAATTTTTTAGAATTGCAAACCCCTCAACCTTTGCAAACGCTAATCCAAAACCTACCTTTTGCTTGCACCATTAAAGACATGGATTGGAAAGCGCGTGGTTTTGAAAGCTCTAAACTTGATTACCTCAACTTTAAATTGGGTTATTTTTATGACGGTCATCGTGCTATCAATGATTGTTGGGCCACATTTAATGTGTTAATCCAAGAAGAAGGTGCTTTTGAGGAATTAAAAGCGAATGTCCGAAAAAAAGAAACGCTGCTTTCTGCGGCCAATGCCCCTTTCGATAAGAAAGACCATTTAAAAGCACGAAACTACCGTTGGGCTGATGGAACAGGACAATTACCGAAAGGCTGGTATCTTTGTATTTCAAATGACAAGCTGCACGAAGAAAAACAATGGTTGGATAGTGAAATCTATGGAAAACCTGGTGTGAGCGATACCATTCCCCAAACACTGGTGACGGCAAGAACTCGCTATTCGTTTCGCGCGGAATTGCTCAGAGAATAGAAAGCCATTATTCAATCCAAGGAGATTGTGGGATGAACCCTATCGTACTCTTACTGGGCCTAGCCCATTTAGATAGTGAAGACGAATGGGCTACAACAAGAGATGATAGAAGTACTTATTTAATTTATGCTACGCGCGTAGCATTTTTAATACACTTCAATCAGGTGAAACGAAAAACCTAAAATCAGACTACCCTCTCCCTGTAATGTAGGGATTTTCATAGCCCTCAATTGCGGCAATACGCGTAGCCCATTCTTTTTCCCAAGCTTCGGGCGGAAAGGCTTTATTCCACTTTTCAAACAGTTGCTTTTCAGAAGGAGTGAATGGGTTATAGTAATCGCTCATGAATAAATTAGCTCGAGCAACAATTCCCTTAGCCTTATCGTCAGGCTCCGCTCTTCTTTCTTTTTTATTAAGCTTAAAATTACAGCCGTAAAATCCGATATCTAAACTAACAAGCCCATAAGGATAATTAGACCTGGCTTGGTTCACCAGCCCTACCGCTGGCCATAAATTATAAAGTTCCGCTTCGATACGGCGAAATTGACTATCGATTTTGCTACAGCATGGCCTTCCCTTATATCCCTTAACGTGACGCTCACAAGTCGCCTCTTGCCAGCAAGGAAATTGACGGCCGAAGCGTTCGGCCGGAACCATGTGTTCAAATTCTACGCGATGGGCACGTATGCTAATTAAAGACGCATTTTGCATCTGACAGCTGGTTAAGTCGATGACATGTCTCTCGTTATAAGCGCAATGGCAGTAGAGTGTGAGGCGATGGGTTGCAAATACTTCCTTGGCTACTCATTTTGCTTGGGAAAACGATTGCAGCACTTGCGCTGATAGTAAGGGGATAGAGCTAGTAATAGACAAGTCAATCTTATCTGTCTCTTAATAGCACTCATTACTAATCCCTAAACGATTTATTATTCTAATTATTTCTTCAATTCCGGCATACTACCCATTGGGCACTAATGCAATCAATGGGTTACTATAGCCCTAACTGCCCCATAGAAGGTGTAGGCCATTGACGCGCCCTAAAGCGTGGTTTTAACGCCTTGGTATTCCCAGTGATTTCAACCACGCGTAAGGAATCAACCAGGCGTTGCACAGGTCGAGCCTGTAGGGGCTTAAAAAGAATGGTCCTCATCCCCGCTTCAAGGCAATTATCCAGATGCTCAATTTGCATTAATTCCGTTAATGCTACAATAGGGGTGAGAGGGCATGAACGCCCTTGCGCTTGGTGTTGTTTAATGAGTTTGCAGGCTTTAAAACCATCAAGCTTAGGCAGACCAATATCCATTAAGATGCAATGGTAGTGACGATGACACGCCATCTCGACCGCCTCTTCACCATCGTGCGCACAATCCACCTGACATCCAAGTACTTCCAACATGAACTGGATAATCAGACGAGATTCCAATTCATCTTCTACAAGCAAAATGCGTTTCATTGTTTACTCCTTATCAACTTCTTCATCCAAAATTTGGGTAAAGAACTCCTTAAGTCAGTTCAATTCACTAACCTAAATTAAGATTAAAAGGAAATTTTAGGGGTTAAGTTTGATGAATCACGTGAGTAACCACACCGCAAAGGGAAAAATCCATCTCTTGGGTCACCTCTATGGGGGAATAGTTTGGGTTTTCCGGTAATAACAGCACTCCACCCGATTTAAGCGATAACCGTTTAACCGTCAATTCCCCATTGATAACGGCAACGACAATCTTTCCGTCCGTAGCTTGCTTTGAGTTATCAACGATAAGCATAGCGCCCGATTTAATATTCGCATTGATCATCGAGTCACCACTTGCTCTCACTAAAAACGTTTTTTCAGGACGTTTTATTAAGTATTGTTGAAGATTGATATGGTCTTCGATATTATCATCGGCTGGCGAGAGAAGCCCTGCTGCCACACTGCCTGAATAAAGCGGAATCGTGTGCTGGTAATTGGGATCTTTAATGGCCCGCACAACGTCCATTTTAGACAAAGGAATGCGTACATGCTTCGTTCCTTCTCGTTTTTCTCGCCCTGAGCCTTCTCTTCTACCACCGTGATTCGACATCATTACACCCGTCATGAAAAATGTTAACATTTATCAAGATACAGTTTAATCGAGGTTTTGTAAAGAATTATAGTAGAAATTGATTTTAAAGTGGGTGGGCTTGTATGGAGAGTGAGGCTAACACTCAATCTTACCTCTTTCATAATGGATCAAGGTAAGATCAAGAATTATTCTTTCAATTTAGTCGTTGTTAAAATCTTTAACCGCTTTTTCCGCTTCTTCTTTTGAATAGCCATAATGCTTTTGTAACTTGCCATAAATTTCCTGTTGGCTACCTTTCAGTTGATCATAATCATCATCGGTGAGCTTGCCCCACTTCTGCTTCATTTTACCTTTAATTTCTTCCCAATTGCCTTCAAAAATATCTTTATTCATTTTTTCTTCCTTATGAAAATGAGCCCACATTAATAATAATTTGTGAAGATACAGCCTTTTAACCATACCATTAACCCACTTAGCAAGACAATTGATAAGGGGAGCTAAATCACAAGGATTGGTGTCATGTAAATTTGTAAAGATAACATTGACTTTAAAAACTGCACCTTGAAGGGAGCGTCTGGAACTAGTGTAGCTGCCCTTCAGCAATACAGAAGGGCTAATAACATTCTCTATAAATCACATCCTGTTTCTGATTAAATCGGATGTTCCTTCATCATCTAAAGATTCGTAAGCTAAACCCTCACTTTCATCAGCTCCTCCAAAACCATAAATTAATAACTGGTGATAATCTTCACAAGTATAATTGAGTTGAGGATAAGTTTTTGCAAATAACACATTAAGTGCAATTAACATCTGCTTTGCCAATGAGCAAATTGCTGGCTCTTGTAATTTACTGGCAGTGGGTAAACCATAGATTGCATTGTCAGCAAATAAATCTTGCATACTAAGATAACCATCCTCCACCAGGTGTAATCCTTGGATATAGGCTAAAGCCAAAGGCAAATCCACTGTTTTATCCAGCATACGACGGCTAACTTCTTTAATTCCGGTCAAAAACCAAATACGATTTAAACGAGAAAGAATTTGGTCATTAACTCCCACATCCCTTTCATGAATAAGACCACTTTGTTTTAAAAGTTGCACAGTGATTGGAGTCCCCGAACAAAGACAAAATCGAAACAAGCTTGCCATAGCTTGTTCTTTCAACAGATTAGATGGGGAATTTAGATCATTTTTAGTGAGGGTATAAATAACTTGCATAATATCTTGCGATTCTTTTTCTCCATATTTGCCAATTCCTCTCAAAAAGCAATTACCAAGGTGACCAAAAAGTGGGATTTGCTGACTACAAAGAGTGTCTTTTTGCTTTGTTTTCTGATTTGAACGATTAACCCCTAAACTATAGTGATAACGCAGTCGGGGCCAGTTAAAATTAGCTTTATTTTGATCGCGATACCCTGCATTATGGATTTGAGTTCGCTCAGCTATTGACTGCGCACTCCTCAACTCCTCTGGAGGCACTCCATTCATTGCGGATTTCAGGGCTGTGCTTTCAGCAGTTATCAAGTGTCGTCCGGTGAGTCCATTAGCGGTTAGCGTATTCTGTGGGTTATCTGGAGTTATCAGCATATTATAAATTTTATTAAACGATTCTGTTGTTCTTGTACTTAGGTTTCTATTCTTATCAAAAAACCGTTTTTCAGTTTTTTTCTGGCGAGAAATGACTTTCTCTTGCAGATAGTCTACAACCTCTGGGTTTCTTTGTTGATTCGCCAATTCCTCTGGCACAAAACCATCAACGTTCACCTTAAATACTTTAGAACCTCGCTGGACTAATACTTGAGTCAATTCTAAATGACCACTTTTTGCTGCCTCATGCAAGGGCGTACATTGATAATCATCCTCGCAATCTAAATTAACATTGTACTCCAATAACAGATTTGCAAATTCGATTGAGGTTTGTTGAAAATGAGGTAAAAGGTGACCTGCTGAAATTTTATTAAATTTTGTTAAATGAGCTAATTCAGGGTTTTGTGCTAACAATGTACGCGCGATATTTATTTTTCCCTCAGTTATTGCGTAAAATAATACCGTCCAATCACGTTCATCTCGTGCAAGAATATTGGCGCCATTATCGAGTAAAAGCCTTACCATCTCCTCACTACCAAAAGCCACTGCATCATGCAATGGCGTGCCACTGTCACACATTTGAGCTTCTATATTGGCACCTCGGGCTAATAAAAGTTGACCTACTTCATCCCAATTATGCCAAGCAGCGATATGAAGTCCAGTACGGCCCTCTGCATCACGTGCATTAATATTGGCTCCTTTATCTAAGCAGTCTTGTATATTTTTAATATCGTTTTTTTGTACAGCTTCCAAAAAATTGTGGTCAATAGACATAGATACTCCCGGTATACTAATTAAGGTGGAGCTTTTGCACACAAAAGACAGCTAGTCCTCTCTTAAACATAAGCTTTAGTATTATAATGAATTTAGTAGGTGAATCCGAATTTGGGCCTATAACAAAAAGTTCATAGGTTGAAATGAGCGCTCAAATTAATGTATCTGAATAATGACCGTTAAAACAACTGCATTAACATAAGAGTCCTTCGTTTTTTTAATCAATTTAATGAAAATAATTGTCTGTAACAGCGCAAATTCTGGAGCGCTATGCCTATTAGGCCCTAATTCATCTCTAACGCATTGATAAACTAAATTTTACAAAATGAGATGCGGGTAATCTCAACTCTTTATTTTTCATTAGAATTTGAATATATCTGAGCACTTGGTTAATGCTTTTTCAATGCTTTATTTTTGAAGAATCAGAAATCTATCTATCTATGACTCTCTAATGTTCGATTGTTGTTTTGACTTTGCAATACATTCTGTATTGTCGATTTGTTTCTTATAAGCTACAATTGACGAATGATTTAATGACTTCCGGTATAAATGATTTCTTTCGATGAAAAGTTGGATGAGCTACACAACGAATTCAATAAAGAAGAATTTCTTTCTAAACTACGTGCGGAAGCTATGGCGCAAGGTGGCATCTCTTCCCTTTCTAAGAAAACAAATCTCAATCGAGAAAAACTCTATACCTTATTATCAAAGGACGGCAATCCTACCTTAAATTCACTGTTATTAATTCTGCGAGCACTTCATTTTCAATTAGCAATTAACCCCATTAATCATCAAGGAATCCTGATGCACATTTATATTGATACCTCAAGTCTGATTGAAATTTATCAATATGACTTGGAAACCATTGAACGCTTACAAGAGTTATTGGCATTTAGAAAGAAAGGAAAGGTCTCTATCTGGTTTTCAGATAAAGCTCAGATTGAATTTAATGATTTACGAAATGCTAATCCAGCTATTCATGAAAACGGTTGGATGACTAATTATTACTTGGCGAATTCCTTAATCGCAGAACTCCTTTTAAATTCAGAAAAGGTATACAACAATAATGTGGAAGATTTTGTGATAGAGGCTTTAGCTGAGGGAAAAAGAGTTGGTGTGGTTTCTATTGACGATGAAAAACTTACGAGAAATTGGAATAGAGAAAAAACAGAGGGCGTTAAATTCTATCCTGAATTAAAACGACTTTTTTCCTCCTTCCCAATTGCGATTCCAGATTAATGAAAAGATAAGCCTTTTGGGTTAAATTTGAAACTCACTTTTGATAGAAAGTCACTTAATATAAGACTATCCAGACTCCAACTCTATCAGTTCAGTTTGCAGCGTTTTTGTTTTTAAAAAGCTTCGCAATATTTTATAAGTATCAAACTCAGAATGGGGCACTGTTTGCTTTGCAACCGTCACAAGTGATGACTCATTAAAAGCCACACCGATTTGCCGCCATTGATTAAACACTAAATAGTGGCCTAGCTTATTTAATTCATCCTGCTCTTTAATGGCAATAGCACCCCTAAAAGGCCAGAGGTCTTCTTTAAAATGGGCAACTGCTTCATTCACACGTGCATTATAAGACTCAGCGAGTTCCTCCTCAATACAAGCTCCTTTGCACTGTTTTAATTGATAGGAGAAACAAGCGC